>DASULG010000389.1:0-14271 GCA_036278335.1 Pedococcus sp.
CGGAACCCCAGATCGTGGGTCACCGGCGCGCTTGCCGTCACCACCATGGCCATCGCCGTTCGATGGCACCGCTCCACCACGCACCAACGCCGCCGGTAGTCCGCGGTTGGACGAGGCGCGGGAGGTCGCCGCGGCACACGAGCACAGCCAGGACGCCTGCCAGCGACGCGGTCACTACCGCCTACCGGTCCAGGGCGGAGCCGTCGCGGCCCAACACGACGACGTGCGGCGAGCCAGCAGTGGCAAGGGGGCGCGCCTGCTTGGGACCATCGAGTCCTAGGAGGCAGGGAGTCTTCAACCCGTAGGGGCCAGCCAAAGCGGGTTGGAGAACGCGATCCGAGATCCGGTGCTGCTGATGACCTCGGCACGCACGTAGCTGGGCACGTTGCTGACCCCTACGGTCACCAGCCCCCCGGTCAAGGACGACGCGGAGTATGAGCGGTCTAGCAGGCGGGGAGGTGGCGTCGCCACGGACCTGTCGCCGTGCACCCTGGTCTGGATGACCCGGAGGCTGCTTCCCGTGGGCAGTCCGTTCGCGACCACCATCACCTCCGCGGTTCCCCCCGTCGTGTTGCTTGTGCCGCCCATCGATGCTCCAGCGCAAGCCAGGTCGAGCAATCCACCGAAGGCGGTCCTGAGGCTGACGAAGGCCCGCCCGCCACCCATCAAGCCGGTCACCTGTCCCGTCTCCCGCGTCGGGCTGATCACATCGGTCACGTAGTGGTTCGTGCCGCCGGTCCAGCTGGTCATGGTGCCTGCATGGTCGTCGGAGACCCCGTTCGCGACCACCCGCAACCCGGCGGCGAGCAGGATGTCCCAGAGGTCTAGGTGGCCCGTCACGTCCATGTTGCCGCGACGCTCGTACCCCACTTCCAAGACATCGCACCCGTAGAGGCCGTTGCCCAGCAGGGTACGAGCGGTGCTGGTGAGCTTGGTTGCCCTGGCGCTGCCTGTGGCGGGCGTGCCGATGGTGGCACCGAAGGGGTGGTTGTATGACGCGACGCCACCGGCCGCGTGGATCTCCCTGACTAGACGAGTCAGGTAAGGGCCCTTGCTTTCTCCCGCCGCGGGGCGCAGCAGCTTCACGGCTCCCGGGGCACCGAACAGGTTCATGTGCGTCGAATAGGACGCTTCCAGCCCCGACCCCAGCGAGACGCTCGGATACAGCCCGCCAATCGTGTCCATCATCGACCGCTGCAGCGCGAGAGACGCAGGCCCGTCGAGCGAACGCAGGATCTCGAACGAGGTGACCAACGTGCTCGCACTAGAGCCGGCTTGAGCCCCGACACCGATCCAGATGCCATACAGACCGTTGTCCGAGGCCAATCCCCCAAAGTCGGGGAAGGCAGCGAGGATGTCGTCCACTGGCGTCACTACCAGCCGCTGACGCTGGCCGCGGACAACGGGCACGGTAACCATGGCTGTGCGGCCCTGCACCGAGATCGACCTTCCGGTGGCCACGGGGCTGAAGAGATAGTGGATCTCATAGGTCCCAGCGGCCCTTCCTCCGCGCGCCGGGTGATAGGAGGTGCGGAGCCGCACCTCCGTCCATCCACCCTGCGTCGCGTGCGTCATGGTGAAGGCCAAACTGACCCCCGCAAGGGTCGTCCGGTAGTCACGGTCCGTCGGGGCACAGTCGACGAACATTCCTTGGAACCCACGAGCCGCGCCCGCCACGATCGACGCCTCGAGCCCGTTGGTCGTCAGGCGTGCCGAACCGCTGGCGGGGTTACCGGCACGCTCGGCGACGTAGCGCCAATGCGGTGCGGTCAGGTTCTCCGTGCCGGGATATCTGACCGGTCGCAGTCCGGTGCCCTCACCCGCCATCCGGTGGTCGTGATCGGTGAAGAAGCACAGGTCGAAGCCGAGCGCAGCCAGGGCGTCTATATGTGACTCCATGCTGGCCAAGGTCGCCTTCGAGGCTAGGCCCGTGATACCGCTGCTGCCCTCGGAGAACGAGGTGTGCACGTGCAGGGCCGCCCTGACGACCCCGCTGGCGGCGCGTGCGCTCGTCAGTCCGGTCGCAAACTGCGGCAGCAACGCCATGATCGGGGCCCCTGCCAGCCCAGCAAGCACCTGCCGGCGAGAAATCCCCCGTGGGTGCCCACGGCTACCTGAGGCCGGGTATGCCGCCCGGCTCCGGTCCAGGGGATCCTCCGGGCCTGCGGTGGCCGCGCTGTTCGGCGTCTCGATGATCTCGTCAGCACACATGGCAAGTCCCCCCCGGGTCGATCGGCGCCTTCCCCTTCAAGGCCCCTTCGAAAGGGTAGCCCTGGCAGTGGTTGTGCTGGAGCAAATTGCGGCAAACCGGAGGGATGCACGGTGACGGGGCCCCTTCCCCCGGAAACACGCGCACCGGAGACAGGCAAGGCCAACCTGAAGCGGGCCATGCGACGGATGGCATCGTTGGCCACGAAAGCGTTGCGGGGATGCCGGTCCTGGCCCTGCTGCTGAGCCACGGAGGTCCGAGCTCGCCCGCTGGGCCTGCGGGGAACCGGCCTTGCTTCTGACGTCGAGGAGGATCAGCTCTCGGGGGGCGCGGCCGCCCGCTGGGCGCCGTCTCGAGGATCTGGGCTCTTAAGAGTTCCTAAAGCCCCCAGGTCGAACATCGAGCCGGAAAGACCTCCAGCTCTTGATCGGAACTCCAATGACCAACGCCGTCGTCACTGCAAGGACCTGGCACTGGGCGTCGGCATCGGTGCACTGTCTCGGCTCCTCTGGCGACGGCCTTGCCACTGTCTCGAGCAGGGATCAGCGCGAGGGAGGGCACTGGAACTACCGGGCGCTCGACCGGGAGGGGAGAGCCAGAGGGCGACTCGCTGCTTTGGTGTTGGTGGGAGTTGGGGCGACGGCGACGGCATGTAGGACCGATGCCCTGCCCACACCACGACCGTTGCCCGCTCCAATCGTCGCCGCGGACGAACGTGCATTGGCGTCCCTGACTCGCGCTGTCGGTGTTCGGAAGATTTGCGAGGGCCGAGCCGCTGCTGATGCTGCCTCCGCTGAGCGCTCTGTGGACGGTCTTGAGGCACCCGGCAGGGTGAGGGAGCAGCTGATCCGGTGCGACGACCTCACAGGCAACGGCGTGCTGGCGCCGGGGTGGTTGGACACCGCCTCCAGGCACCGCAAACAAGAAGCACTGACGAAGGCGTGCATGTAACTGACTCTCCCGGAAGTGAGGATTCCATGCTTACTACACCGCCCCGCCCCGCCCGAGGCATCCTGGTGGCCGGCGGCTTCCTCGCGGCGATCTGCGCACTCACCGTCGCCGATGTGAGCCTGTCGCAGGCCAACAGGCAACCGTCCACGCTTACGAGCGACGCCCAAGAAGCCGGAGTGCCGATGCTGGACGGAACTCATCAGCAGGTGCCGCTGAGGATGCGGGCGTCCGTCGGCCCTCGCCGGTTCGAGGTCTCCATGGCAACGGCGGACCCTTCGCCCGCACCGACAGCCTGCGCCTGGTCCGCGCATCCAAAGGGGCGGCCATTTTGCGCGCGAAGCGCCTGTGCGCAGAACCGATAGGAACGGCGGCATCCGAACCGGGAAGGCCGCGAGAGACATCAAGGCGGAGATCGCGGCGCACGCCCACGGGGGTCACTTCGGATGCTGCTGGCTCTGGAGAACCTCATCCACCATCGCGGCGATGGCCATGCTTTGCCCCGCCTCCCAAGCAACGCGGAACGCTTCGTCTGTCAGCTCCCGCCTCACCTCGAGCAGGAGCGCGTCGACGTCCGGCCGGTCCGGGAGCTGAACCGGGACGCCGATCCTGGATCGGAGGGCCTCGGAGGCCGCCAGCAGCCGAGCCGCTTGCTGCGGACGCCTCGCGTGCTGGGCAGCTGCAGCAAGTCCCTCGAAGTTCTCCGCCACCCAATTGTTCTCCCCGAGCTGCGCGGCGAGGCGGAGACTCTGACACAACGCCTCCGTGGCCCGCTCCTGGTCTCCCTGTCGGAGTCCTGTCATCGCAAGGCCGCGCAAGGAGGCGTTGACGAGCCATTGGTCGCCGATCTCGCGGAATATGGCCAAGGCGTCCTCGTAGGCATGGGCAGCGCGGTCTAGCTCGCCACGATGAAAGTAGATCTCGGCAGTGTTGTGGAGGGTCATCCCGTACGTACGGCGGGCCCCCACTCGGAGCGCAAGGTCAGCCGCCTGCGCATAGAGCGACTCTGCCTGCGGGTACTCGTGGCGGTCGGCATGGACGGCCCCGAGGTTGTTGAGTGCGAATGCCTCTTCGTGACGATCGCGCAGCCGGCGGGCCAAGCTCAAGGCGCGCTCGTGCCAGTCAGCCGCTGCGACATCGTCTCCTGACCCCCACGCCAAAGTGCCTGCTCCGGAACAGGCACGCAGGAGCGCCGGGGAGGGCGCTTCATCTGCGTGCGCCAGAGCCATCCCCAGCCAGCGCTGTCCCTCCTGGAAGAGCCCCGCCATTTCCCAGAACGGCCAGAGGGCGCCGGCCAGACGCAGTGCAACGGAGCCGTCGCCATGCGCACCAACTGCCCAGTCGAGCGCGGCGCGCAGGTTGTCATGTTCACCGCTCAGTTGCGAGACCCATTGCAGCTGTTCGCCCCCGACCAGGTGCGGGGCCGCACTCTCCGCGAGACACAGATAGTGGCGCGCGTGGGCGCCGCGCAGCCCGGTTGCCTGACCGGAGGATTCAAGGAGCTCGCGGGCGAAGGCATGGATGGTCTCCAAGATGGTGAACCGAGGCATCTCGCCTGGTGCCTGGCGGAACTGCACCAGGCTTTGGCTGACCAGACTCTCGAGCCGCTCGAGGACGTGGTCCTCTTCGCCTGCCTCCGCGCACACAGCTTCGACCGCGTCCAGCTGGCACCCGCCAACGAACACACCGAGTCGCGCGAAGAGCGCTCGCTCATCGTCGTTGAGCAGCTCGTAGCTCCACTCGATCGTGTTCCGAAGAGTCTGCTGTCGCCTCGGCACGTCCCTGGCCCCGCCGGTAAGCAGTCGTAGGCGGGCATCGAGCCGGCCCAAGATGGCCTCCGGCGGCAGGACGCGGATGCGCGCCGCGGCGAGCTCGATGGCCAGAGGCAGTCCGTCGAGGTGCCGACAGGTAGCCGCGATGGCTGGCGCGCTTTCCTCGTCGATGTCGAAATGCGGGAGGACGGCGCGCGCGCGTTCCCGGAAGAGGGCTACCGCCTCGTTGCGCCCAAGTTCCCGCACGGATGTCGCGCGTCCCACCGGAGGCAGGGGCAGTGGGCCCAGCGGGTATTCATGCTCCGCGCTGATCCGCAGTGCCGCCCGGCTTGTGGCAAGCAGCTTCACGTCCCGAGTGTGCGCCAGGAGGTCACTGACATGCTGCGCGGCCGGGAGTAGGTGCTCACAGTTGTCGAGGACCACCAGGGCGTGCTGACGGTCGAGTCGGTCATGGATCAACTCGGACAGGGGTCGCCCGGCCACCTCTTTGACATTGAGGGTGGTCGCGATGGTGGACATGACCAGAGCTGGATCCCTGACCGCTCCGAGGGCCACAAAGAAGACGCCCGCTTCAAAGTCCGGTTGCAGGGCCTTTGCCACCTCGAGCGCCAGCCGCGTCTTTCCCGTGCCACCAGGTCCGATCAGAGTCACCAACCGGACACTCCCCTCCTTCAGCAGGGCCACGATGTCGGCAAGCTCGGCCTGTCGACCGATGATTGGGTTCGGTGTCTCTGGCAGCGTGGGGAGGGTCCGAACGGCGGGGACGACCGACAGAAGCATGGGGTCCTGCTCCAGCACCGCGCGCTCCAGCCGCTGGAGCGCGGGCCCGGGGTCAATGCCAAGTTCTTCGCGCAGCACCGAGCGGGCTCGGCGGTAGGCCTCCAAAGCGTCCGCCTGCCGCCCGGCGCGGTACAGAGCGACGATCCGATGAGCGTGGAATCGCTCCCGCAGTGGATGCTCTGCGACGAGGCGCTCCAGCTCTGCCACTGCCTCGCTGCCCGCTCCGCTGTTGATGTCGGCCTCGATTCGGTCCTCGAGGGCTACCAGATGTTCCTCCTCCAGCCCTGCGACCTCCGGCGGTGGGTCAGCCCCGTCCGTCAGATCGGGAAACGGCGTGCCGGTCCACGTCTCCAGTGAGGAGCGCAGCAGCGCTGCGGCGCTGGAGGGATCGTGGCCCATCAGGAGTCGGCCCTTGCGGCTGAGCCGCCGGAAGCGATGCATGTCCAGCTCATCGCCCGGGACCAAGTTGAGCAGGTAGCCGGAGGGCCGCCTCTGTAGACGCCGGTGGTCGCCGTCGACATCGTCGTTGACGTCAAGCACCCTGCGCAGATTGGCCACATAGACCTGAAGCGTTCCGCGGTCGTGAGCGGGAGGGTTCTCCCCCCACACGGCCGATATCAACGTATCTGCGGAGACGGCTTGGCCCGCGTCGAGGAGGAGCCGAGCGAGCACAGCCCGCTGCTTGCGGCCACCGAGCGGCAGGGCCCTGCCGTCGTGGAGGACCTCCAACGCTCCCAACACGCGGAACTCCATCGCTCACCGCCTGCCGTACACGCCTTGCGAGGCCCAGCGCGTGCGCGGTGCGCTCGGAACCCGACAACGCCGCGGAGGGCCACCTGCGAGCTGCAGACAACCCTACCGAGTTCGGAATGCACGTGTGAGGTTCAGTTTCCAGCTGCTTCCTTCGTCCTCTTGCGCGCCTTGGCGCTCCACCACGCCGCGGGGCGGATACCGACAAAACGTCCCTTTTCGTGCGGCAGCTCACCCAGGTGGGCCGGACCAGAGCCCCCGGACCCGCCCTACGGCGGGGCCACCTACAAGCTGCCCGGACCCAACGGAGCAGGCGCGGGCGTCAGCAGCGTCCGGCGGCCTCGGTGAGGGCTCGCAGCCTCTCGGCATGGGCGTCGGTGAGAGCGCCGGGCTCCATCTGCCAGCTCCAGCCGCCCTCGATTCCGGGGGCGTTCATCCTGGCCTCGGAGCCAAGGGCCAGCACGTCCTGCGCCTGCATCATCGCCAGCTCGCACGGCATCTCCAGCGCGAGCCCGATCAGGGCCCACGACGGCTCCCCGTCGACGTCTGCGGCGACGCCGGCCTCCCGCAGGGCGGCGCGCACCATCGCGCGCGGCGCCTCCGGCAGGTCGCTCCACCAGCCGCAGACGGTGTCGTTGTCATGGGTGCCGGTGTAGACCACCTGATGCTGCTCGAGGTTGGCCGGGTGGTGCGTGTTCGCGTGGTCATCGGGGTTGAACCCGAACTGCAGCACCGCCATGCCGGGCAGCCCCAGCGCGCGCCGAAGCTCGATGACGGGGGCATCGATGTCGCCGAGGTCCTCGGCCAGCACCGGCAGCTCGCCCAGCTCGGCCGCGGCGGCGTCGAACAGGGCCCGCCCTGGCCCCCGCTCCCACCGGCCACCCAAGGCGGTCGCGGCATCGGCCGGGATCGCCCAGTAGTCCGCGAACCCGCGGAAGTGGTCGAGGCGCACGAAGTCGAAGAGCGCGAACGTGCGTCGCAACCGCTCGATCCACCAACGGAACCCGTCCTGCGCGATCACGTCCCAGCGGTACAGCGGGTTGCCCCAGAGCTGCCCGGTCACTGCGTACGCGTCCGGCGGGCAACCCGCCACCATGTCGCCCCGGAAGAACTGCGGCCATGCGCGCACATCGGCGCCGTCCGGCGCGACATAGATCGGGACGTCGCCCATCAGCCGTATGCCGCGCGCGGCGGCATACGAACGCAGGTCCGCCCACTCACGGTCGAACCGCACCTGGTCGGCCAGGTCGCCCCCGAACGCGGTCCAGGACTCGGCCCAGTAGGCCTCCCGCTCGGCGAAGGCGCGGAGCTCCTCCGGGGTGACCTCGGCGCGGGGGTGCTCGAGCAGCGCGGGGGACGCAGCGAAGGCGGACGGCGACTTGTAGGGCGAACGGTGCTCGTCGGGCACCGACACCGGAAGGACCTGCCAGACGGACTGCCCCGCAGCGGCGAGCCAGTCCACGAAGTCACGGGCGGACGGCCCCAGCCGGCCATCGGGCAGCGAAGTGATGTGCAGCTGGACGCCGCTGGCTCGTGTGGTGTTCACGGACCGAGACTCTCACGGCAGCAGCCACGGCCGGCGCTCGGCGCGCGCCCCGGCGGCGCATCCAACTCGCTCCCGAGGTGGCAGGGACGTGTGTCGACGGGTCTCAGGTCACGGCCGTGGATAACCTCGAACCTCAGCCGACGCGAGTGCCGGCGTCCCCCTGCCCTGCTCACGTCAGAGCGCAATCGTCACCCCGGTCAGCTCCTCGCTGAGGGTCCACAGCCGGCGTGCAAGGTCCTCGTCCGTCGCGAGGCGGCTGAGCTTGGCGGGGCCGACCCTGCCGCGAACTTCGCCGGGCCCCTGCGGGCCCGTGTACGACCCGGGAGCGGCGACCGTCGCGGCATACAGGACGGCCTCGGCTCCGCCCTCGGAGCCGGGCAGGAGGAGGCGCATGACTGGGGGCGCGAGGGTGCGGACGACCCATCGGCTGCCCATCCCGTCGCGGCTGGCGACGAGATTGGTCACTGCCACCCCTGGGTGGGCCGCCGTTGATGTGAGGGGTGATCCCGCGGACGTCGCCCGTCGGTGCAGTTCGAGCGCAAAGAGCAGGTTCGCCAGCTTGGACCGTCCGTACGACGTTCTCGGCTGGTAGTCGCCGGCTGGGTTCCCGTCGACCACGTGCTCGTCACCCTGGTTGTGGGCCAACGAGGCCACCGTCGTCACCCTCGGCGCAGGGGCGGCGAGCAGGGCGGGTAGCAGTCGTCCTGTGAGCGCGAAGTGCCCGAGATGGTTCGTGCCGAACTGGAGCTCGAACCCTTCGGCCGTCGTCCGGCGCACTGGCGGCGACATCACCCCGGCGTTGTTGACGAGCAGGTCGACCGGGGCGACGATCCGGTCGGCGAACGCGCGCACCGACTTCTGCGACGCCAGGTCGAGGGACTCGACCTGCGTGCTCCCGTCGATCCGGGCCGCCGCCGCCCGGCCGCTCTCGATGTTCCGCACGGCCAGGATGACGTGGGCGCCATGTTCGGCCAGCGTCCTCGCCTCGACGAACCCGATGCCCGAGTTCGCCCCGGTGACAATCGCGGTCGTGCCGCTGAGATCCCCAATCTCGCTGGGCTTCCAGGCCATGGTGTTCTCCTTGTGCGTCGTCCGGCGGCCGCGAGGCTGCGCACGGCACCGGCAGCGTATGCCGTGGGCTTGCGCGGGAAGGCACACGGGGTCGAACGATCGGAGACATCGGGCCCGGGTCGGCCAGTTGGTAGAGCAAGCCGTCGAGGTTGGGCTTCTGGGTTCGTGCGGGGCCATGCTGAGGCCGGACCGGACCACCTTGGGCGAGGCGACCGTGCTTCACGTCACACGACCCTGAATCCGTACAACTCGGGCTTCCGGGACGTTGTCGCGGACCGCTTCTCGTACCCTGTTCCAGGGCACTTTCTCGCGGACGAGCCGCGACCCGGGAATGACGCGATGGCGCGCCCGGCGCGCCCTCTCCCTATGCACAGAGAGTTCCGATGTACCACTCCCCCGACGGCAGCGCCTACCTCTCCGGAGAGGCCCTCACCGTTGCCGACATCCTCGTCGCCGACCTCACGATCGACGGTGCCTACGCCCAGCTTCCCGCTGACATGCGCCGCGAGCGGGACGAGGAGCTGAACGACCTGCTTCCCTGGCGGCCGCGCGCAGCCGTCCTGCGCGAGCTGCACCGCCAGCGAGCCGGCGAGATCGTTGCCCACCGACCTTGTCGCACGTGCACCGAGGGGCTCGTGCCCGAGCTACTGACCTTGGTGGAGCACCCGTCCGGCTCGGCCCGGACCGTCATGTTGCTCGACGCCGTGCTGGACCTGGCAGGCAGCATGTTCGAGGTGGCCGCCGGGAAGCGCAGTCTCGCGACCATCGTCGACCAGTACTGCGACTACGCCGCCGCGCGGCGGATATGTGCCACGCAGGGTTGCGCCGGCGGCTCCCCGATCGCTGGGACGGCACACGGGGGTGACGTCCCGGCGTTCTCCATCACGGTCCTCGGCATGCTGGCCGCATGTGCGTATGAGGCGGGGATGGCGAGGGACACCGAGCCCGCCATCACCGAGGCCTGGGCGCAGGCGCTGCACGAGCTCTCGGCCTTGCCGATCAGCGAGGCGCTGCCTCCCGACGAGCTGGTCGACGTCGCCGCACTGGACCCGCGTGTGGTCGCCGCAGAGACCCAGGTCCCCCAGCGGTGGGCCGGCTGCGACTGGGGGGCGATGGTGCGGACTCGAGCAGAGATCCCGACCCTTTCAGAGCTTCGGGTCGAGCAGGGCGTCAGCGAAGAGGCCATGGCCCTGAGCGTGCTCTCAGTCGCGAACTGGCTCGCCGCCGAGTCGACACGTGCGCTGACTGGCTGACACCGCAACCGATGCCGTAGTGCGGACCGGGTCTTCGGCGGGGCTAGCACGAATGGGGGACCTCCCAGCCCCTGTGCGTCGCCACCATGGGAGGGCCACGGGCACTCGGCCGTGGCGCGATATCCCCAACGCCTCCTCGCGGCATGGACGCCATCAGGGGCGACAACGGAAGGATGGGCAGCGAATGCCAGAGTTCATGGACGTGCACACCAACATGCCCGGAGTGACGAGGGAAGCCCTCGCGGAAGCGCACCAGGCCGACCTGGACATTCAGTCGGAGGAGGGCGTCACCTTCAAGCACGCGTGGGCGGATCCGAACACCGGGCACGTCTTCTGCCTCTCCGAGGGGCCTAGCGCGGAAGCGGTCAAGCGCATCCACGAGCGCACCGGCCATCCCGCTGACGAGATCCACGAAATAACCGTCACCGCCTAGGCGCGCCCCCGCGGGTGCCAGGGGTGGGAGGACCGTGTCCACTCACCCCTGGCTCACGCGACCCCGAGCAGATTCGACGCTGGCACCTACACAGACGCCGGCGTCCACATCGATGTCACTTCACCGTCCCCGGGGCCGCGCCTCCGGGCTGACGGTTGCTCGGCCGTCCTCGCTCACGACGTCCGCGTGCGCGCGTTGGTGTTCGCCTGCGGCCAGGCCGACGCCGTCGGTCCGGTCGAGGAGACTGATGTCCCCTTCAACCGCCGGGATCCGCCGGTCGAGCCAGCGCGAGAACCATCCCCGCCGTCGGTACAGCTTCATCCGAGCTCCCTGTTCGTCGCTTTGAACGCAGGGTACGAAAGCAGTCCGGGAATCGTCTGGAGGCTCGCTGGGCATTTGCTGGGTACACCGATGTTGGCTTGTGACGTACGCCGATCGGACGAGGGAATGCCCGCCCGACCCCTTCCATCCTCCACTGGTGTCCTTCGGACGGCGGGGGGACTCTGGGCCCATGAGGTCTCTGCGCCGATCACACTGGGTCGCGTTCGTGACGGCCGCCTTCGTGCTGGTCGTGTTGGCCCTCGGGGGCTACCTGCGCGGGTGGGACTGGACCGGCTTCAAGGGGAACACCCTGTGGGACTGGCTTCACCTCCTGGTCCTGCCCGTCACCCTGGCGTTCCTCCCGCTGTGGATGCAGACCCGGACCCGTGAGAGCCGGCGCTGGCGGGCGGTGCTGGTGGTCGGGGTTGTCGCCTTCGCGATCGTGGCGGTCGGCGGTTACTGGCTGGGCTGGGCCTGGACGGGCTTCCGCGACAACACGCTGTGGGACTGGCTGGAGCTGCTCGTGGTGCCGTTCGTCCTCCCCGCGGTGCTCGCCTACCTGTCCACCCTCCCCGCCGAGGTGGGTCAGCCGAGGTCCCGGGACCAGGGCCGCCCGACGGCGACTACCAGGACCGAGAAGCGTTCGCTGGAGCGGACGGTCGCAGAGCGGAGCGATCAGTGAGGCCGCACGGCCAGGGCCGTCGACCCCCGGCTGGCGCCGGTCTCACCCATGAGGAGCTGCTCGCCTACTGTCTCGCCAAGCCTGGCGCGTGGAAGGACCAGCCCTGGGAGGGCGACGACGTCGCCAAGGTCGGCGACAAGATCTTCGCGTTCCTCGGCAGCGGCGGCTCCGTCGGCCTCAAGTGCGGTGCCAGCAGGGCTGAGGCCGACGAGTGGCTGCTGCAGTACCCCGACGATGCCCGGGTGATGGCCTACATCGGCCGCTCCGGCTGGAACACCCTCGACATCGGAGGAGCCATCCCCGACGACCAGATCCTCGAAGCGGTAGACGACTCCTACGAGACGGTAGTCAGCAAGCTTCCGAAGTCGCGCCGCCCGTCCTGACCCCCGAAGGGGTCGGGCGGGCCACCCCAAGGTGTCTGGCGGCTCCCGAGGCGGCCGTGGAGACTGGATCGGTGGACCAGCACTCAGCAGCCCTCGACCGAGCCCACCGGCACGCCTTGGAATGGCTGTCCTCCCTGGACAGCCGACCGGTCCCGGCCCAGGCTTCGATCGACCAGGTGGCCCACGCGCTGGGCACCGAACTGCCCGACAACCCGTCCGACCCAGAAGACGTCATCGACCTTCTCGTGGAAGCGTGCGATCCCGGCCTCACCGGTATGCCGTCGGGCCGGTTCTTCGGATTCGTCATCGGGGGCACCCACCCGGCCGCCCTCGCGGCCGACTGGCTGGTCAGCGCATGGGACCAGAACTGCGCCCTGCGCCGGGTGACCCCTGCCCACAGTGCGGTCGAGGACGTCAGCAGCGCATGGCTACTGGACCTGCTCGGACTGCCCGATACCAGCGCCGTGGGATTCGTGACGGGCGCCACGATGGCGAACTTCACCGGGCTTGCCGCCGGCCGCGATGCCGTTCTGCGCCAAGCGGGCTGGGACGTGGCTCGCCACGGTCTGTGCGGCGGCCCCCGGGTCCGGGTGCTGGTGGGTGCCGAGCGGCATGACACGGTCGACCTCGCCCTGCGCTACCTCGGGCTGGGGTCGCCCGAGCCGGTCGAGGTCGACGAGCAGGGCAGGTTGCGCGCCGACCTGCTGGAGGCTGCCCTCGAGAGCGGGAGCGACGGCCCGGTGATCGTCGCGCTCCAGGCCGGAAACGTGCACTCCGGTGGCTTCGACCCGTTCGCCGAGGCGATCAGGATCGCGCACGCGCACGGCGCGTGGGTGCACGTCGATGGCGCGTTCGGTCTCTGGGCGGCCGCGTCGCCGGCATACCGGCACCTGGTTGCCGGTTCCGAGGACGCGGACTCCTGGGCCACTGACGCACACAAGACCCTGAATGTGCCGTATGACAGCGGCATCGCGGTCGTGCGCGACCCGGCGGCCCTGCGCGCGGCCATGGGGATGCACGGCGCGTACCTGATCCACGACGAGCTGGGCGAGCCGTTGGACAAGGTGCCCGAGATCTCGCGGCGGGGGCGCGCCTTCCCTGTCTGGGCAGTCCTGCGGTCACTGGGCCGGTCCGGTGTGGCAGAGCTGGTGGAGCGCCTCTGCCGGCACGCCACAGCCTTCGCTGCTGGCATGGCAACCATCCCGGGTACCACGGTCCTCAACGACGTCGTGTTCACCCAGGTGTGCGTCGCCTTCGGTGATGACGAGCGCACGGAGGAGGTCGTGCGCCGCCTGCTCGCCGACGGCACCGCGTGGATGACCGGCTCGACGTGGCGCGGCCGAAGCGTGCTGCGGATCTCCGTGAGCAACTGGTCGACCACGGACAGCGATGTCGAGCGGAGCCTTCATGCCGTTCGTCAGGCCGTCACCGACCTGCGACCGCTGGCGTCTCCCTCGGGGCCCAGGCATCCCGCATGACCAACACCACCACCGAGGGGAACACCTGACATGGACTGGAAACTGGAAGTCGTCGTGGTTCCGGTCACGGATGTCGACCGCTCGAAGAGGTTCTACGTGGAGCAGGTCGGGTTCCGCCTCGACGTGGACACCCAGCCCACCGAGACGATGCGGGTGGTGCAGATGACGCCTCCGGGATCGACATGCTCGGTGACCATCGGACCCGTCCTCATGCCGCCCGGCAGCCGATCCGAGCCGGGAGCCAGCCTGCAGCTCGTGGTCAGTGACATCGAGGCCGCCCGCGCCCAGCTCGTCGAGCGAGGGGTCGAGGTGACGCCGGCCCATCCAGCAGCTGGACCCCCGCGACGGTGGGAAGTTCGCCTTCTTCCAGGACCCTGACGGCAACCACTGGGCGGTCCAGGAGAGTCGCGACCGCGTCGGGGCCTAACCGCCCGCGGCCCGGGTGGCTAGACCCGCAAGGGTGACCACGCGGCATACGCCAATCAGGGGGACCGTTTCGGAACGAACGGCGCCCAGAATGATGCTCTTCCGGCAATACCGTTGAGGATCGGAGGCGCTCACGCCTGACACCGAGGGGCACCCCAGGAGCATCACGACCGTGCTGGCCGCCATGGAGGCGCGACGCGACGCACTGCCCGCCGGACT
>DASULG010000390.1:0-7323 GCA_036278335.1 Pedococcus sp.
CCTCGGCTTCTGACCCCGCCGTTACTTCGGTCTCCGACCGCGGCCCGACCTCGATCTCCGACCGCGGCCGACCCGGTCTCCCATCCCGGACCACCGAGGCAGGGGTGTTCCTCAGGTGGCCGACGACGTGAGGCGCACGAAGTGCTCGATGCGGTACCGCTGCCACACCCGGCGGTGCTGTGGGTCCAGCAGCGGTAACGCGGCGGAGGCGTTGATGACCTCGGGGGAGACGAGCTCATGGGTGGCACCGTCGAAGACGAGGGTGGCGCCGCCCTTCGCCAGCACGTTCTTGAGCCAGTCCACGTCCTCGCCGTAGGGCAGCGGGATCACGTACCCGCCCTCCACGGGGACGGCCACCACCGGTGTCGCGTAGTCCCGCCCGGTGGTGCGGCCGGTGTGGTGCAGCGCCGCGGCATACCAGTGGTGCCGGCCGGCCACCGTCAGCATCGGGGGGTTGAGCACCCACTTGTTGAACACCCGGATGGCAACCTTCGTCCGCGGACCGCCGAACCGCAGCGCGGTCGAGAAGGCGAGCAGGAAGCCGACCCCCACCATGACCGTCCAGCGCACACGGTGGTGGGTCGCACGGCGACCAGCCGGCGCCCGGTGCGAGCGCACCTCAGACCGCCGCCGCGGTGATCAGGCCGTAGTGGCCGTCATACCGGAGGTAGAGCACCCGGCCGCGTCCGGAGTCGGGGTCGAGGTAGAAGAGGAAAGGCTCACCGCTGACGTTGAGCCGGTCGATGGCCTCCGCGTCGGACAGCGTCGGAGCAGCGCCCGCGCGCTCGACCAGCGCGTCGGTCCCCCCGTCGGGAAGCGCCTCCCCGCGGATCCCGAACCGGCCATCTCCGTCCCGGTAGACCAAGGCGTCCTTTCCCGTCGTCAGGTCGGTGAAGAGGTAGAAGTCGTGGCCCAGCATGTCCATGTCGAAGGCCGCCTCGTCCGGCGTCATGGGCGCGAGGTCGAACGTCTTGCGACGCATGACCTCGCGGTCCTCCGGCGGCCGCGGGAAGTGGTCCTCGCGCTGGGTGGGCAGGTCACCGTGGCGCCACTCGTGCTCGGAGGCCACGCCGATCCAGCGGTGCCGGGTGCGCGTGCGGCTGTCGTGCTGCCCCAGGTTCTTCTGCAGCTTGCCCTCGAGCAGGTCGACGGCCCCGAGCATGTCGGAAGCGGTCGCATGGGCGCGCAGCTGAGTCCCGTTGACGTCAAGGGAGGCCTCCGCGCGGGCCCACCGCTGCACCGCGGGGTCTGGGGCTGCGGTCAGCACCACGTGAGCCGCGAGGACTGGCTCGTGGGCCTTCTCGACCACGTGCGCCACCTTCGTGCGGGCATACGGTACGGCCTGCTCGGCGACCTCGCCCCGGACGGTGACCTCCACCGTCACCGGGTCGGCACCGGCCCTACGCGCAGCCATGGTGTCCTCCTGTGCTGGACGGGCGCGGTGCTGCGACCTCGCAGGGGAGCGGGGTCTGCCCTGAGGCCAACCCGCCTGGCTCGATCGGCGTGACTTCGGCAGTGGACACAGCGGTCACCTCCAGGGTGCTGTTGCGGGTACCTCCACGCTAGGCAGGGACATGCGGATGGGGACGGGCCGATGGTCCCGGCTTGGCCGGGCGGGGACCGGACCGCGGGGCCGGTATGCCGCGCCGCTGGTCTGCTGCTCGGAGGCCGAGGTCAGTGCCCTCGGTGCCGGTCCGCGTCGTCCGGAGTTTCGCGGCCTCCGGGTGAGGTCGCGCTGGGCCGGTCGAGGACTGCTGGGGGCTCAGCCGCCGGATGTGTCCGCGGCCGTGGCCTCCTCGCCGGTCGTGCCCGGTGGGAGCGCCAGCTCGGAGTCCGCGCCATGTCCCACGTAGTAGCGGATCACGGTGTTGGCCACGGCGAGCACCGGCACGGCGAAGAGCGCGCCGACGATCCCGAGGAGGAACGAGCCGATGGCGACTGCCGCGATCACGGCCAGCGGGTGCAGGGCGACGGCCCGACCCATCAGGAAGGGCTGGAGGACGTGGGTCTCGACCTGCTGGACGAGCACCACGATGCCCAGCATGACGAGCGCGAGGGTGGGTCCCTTGGTGACCAGTGCGATGAGCACAGCCACCGCCCCGGAGAACACGGCACCGACGATCGGCACGAACGAGGACAGGAACACCAGCAGGGTCAACGGCAGGACGAACGGCAGCCGCAGCACCAGGGCCCCCAGCCCGATGCCGACGGCGTCGACGCCGGCGACCAGGACCTGGGTGCGCGCGTAGTGGCCCAGGCTGACCCACCCCCGGCGGAAGGCCTCGTTGGTCGGCTCCTGGGCCGGCCGGGGCAGCATGCGCACAAAGAAGCGCCAGATCCGATCGCCCTCCGCGAGGAAGAAGTAGGTCGCGATGAGGCAGATGAGCAGCCCGGCGAGGAAGTGGCCGGCTGACGTGCCGACGGACAGCAGCCCGCTCGTCAGCAGCCGGGAGCTGCCCTTGAGCGACTCGCGCGCCTGGTCAACGTAGGCGCCGAGCTGGGCGCTGGTCAGGTGCAGCGGTCCGGTCCGCAGCCAGTCAGTGACCTGGGTCAGGCCGTCCTCGGCGCTGGCCCGCATGGTGCCGGCGCCGCTGGCCAGCTGGGTGGCGGCCAGCCCGACCAGGCTCAGCACGACCACCACGGTGACGAGGAGCACGACGAGTGCGCCCGCGCCGCGCCGCAGCGGGGTGCGGCCGGTCAGTGTCTGGACCGCGGGGGCCAGCAGGGCCGCGACCAGGGCGGCCACCGCCAGGGGCACGACGACGAGGCTGCTCACTCGCAGGGCCGTCACGATGACGGCCGCGGCGGCTGCGATGACGAGCAACCGCCAGGACCACGCGGCAGCAACGCGCAGCGCCCGGGGGACCGTCTCGGCGCCCGGGGGAGTTGAGGTCCTGGCGGACTGGCTGGGTGAAGGCATGGCCTCACCCTCTCCTTCCCCACCGGGGGCCGCACGCCGAGCCGCAGAGCGAGATACGCGCCGTGGCCTCAGAAGCTCGCCAAGGGGCCGGTGTTCTCCACCCCCGGTGTTCTCCACCACCGATGTTCTCCACCACCGATGAGCTCGCGGCCTGGGAGGGGTCTGCACTGGAAGGGTGGGCGCATCGGCCCGTGCGGAAGGGGCACGAGATCGCCACCTCGTCGAACGTTGTTGCCCACAGCCGCAGGCAGGAGACTTGACCATGACCACCAACCTCAGTCTTGAGACGCCGGAAGCAACCCTGGCCTACGACGTCCGCGGGCCCCTGCCCCCCGCTGACGGGCGGCCACCGCTGTTCCTGGTTGCTGCTCCCATGGGCGCCGAGGGGTTCACCACCCTCGCGTCGCACTTCAGCGACCGCACCGTCGTCACCTACGATCCCCGCGGCATCGGCCGCAGCATCCGCCACGACGGTCGGACCGACCACACCCCTGAGCAGAACGCCGAGGATGTGCACAACATCGTCGTCGCGCTCGGTGCCGGCCCGGTGGAGATGTTCGCGAGCAGCGGCGGAGCGGTGAGCGCACTCGCGCTGGTGGCGGCCCACCCCGGGGACGTGAGCACGCTGGTGGCCCACGAGCCGCCGCTGCTCACGATCCTTCCCGACGCAGACCGGGCCATTGCCGCAGAGGGCGATGTGCAGACCGCGTATCAGGACAAGGGATGGGGGGCGGGGATGGCGAGGTTCATCGCCATGACGTCCTGGCTGGGTGAGTTCACCGATGACTTCGCCGCCCAGCCCGCGCCCGACCCGGCCCACTTCGGCCTGCCGACCGAGGACGACGGATCTCGCGACGACCCTCTGCTGTCCGGTGCGTCGAACGCGATCACGCGCTACCGCCCCGACGTCGAGGCGCTGGCCGCTGCGCCCACCCGCGTGGTGATCGCGGTCGGGATCGAGTCACAGGGCAGCTTGACTGGGCGCACGTCCGCAGCGACCGCGGAAGCCCTGGGCCAGCAGGCGACCGTCTTCCCCAGCCACCACGGCGGGTTCCTCGGCGGCGAGTTCGGCCAGGCGGGGGAACCGGAGGCGTTCGCCGCCAGGTTGCGAGAGGTCCTCGACCGGGGCGAGTGAGCTGCCTCGCCCGCTCCTTCGGCGCGCGCCGCCTCGTGCCGCCTCGTGCCGCAGGGGCGCTGTTCTGCGGCCTCGGCACTGGGCGACGAGGGCCCGGACCGTGGTGGTCCGGGCCCTCTGGGTATGCCGGTGCGTGGGCGCCCGAGCGGCAGCCGCGCCGCTCGCGCCGCAAGCCTCAGGCGCCCTCGACCACCGGGTGGATGGTGTCGGCGACCAGCCCGTGGGCCTCCTGGTGGACGGCCCGGGCGGCGTCGGCGCTCGGGGCATCCACCAGGCAGAAGACCTGGCCCTTGGCCTCGTCGACCCAGTACCTCTGGTAGTCCACGCCGTACCGGCCCTGCGTCTGCAGGTCGGCTGCGTGCGCCTGGGCGGCGGCCTGCGCCGTCACGCCCTCGATGCGATGGATATCCATGAACAGTGCCATGCGAATCGGTTTCCTTCGTCGTCCCACTCCGCGGCGGATGGTCCCGCCGAGGGTCCGCCGTCCTGGCGGTCCGCTGTCTACTATCGGCAGATGGGATGGTCCGGGCCATGACCGAGACACCGCCCGGCATGACCGAGAGTCCGGATCCGGTGGTCGGGGTCCGAGACCCGTTCGCGGTCGTGCCGCAGGTGCTCGACTTGGTGCGGCTGAACGGGGCGATCTTCTTCCGTTCCGACTTCCGAGCTCCGTGGGCCTACACGTCCCCGCCCGCCCTCGAGCTCGCGGGGGCATTGCCGTCCGGCGCCGGGAGCCTGGTGATGTTCCACGTCATCGCCGAGGGTCGCTGCTGGATCTCGGTTGGCGACGTCGGGCCCCGCGAGGTGTCGGCCGGAGACGTGGTGGTGATGCCCTACGGCGACGCGAACGCATGGGGGTCCCCTGAACCGGCCGACCCGGTGTCCCTCACCACCTTGCTGCCGCCGCCACCGTGGACGGAGCTCCCCTGGCTCCGGTACGGCGGTCAGGGCGCGCGGACCCAGGTCGTCTGTGGGTACCTGCGCGGCGACGCCGTGCTGTTCGACCCGGTGCTGCGTGCGCTGCCGTCGCTGTTCGTCGTGCGACCCCCGCAGGGCCCGGCCGCCGACTGGGTGCGGGCGAGTGTCGACTACGCGCTCGCAGCCGGTCAGCGCACCGGGGCAACGGCACCGGGCGACCCGCGGCTGCCCGAGCTGCTCTTCTCCGAGGTCCTGCGGCTCTACCTCCACGAGGGGCAACACGCCGAGCTGACCGGTTGGCTGGCCGCCCTGCGGGACCCGGTCGTGGGCCAGGCCCTCTCGCTGTTGCACGCCGACCCGGCCCGCGACTGGACGGTCGGTGACCTTGCGCGCTCGGTGACCGTGTCCCGCACGGTGCTGCTGGACCGGTTCCAGGAGCTGCTCGGCCAGCCGCCCATCAGGTACCTCACCCATTGGCGGCTGAACCTGGCCTCTGGCCTGCTGCGCACGACCGGTCTGGGGGTGGCCGAGGTCGCCACCCGGGTCGGCTACCGCTCGGAGGAAGCGTTCAGTCGGGCGTTCAAGCGCGCTCTCGGGATGGCGCCCGCGCACTGGCGCGCAGCACCGGAGTCGTCCCTGGCATGACGCAGACGTGACGAGGGCTGCCTCCGCTTCCACGACGGTCTGTCCGAGCGACCTCTGGTCGTGGGGGCGCGCCGACGTCGGCCGAGCGCATGGACAGGGGGTGGCCCACGAGCGCATTCTGCCCCCATGGACGCCCGCCTTCTGAGTGCGGTCCTCATCACCCGCGCGGCGTGGCGCAGACGAGACACCTGGTCTGTGAGCCGCCTGACCCAGCACCAGGATCAGGCGATGGCTGCCCTGCGCAGGCACGCCTACTCACGCTCACCGTTCTACCGCCGCCATCACGCGGGCCTGGCCGATGCGCCATTGGACCAGCTGCCACCGGTGACCAAGGGCGACCTCATGGCTCACTGGGACGAGGTGGTGACCGAGCCCGCGCTGCGCCTGTCCGAGGTGGAACGTCATCTAGGGCTCCTGACCCACAGCCAGGGGGACCCGGGAGTGCCGTGGCAGGGCCACTGGTGGGCTGCCGCGACGGCCGGGACCACCGGCCGACGGGGTGTCTTCATCTGGGGGCGACGCGAATGGGCCTCCGTGCTCGCGTCCTATGCTCGGGCCAACGACTGGGCCGGCGTGTCCGTAGGGGTCGCGAAGCCCCTGCGGATGGCTGTGGTCTCCTCCAGGAATCCAGCACACCAGTCTGCCGTGGTCGGCGCCTCACTGGCCTCGCCGCTGGTGCCGACACTGCGCCTGGATGCGACCAGCCCCCTCCAACAACAGATCCGGGAGCTCAACGACTTTGGGCCGCGCCTACTGGTCGGATACGCCTCGGGGCTGCGCCCGCTGGCGACCGCCCAGCTCAACGGCGCGCTGCGCATCAGCCCGCAGGCGGTGATGTCGGCATCCGAGGTGCTGACACGATCGGCCGCCCGGAGCATGACGCAGGCGTGGGGCACGGTGCCGTACGACGTCTATGCCGCGACCGAGACGGCGGGGATTGCCTCCCCGTGCCCCTTCCGCACACGACACCTGTACGAGGACCTGCTCGTCGTCGAGCCGGTCGATGATGCGGGTCGACCGGTGGCGACAGGGACGGCCGGCGCGCGGTTGTGGGTGAGCGTGCTGTCGTCCCGGGCTCTGCCCCTGATCCGGTACGAGATGTCTGACTGTGTCGCGCTGGGCGGTCGGGGGTGTCCCTGCGGGCGCGTGTTCCGCGCTGTTGAGGCCATCGAGGGGCGCACCGAGGATGTGCTCGCAATGGCCTCGTCGGCGGGAGTCACGCAGATCCACCCGAACGTCTTCCACGACGTGCTGGACACCCTTGCTGTCGCCGGTTGGCAGGTACGTCAGGACAACGCCTCCGCGCTGACGCTCCTGGTGGCTGCCCCCGCCGGGGCGCATCTTCCGGAGGAGCTGGGCGCGCGAGTGTCCGCCGCTGTCCAGGCCGCGGGCGGGGCCCGTCCAACGGTCACGGTGCGCATGGTCGACACCATCCCTCGCACGGCGCTCGGAAAGGCGCCCCTGGTCGTTGCCGCAGCAACAGGAGCAGCTCCGTCAGCGTGAGCGCTGAGCCCGGAGGGAGCGGGATCGCTCAGGGTCGGTGAAGGAGCCGACCTGCACCGGCCAGCACGCGGAAGGCGGCCCGCTGCAGCGGCACCGGGACCGGGGGTTGCGCGAGGTACATCTCGTGGGCGAGACCCAGCCGCGCGGTCACGAACGGAGACGGCATGCCCTTCGCGTCGGTCCGCCCCTCGCGCCCGAGCCG
>DASULG010000391.1:0-9442 GCA_036278335.1 Pedococcus sp.
GCGGTCGGTCGCGTCGTGGTGGCCCGAGCGGGCCGAGCGCGAGTGCGGCGTCCCGGCCACCCTGCTGCGCGCCACCGCCCGCCTGCTGGCAGCCGCCACCCCGTCACGAGGCGGCGCCGGCGCGTTCATCCTCACCGGACGCGGGGTGGAGCAGTCGACCCAGGGGACGGCTACCGTCTCGGCCGCCATCAACCTCGCGCTGGCCCTCGGCCTGCCCGGACGCAAGGGCTGCGGCTACGGGGCCCTCACCGGTCAGGGCAACGGGCAGGGCGGGCGCGAGCATGGCCAGAAGGCCGACCAGCTTCCCGGTTACCGGATGATCGACGACCCCGCCGCGCGGGCGCACGTGGCGGCCGTGTGGGGCGTCGCCCCCGAGTCGCTGCCAGGCAAGGGCCTGCCGGCGGTCGAGCTGCTCAACGCCCTCGGCACCCCCACCGGGCCACAGGCGCTGCTGGTGCACGGCTCGAACCTCGTCGTCAGCGCCCCCAACGCCGGCACACTCGCGCAGCGGCTGCGCGGCCTGGACCTCCTCGTGGTCTGCGACTTCGTGCCCTCCGAGACGGCACAGCTGGCCGACGTCGTGCTGCCCGTGACCCAGTGGGCCGAGGAGGAGGGCACCATGACCTCCCTCGAGGGCCGGGTCATCAGGCGGCGCAGGGCGATCGACCCGCCCGCGGGCGTGCGCTCAGAGCTGTGGGTGTGGTCCGAGCTGGCCCGCCGCCTGGGCTCGCCCGGCACCTTCGAGACCGACCCGGCGGTGGTCTTCGACGAGCTCGCCCGCGCCAGCGCCGGGGGCCGCGCCGACTACAGCGGCCTCAGCCACGAGCGCCTCGACGCCGAGGACGGGCTCTTCTGGCCTTGTCCCGCCGGCGACCACCCGCCCCACCCGGGGACGCCGAGGCTCTTCACCGAGACCTTCCCCACCCCGGACGGCCGCGCACGCCTCGTGCCCGTGGACCACCGCGGCCCGAGTGACGACGTGCGGGCCGACGCCCCCATCTACCTGGTCACCGGCCGGGTCCTGCAGCACTACCAGTCCGGGGCACAGACCCGGCGCGTCGCCGAGCTGGCGGCCGCCGTGCCGGAGCCGTTCGCCGAGATCCACCCCCTCCTGGCCGACCGGCTGGGCATCGCCGAGGGTGAGGAGCTGGTCCTGACCAGCCGGCGAGGGCGGGTCTGCGCCAGGGCGCGCCTCACCGACGCCACCCGCCCCGACACGGTGTTCATGCCCTTCCACTGGGGCGGCCTGGCCAGCGTCAACCGCGTCACCAACGACGCCACCGACCCCGTGTCGGGCATGCCGGAGTTCAAGGTCTGCGCGGTCGATGTGCAGCCGGCCCGGCTCCTGCACCACGAGATTGGAGACAGCGCATGACGAAGGTCGTCGTCGTCGGCAACGGCATGGTCGGGTCCCGGTTCGTCGAGGACCTGCTTGCCGCGGATCGCGCCGGCCGGCACCGCGTGACGGTCCTCGGCGCCGAGGACTGCGAGCCCTACAACCGGGTGCTGCTGAGCGAGGTGATCGCCGGCCGGTACGACCTCGCCTCGCTGACCCTTCCCGCACCCACCGACAGCCGGGTAGCGGTGCTGCGCGGGACGACGGCGGTGTCCGTCGACCGCGAGGACCGGGTCGTGGAGTCGGCGGACGGCTCCCGGCACCGGTACGACGTGCTCGTCCTCGCCACGGGGGCGGCCGCGAGGATCCCCCCGCTCGTCGGCCTGCCCCCGGACCCCAGGGCCCTCCCCCGCGGCGTCCACCCGTTGCGGACCATCGACGACGCCCGGGAGATCGTCGCGGCGACCCTCAACGCCCGTCGCGCCATCGTCCTGGGCGCCGGCGTCCTCGGCCTCGAGGCGGCCTGTGGCCTGGCTGCCCGGGGCGTTGCCGTGACGGTGGTCCACCCGGCGGCCGCCCTGATGGAACGCCAGCTCGACAGCGAGGCCAGCCGGGTCGTGGAGTCGGCGATGGGAAGCATGGGCATCGACCACCGGGTGGGGGTGGGAGCCGAGGAAGTGCTGTTGCAGGACAACACGATCCGCAGCGTGAGGCTCACCGACGGCGAGGTGCTCGACGCGGAGCTCCTGGTGCTGGCCACCGGCACCATGGCGAACACGGCCCTTGCGGCGCGCGCCGGCCTGAGCACCGAGCGGGGTGTGCTGGTCAGCGTCGACCTCGCCAGCGTGGATGACCGCCGCGTGTTCGCCATCGGTGACTGCGCCCAGCCGCCGGAGGGTGGCACCGGTCTGGTGGCCCAGGGGTGGGAGCAGTCCCGACGGCTCGCTGCCATCCTGACCGGCACCGCCGCCCCGACAGCCCCACAGCGGGAGCGCGCAACCGGCAACGACGTGGTGCGGCTCAAGGCCGACGGCCTCGACGTCATCACCATGGGTGTCTGCGGCTCGACCCGCGCCGACAACCCGGCCCAGCGACAGATCCGCCTGAGCGACCCCGCCGCCGGCCGGCACATCGAGCTGGTCGTCTCCGAGGGGGTCCTCGTGGGGGCCACCTGCGTCGGCGTCGGCTCGGTCGGCGCCGACCTGGTCGCTGCCTACACCCGTCGCACCCCCGTCCCGACGGACCCCGCGTACCTGCTGCTGCCCGCGCTGGCCGGTGGGAGCACCCCGGCGGCGCCGTCCCCCCGGGACCTCCCGGACGGGGCGACGGTCTGCCGGTGCAACGGGGTGTCCAAGGGAGCCATCGTCGAGCACTGGGAACAGGGCTGCTCCTCGGTGGAGGAGGTGGCCGCCGCCACCCGTGCCACCACCGGGTGCGGCGGCTGCCGCGAGGAGGTGTGCGGGCTCCTCGACTGGCTGGGCGGCACCTCACCGACCGCGGGCGTCGAACGTGAGGACCGTTTTACCAGCGGGAAACACAGCATCCACAGCGCCGAAATCACCGCTGGCTAGCGTCATGGACATGACCTCGACCCCCACGCCCCGGCAGCTCGTGGTGATCGGCGGCGGCATGGTGGCCCGCCGCCTCATCGATGCCCTCCGCGCCCGCGACGGGGCCGGCCAGTGGGCCGTCACCCTCCTCTGCGAGGAGCCGCGTGCACCCTATGACCGCGTGGCCCTCACCTCCTACTTCACCGGCCGCGACCCGGAGGACCTCGCGCTCGGCGGCCAGGAGATCTGGGACGACCCGCTCGTGACGATCCGGCGTGGTGTCGCCGCCACCGGGATCGACCGGGAGGCCCGGACCGTGGCCACCTCCGACGGCCGGACGCTCGCCTATGACTCCCTGGTGCTTGCCACCGGCTCGTATGCCGCGGTGCCCCCGGTGCCCGGCAAGGACCTGCGCGGCGCGTTCGTCTACCGCACGATCGACGACGTCGCGGACCTGCGGGCCTACGTCGAGGCTCTGCGCACCGAGCACGACCGCCCGCTGCGCGGGGCCGTCGTCGGCGGGGGCCTCCTCGGCCTCGAGGCGGCCGGTGCGCTGCGCGCCCTCCAGGTCGAGAGCACGGTTGTCGAGTTCGCGCCGCGACTGATGCCGCTGCAGGTCGACGGCGGGGGTGGCGAGGCACTGCGCCGCCTCATCGAGGGACTGGGCGTCACCGTGCGGACCGGTACCGCGACATCGAAGATCGCCGGCCGCCACGGCCGCGTCTCCCGCATGGAGTTCGCCGAGGGCCCGGCTCTGGACGTCGACGTCGTCGTCTTCGCGGTGGGCGTTCGCGCCCGCGACGAGCTCGCCCGGGAGGCAGGGCTGGAGGTCGGCGAGCGCGGGGGCGTCGTCGTCGACGACGCCTGTCGCACCGCGGACCCGAGCGTCTGGGCCATCGGCGAGGTGGCCTGCATCCAGGGCCGCTGCCTCGGCCTCGTGGCGCCGGGCTACACGATGGCCGAGATCGTCGCCGACCGGCTGCTCGGAGGCCAGGGCACCTTCCCCGGCGCAGACCTCTCCACCAAGCTCAAGCTCCTCGGAGTGGACGTCGCCAGCTTCGGCGACGCGTTCGCGCTGGAGCCGGGCGGCCTCGAGGTCGTCATCTCCGACCCGGTCGCGGGCGTCTACAAGAAGCTCGTGATGTCGGACGACGCCAGGACACTGCGCGGCGGCATCCTCGTTGGCGACGCCAGCGCGTATGCCGCCCTGCGGCCGATGGTGGGCCGCGAGCTCGGCGGCGACCCGGCGGCATACCTCCTCCCGGAGGGCAGCGCTCCGGCGCCCGCCGGTGACCTGCCCGACGACGCGGCCGTGTGCTCCTGCAACAACGTCACGGCTGGGACGATCCGCTGCTCGGTCACCGACGGCGGCTGCACCGACCTCGCCGGCGTCAAGGCGTGCACGAAGGCGGGCACCAGCTGCGGCTCCTGCCTGCCCCTGGTCAAGCGGCTGGTCACCACCGAGCTGGAGCGGTCCGGCGTCGAGGTCAGCCAGGCGCTGTGCGAGCACTTCGACCTCTCGCGGGCCCAGCTCTTCGACGTGGTGCGGGTGCAGCGGCTGACGACGTTCAGCGAGATCGTGGCGCGCCACGGCCGCGGGCGGGGCTGCGACATCTGCAAGCCCGTGATCGGCTCGATCCTGGCTTCGCTCGGCACCGGGCACATCCTCGAGGGCGAGCGGGCGAGCCTGCAGGACACCAACGACCACGTCATGGCCAACCTGCAGAAGGATGGCTCGTACTCCGTGGTGCCGCGCATCCCCGGAGGCGAGATCACCCCCGAGGGGCTGCTGGCCATCGGCCAGGTGGCCAAGGACTTCGGGCTGTACACGAAGATCACCGGCGGGCAGCGAATCGACCTCTTCGGGGCGCGGATCGACCAGCTGCCGATGATCTGGAAGCGGCTCATCGACGCGGGCTTCGAGTCCGGCCACGCGTACGGCAAGTCGCTGCGCACCGTGAAGTCCTGTGTCGGCTCGACGTGGTGCCGCTACGGCGTGCAGGACTCCGTCGGCCTGGCCATCGCGCTCGAGCTGCGCTACCGCGGGCTGCGCTCCCCCCACAAGCTCAAGCTCGGCGTGTCCGGCTGCGCCCGCGAGTGCGCCGAGGCCCGCGGCAAGGACGTCGGCGTCATCGCCACCGACAACGGCTGGAACCTCTACGTCGGCGGCAACGGGGGCTTCACGCCGCGCCACGCCCAGCTGCTCGCCGAAGACCTCGACACCGAGACGCTGGTGCGCGCCATCGACCGGTTCCTCCTCTACTACGTGCGCACCGCCGATCGGCTGCAGCGCACCGCCTCCTGGGTCGAGGAGTACGAGGGCGGCCTGGAGGCCATCCGGGCTGTGGTGCTGGACGACTCCCTCGGGATCTGCGCCGACCTCGACGCCGCCATGGACGAGCACGTCGACGCCTACGAGGACGAGTGGGCCGCTGCCCTCGCCGATCCCGAGAAGCTGCGGCGCTTCGCGTCGTTCGTCAATGCCCCGGAACAGGCCGACCCGTCCCTTGCCTACGTCGGCGAGCGCGGTCAGGCCCGACCCGCCACGGACGAGGAGCGCTCTGGCACAGGGGTTCTCATTGCTGGCACGACCCTGGAGGTCCGCACATGACCATCGAGCTGACACCCGCCGCCGTGGCCCTGTACAGCGAATGGGAGGAGGTGTGCCACCTCACAGACCTCCCCCGGGAGCGCGGTGCCGCGGCCCTGGTGGACGGGGTGCAGGTTGCGCTCTTCCGCACCCACGACGACACGGTCTACGCGCTCCAGCAGTACGACCCCTACTGCGGGGCCCACGTGCTCTCGCGAGGGATCGTGGGCAGCCGTGGCGAGGTCCCCACGGTGGCCTCCCCGATGTACAAGCAGGTCTTCGACCTGCGCACCGGCCAGTGCCTCGACGCCGTGGGCCGCGAGCCCGTGGACGTGGACGCCTACCCCGTCCGGGTCCTCGAGGACGTGGTGTTCGTGGGCCGCGAGCCGCTTCCCGCGCACCGTGCCTCATGACCGCCCTTGTCGGGCTCGAGCTGGCCGGGCGTGCCGTGCTCGTCGCCGGTGGGGGCCCTGTCGCCGCCCGCCGGGTCGCACCCCTGGTGGCGGAGGGTGCGGTGGTGACGGTGGTCTCCCCGGCGCTCTGCGAGGACCTCCTTGACCGGGTGGCCGCAGGCGAGGTGACCTGGGTGGACCGCGAGGCGCGCCCCGAGGACTGCGACGGTGCCTGGCTCGTGCACGCCGCCACCAGCGACCCCCTGGCCAACGCGGCGGTATGCCGGTGGGCCACAACGCGGCGCGTGTTCAGCGTGAGTGCGAGTGCGGTTGCCGACGGGACCGCGCGCACGCCCGCGTCCCTCCAGCACGCCGGGCTGGTGGTCGGGGTTGCCTCGACGGGCCCCGCAGACCCCGCCCGGACGGTCCTGGTGCGCGACCGGCTGGCCGCCACCCTGCAGCTCGAGCAGGTGGACCTGCGCACCAAGCGCGAGGCGGTCGCGCGCGGACGGGTTGTCCTGGTCGGCGGGGGGCCCGGTGCAGCCGACCTGGTCACCATCCGCGGACGGCGCGCGCTGTCGGAGGCCGATGTCGTGGTCACCGACCGGCTCGGGCCGACCAGCCTGCTCGATGACCTCCCGGAGACGGTGGAGGTCATCGACGTGGGCAAGGCCCCCGGCCACCACGCGGTGCCCCAGGACGAGATCAACCGCATCCTCGTCGAGCACGCCGAGCGCGGGCGCACCGTGGTGCGTCTCAAGGGCGGCGACCCCTACCTCTTCGGCCGAGGCGGCGAGGAGGTCCAGGCGTGCGCCGCGCGCGGCATACCCGTGGACGTGGTGCCCGGGGTCAGCAGCGCGCTCGCGGCGCCGGCGGCGGCCGGAATCCCGCTGACGCACCGGGGCGTGGTCGGCGCGGCCCACATCGCCCACGGGCACGGCACCCTCGCTGAGGCGGCTGTGCGGGCCGTGGTGGAGGGCACCGCCACCCTGGTCGTGCTCATGGGAGTGGCCCTGCTCGCGCAGCACGTCGAGCAGCTCCTGGCGGCCGGGGCCGACCCGGGTACCCCTGTGGCGGTCGTCGAGAACGCCACCCTCCCGGCGCAGCGCGTCACCCGCGCTCCCCTTCTCGGCATCGTGGAGGCCGCGGAGGGGGCCGGGGTGGCCGCCCCGGCCGTGGTGGTCGTCGGCGCGGTGGCGGCCCCGGGCCTCCTGGAGGAGTCGTGACCCTCCTGGGGCAGGTGATGGCCGGCTGCGTCGTCCTCGTCACGGCTGACCGCCGCTCCGCCGAGCTGTCGTCGGCCCTGACCCGTCGGGGAGCCACGGTGCGCCACGCCCCCGCGCTGAGCATCGTGCCCCACGAGCACGACGAGCAGCTCCTCCTCGACTCCAAGGCGTTGATCGTCGCTCCCCCGGACACCCTGGTCGTCACCACGGGCATCGGTTTCCGCGGCTGGGTCGAGGCCGCCGATGCGGCCGGGCTGGCCGACGACCTGCTCGATGTGCTCGGCCGGGCCCGGATCATCGCCCGCGGCCCCAAGGCGCGCGGGGCGATCCAGGCCGCCGGGCTGCAGGCCGACTGGGTGGCCGAGTCCGAGACCTCGGCGGAGATCCTCGAGACCCTGCTGTGCGAGGGGGTCGCGGGCCAGCGGGTCGCCATCCAGCACCACGGCGCGGGCGCCGACGGCCTGGACTCCGAGCTGGCGGCCGCCGGCGCCGACGTCGCCAGCCTCGTGGTCTACCGCTGGGGGCCGCCGCCGGACCCCGAGGCCCTGCGCGCCTCGGTGCTCGACGCGGCCGCCGGGGAGATCGACGCGGTGGTGTTCACCTCGGCCCCGGGAGCCAGCGCCTGGCTGCAGGCAGCCGACGAGTGCGGCGTCGCCGACCCCCTGATTGCACGACTGAGGGACGGTCGCATGGTGGCTGCCGCCGTCGGTCCGGTCACCGCGAGACCGCTGCAGGACAGGGGCATCGACCCGGTCGTCCCGGAGCGAGGCAGACTCGGCGCCCTCGTGCGCGCCCTCGTGGCCCACTACGACGAGGCGGCGGCCACCGCCGCGGTCGCGACGGTCGCCGGTCCCCTGCAGGTGCGCCGCACCGTGGCGCTGCTCGATGGCCACGTGATGCCCCTGTCGCCCAGCAGCCTGGTGGTCCTGCGACTGCTCGCCACCGCCGACGGAGACGTCGTCAGCCGGGCGCAGGTGCTGGCCGCGCTGCCGGGCGACTCCCGCGACCCGCACGCGGCAGAGGTTGCCGTGGCCCGGCTGCGGGAGTCGGCCGGCGACCGCCGCCTGGTGCAGACCGTGGTCAAGCGCGGCTACCGCCTCGCCGTGCGCTGAGGGCTAGTGGCGGCCGCCCTCGGAGGCGCCCTCGACCGTGATCGGGGAGCCGTTGGCGACCAGGCGCCAGTCGTAGACGGTGAAGGTGGAGGGGTCGATGACGCCCTTCTCCGTCACCCAGTCGATGATCGCCTGGCGGATCTCGAGCTGGGCGTTGTAGACGACCGGTGCCGTCTTGACCCCGGGGAAGTTGCCGCCGCCGGACTGGCGGTAGTTGTTGATGGCGACCACGAACTCGGCTGCGAGGTCGATCGGCTCACCTGCGTACTTCAGGTTGGTGATGCGGCTGCCCGGGGCCTGCGCGATGTCGATGTCGTAGGCGAGGGAGGCGTCGAGGCCCGCCATGACGTCGTAGTTGTAGTCGGGCGTGCCGTTCGGCGCCAGCGCGGTCTTGGCGTTGGTGACCTCGTCGGGCAGGTAGGTCGCCTTGCTGCCGTCGACCTGCTGGAAGTAGTTGGCGGAGAACTCCAGGTAGTCCTTGACCTGCTGGCCGGTGAACTTGATGCCGAGCAGCGTGTTGTCGTAGATGTACAGGCCCGCCACGTCGCGCACCGTCACGTCGCCGGCGGGGATCGCGGCATCGCGGTTGAAGGGCGCCGCGATCGACAGCATCGCCAGGCTCGCCTCGGGCGTGCCAGCCAGCGCGTCGCGCACGACGAGGCCCTGGACGTGGTTGATGAAGTCCAGCGCCGCGGTGTCCTCGAAGCGGGCGGTCTGGGCCGACATGGCCGTCGTGCACTGCCCGATCACGGAGTTGACGTAGGTGACGACGATGTCGTGGTCCTGGCGGAGCAGGTCCGCGATCTCGGCGTCCTCCTCGACCGTGTTCGCGTTGAGCAGCGTGGCGTGCTTGTCGGCGACCTGCCACGCCCCGTTGACCTGCGTGAGGTCGAAGTCCATGACGGCCAGCCGCATGCCCCACTTGAGCGGCTCGGTGAGCAGCACCTGCCTGCCCGTGCGGGCGTTCTTCACGAACCGCTCGACGATCTCCTCGTGCGCGTGGCCGACCAGGACCGCGTCGATGTCCGGCACCCGCTCGGCCAACTGGGTGGAGGCGTTCTCGGGGAAGGGCAGCGCGTCACCATACGAGGAGCCCGGGGTGGCGCCCGAGTGGCAGGAGACGATCACGACGTCGCAGCCGGCCTTCTTCAGCCGCGGCACCCACACGCGGCCCTGCTCCACGATGCCCTCGAAGCGCACCCGGCCCTCGACGTTGGCCTTGTCCCAGATGGCCAC
>DASULG010000392.1:0-23826 GCA_036278335.1 Pedococcus sp.
CGACCCCTCCGGGCCCGGGTGCGGGTCCGACTCGGTCTCGGTTCCCACCTGCCAGGCCGGCGGCTCGTCGCCGCCGAGGAGTGCCCAGGCGGCCTGACGGGCCGCCCCGACGGCGACGTACTCTCCCGGGCTCGGCACGACCACCGGTACGCCGAACAGCATGGGCGCGACGGCCCGCACCGCGGCTGAGGCCGAGGCGCCACCGATCAGCAGCACCCGCCCCGCCGCCACGCCGAGCCGCGTCAGCGACCCCACCCCTGCGACGAGGTTGCACAGCATGCCCTCCACCGCGGCCCGGGCCAGGTTCTCCGGCGTCGTGTTGGCACGGGTGATGCCGCCGAGCGTCCCGGTCGCGTCGGGGAGGTTGGGCGTGCGCTCGCCGTCGAGGTAGGGCAGCAGGGTCAGGCCGCCGGCCCCGGGCTCCGCGGCGAGGGCGAGGGCGTCGAGCCCGGGCAGGTCCGTGCGGAGCATCTGCGCGGCCGCGCTCAGCACCCGGGCGGCGTTGAGCGTGCACATCAGGGGCAGGTGCCTGCCCGTGGCGCTGGCGAAGCTCGCCACGTCTCCGCCGGTGTCGAAGACCGGGCGGTCGTGCTCGGCGAACACCGCGCCGCTGGTCCCCAGCGACACCACGACGTCGCCCGGCGCGATGCCGAGCCCGAGGGCTGCCGCCATGTTGTCGCCGGTCCCGGGAGCGACGAGCATCCCGGTGTCGGTCTCGCCGAGCGCCTCTGCCGGTGCCGCGACCCGTGGTGTGCCGAGGGGGCGCCCGAAGGCGCGCTCGAGGAGGTCAGGGCGGTACTCACCGGTGATCGGGGACCAGTACCCGGTGCCCGAGGCGTCGCCGCGGTCGGTCGTCCATTCGCGGAAGTCGTTGCCCTGCTTGAGGATCTGCCCGGTGATCCAGTCGTGGGGCAGCACCACGTCGCGAACCCGGCTGGCGCGCTCGGGCTCGTGCTCGGCCAGCCAGCGCAGCTTGGTGACCGTGAAGCTGGCAACGGGGACCAGGCCGACGGCTTCGACCCAGGCGGTGGGGCCGCCCAGCTCGGTGACGAGCTCGCTGGCGGCGCGGGCCGAGCGGGTGTCGTTCCAGAGCAGGGCCTCGCGGACCACCGCCCCGGACTCGTCGAGCGCACACATGCCGTGCTGCTGGCCACCGACAGCGATGGCCGCGACCCCCTCCAGCAGCCCGTCGCCGACCGCCGTCTGGTAGGCGTCCCACCACCGGTCCGGGTGGACCTCGGTGCCCTCGGGGTGGGCGGCCCGGCCTGCCCGCACCACCTCGCCGGTCTCGGCGTCGCACACGACGACCTTCGTCGACTGCGTCGAGGAGTCCACCCCGGCCACGAGCGTTCCAGCCACGTCAGTCCTCCCACACGATGCAGACCTTGCCGGCCTCGCCGGCATCAGCAACACGGTAGGCCTGGGCCGCCTCGGGGAGTGCGTAGCGGTGGGTCACGACGGTCTCCGGGTGCAGGTCCCAGCGCACCAGGCGCTCGAGAAGCTGCTCCATGTGCAGCAGTGAGGTCACCCAGGAGCCGTGCAGGCTGATCTGCTTGTGGATCAGCAGGTCCGACACCGCGAAGCTGACGGTGCCCCCCTCGCCGACGAACACGCACCGGCCCCAGCCCCTCGTGTGCCGCAGAGCCATCTCGCGGGCGGCGGCGCTGCCCGAGCAGTCGACGGCCACCTCGCAGCCCAGTCCCGACGTCGTCTCCGCCACGGCGTCGGCGAGGGCCTCCGAGTCACCCACCCCGACGTCGACGAGGCCGAGCCGCTCCGCGAGGCGGACGCGCGGGGCCGAGGGGTCCATCCCGATGACCGTGGTCGCGCCCATGGCCCGACCGAGCATCGCGGTGGCCAGCCCCACCGGCCCGAGACCGGCGACGAGCAGCCGGTCGAGGCCGCTGACCTGGGCTCGGAGCAGCCCCTCGTAGGCCGTGCCGAAGCCGCACGAGACCAGGGCGCCGTCGACGAACGTGAGCGGCTCGGGGAGCAGGAGGCAGGAGGCCTCCTCGGCCAGCATGAACTCCGCGTGGCCGCCGTCCCGCTGCCACCCGTGTGCGGCGCGGAACGAGGAGTGGCACCCCACGGCATACCCGCGGCGGCACTCGTCGCAGACCCCGCAGCCGGCGATGTGGTAGACCACGACGCGGTCACCAACGCCCAGGCGCCGCGCACCCGGTCCGACGTCCACGACCTCGCCGCAGGGCTCGTGCCCGGCGATCACCCCCTGGTAGGCCTCGGCGCCGTGCCCGAGGTGCTCGCGGTAGATCGCTCGGATGTCGCTGCCGCAGATGGATGACGCGCGCATCCGCAGCAGCACCTGCCCCGGCCCGGGTTCGGGGACCTCGGCGGTGACGTGCTCGACCGTGCTGTTCCCCGGGAGGCGGACCCCCTGCATCGTGGCCACACGGCCTCCTTGCCTGCGTATGGATGGGCTCAGGTTGGGCTCAGACTGGGCTCAGGACCGGCGCTCTGGACCGGCCCTCAGGACTGGGGGAGGATCACCGCCTTGATGGCCTCCGGGTCGTCGCGGGCCGCGGTCAAGGCCAGGGCAGTCTCCGCGAGGGCGAACCGCCGCGTCACCAGGGCGTCGAGGTCCACCTGCCCGCTCGCGACCAGCGAGATCGCCGTGGGCCATGTGTTGGCGTAGCGGAAGGTCCCGGTCACGGTGAGCTCGCGCTCCTGGACGACCGACAGGGGGAGGGGGAACTCGTCGCCGCCCATGCCCACCAGCACCGCGGTCCCGTTGGGTGCCAGCGCCCTGATGCCATCCCCCGTGACCCCGGCATGCCCGGAGCACTCGAGGAGCACATCGGGACCCGGCCCACCGGCATACGACTCCACCAGGCTGGTGTCCCGGACATCGACGGTGCGAGTGGCTCCGAGGGTGGCGGCCACCGCGAGGCGGTGCGGGTTCACATCCGCGACGACGACCTGCGCGGCGCCTGCCGCGCGCGCGACCTGCACGGCGACCAGCCCGATCGGGCCGGCGCCGGTCACCAGCACGGAGGTGCCGAGGCCCACCCCGCCCTTGCGGCAGGACCAGACGCCGACGGACAGCGGCTCGAGCAGGGCCGCCGCCTCGTCCGAGACCGAGTCCGGCACCGGGTGAGCGAACGCCTCGTGGATGACCGCAAGCTCCGCGAGCGAGCCGTCGACCGGGGGCGTGGCGTAGAAGACCATGTCGGGGCACAGGTTGTAGCGGCCCGCCAGGCACTCGTGGCAGGTGAAGCAGGGCACGCCGGGCTCGATGGACACCCGCTGGCCCACCCTCGCGGGGTCGACCTCGGAGCCGACCCCCTCGATGACGCCGGCCGACTCGTGGCCCAGCACCATCGGCTGCTCCACGACGAACCGGCCGATGCGGCCATGGTCGTAGTAGTGCGTGTCGGAGCCGCACACGCCCACGGCGCGGACCCGGACGAGGACCTCGTGCGGACCCGGTGTGGGCGTCGGCCGCTCCACGACCTCGACCTCGCCGGGGCGGTTCAGGACGGCAGCGCGCACGGAGACTCCTTCTCGGTCGATCCAGCGTTGTTCTCGGTGGTGCTTTCGGTGCTCTCGGTGGTCAGGCGGTGGTCAGGCGGTGGCCGGCCGGTCGAGGCCGGCCCGGGACTCCAGCGTGGCCCGGGCGCCCCGGGTGTGCAACGCGTCGAGGGCCGCGGTGTAGGCAGCCGTGAAGCGCTCGTCGTCAGCGAGGCCGCCGAACAGGTCGCGGTCGCGGATGAAGGCCAGGGCGTCCTCCTTCTGCCGCGCCGCGGCCACCATCACCCGGTCCTTGAGGCGGTCGACCACCTCGATGGGATCGCCCTTCTCGTCCACGCCCTCCGCGTAGCGCGCCCACGAGGCCACGACCAGCGCGGACCGCTCGATCTCGCCCCCGGTCCGGAGGTTCTCGCGGATGACGGGGACGAGCCACTTGGGGATCCGGTCCGAGCTCTCGGCGCAGAGCCGGGCGAGGGTGTCGCGCACCTCGGGGTTGGCGAAGCGGTCGATGAGCTCGCGGCGGTAGGCGTCGAGGTCGACCCCCGGGACCGGCGGCAGCGTCGGCGACCCCTCCCGCTCCATGTAGGCGAGCAGGAAGTCTGCGAAGAGAGGGTCCTGGCAGACCTCGTGCGCGTAGCGGTAGCCCGAGAGGTAGCCGAGGTAGCACAGCGCCTGGTGGCTGGCGTTGAGCAGCCGCAGCTTCATCAGCTCGTAGGGGACGACATCGTCCACCATCTGCACGCCCGCGTGCTCGAAGGGCGGCCGGCCCTGACCGAAGTGGTCCTCGAGCACCCACTGGGTGAACGGCTCGCACACCACCGGCCAGTCGTCCTTGACACCGAACTCCTGGGCCAGGCGGTCGATGTCGTCAGGCGACGTCACCGGCGTGATCCGGTCGACCATGCAGTTCGGGAAGGCGACCTCGGCCTCCATCCAGTCGGCGAGGCCGGGATCCTTGAGGCGGGCGAACGCGCAGATCATCCGCTTGGCGACGTCACCGTTGTCGGGCAGGTTGTCGCACGACATCACCGTGAAGGGGGCTTCGCCCAGCTCGCGACGTCGGGCGAGGGCAGCAGTGATGTAGCCGAACACCGTTGACGGGGTGGCCCCTTCGGCCAGGTCGGCCTGGATGGACGGGTCGGACGCGTCGAACTCTCCCGTCACCTGGTTGACGAGGTAGCCGCCCTCGGTGATCGTCAGCGACACGATGCGGGTTGCAGGGTCGGCCACACGTGCCACCACGGCCTCGGGGTCGTCGGGGGCGAACATCGTCTTAACGATCGCGCCGATCACGCGCGGCTCGCGCATGCCGTCAGGGTGCTTGACGACCAGCGTGTACAGGCCGTCCTGTGACCGGAGGGTGTCGATGATCCGGCGGTCGTGCGGCAGCGCCCCGACGCCGCAGATGCCCCACTCCATGGCCAAGCCGTCGTTCATCAGGTGGTCGAGGTACATCGCCTCGTGAGCGCGATGGAACCCGCCGACCCCGAAGTGGACGATCGACGCGGTGACCTGCGAGCGGTCGTATGCCGGCCGCGCGACGCGGGAGTCCAGGTCACCGAGGGTCGCCGAGGACAGGGGGCGGTCGGTCACTTGACGGCTCCCATCGACAGGCCCTGGACCAGCTTGTCCTGGGCGGCGAAGCCGGCCACCAGGACAGGGAGGGAGACGACGAGCGAGGCTGCGCAGACCTTCGCGAGGAAGAGCCCCTGGCTGGTGACGAAACCCGTGAGGAAGACCGGCGCGGTGGCAGCGACCGTGCTGGTCAGGACCCGGGCCAGAAGCAGCTCGTTCCAGCTGAAGATGAAGCAGATCAGGGCTGCCGACGCGATGCCCGGCATCACGACGGGGGCGATGACGTCCTTGAGGGTGCGGGCCAGCCCGGCGCCGTCGACCTCGGCAGCCTCGAGCATCTCGATCGGCACCTCGGCCAGGAACGAGCGGAGCATCCAGATGGCGATCGGGAGGTTCATCGAGGTGTACAGCACGATGAGCCACCAGATGTTGTCGAGCAGGTGCGCCTTCTGGGCGAACAGGTAGAGCGGGAGGATGCCGGCCACCACCGGCAGCATCTTGGTCGAGAGGAAGAAGAACAGGACGTCCGTCCACGCCTTGACGGGCCTGATCGACAGCGCGTAGGCGGCGGGGAAGGCAAGGACCAGCACCAGCGCCGTCGACAGCAGGGCCGCTGTCAGGGAGTTCAGCAACGGCGGCCACGGGTTGGCGTCGAAGAACGTCTGGTAGCCCTCGAGGCTCAGCGGCGCGAAGACGCTGGGCGGGTTCGTGGCGGCGTCGGTCTCGCTGTGGAAGGAGGTCAGCACCATCCACAGCACGGGCAGGACGAAGAGCAGCCCGACCACCCACGCCAGCACGGTGAGCAGCATGTGGGACCGTGGGGGCTTCTGGTGGGTGAACGTGCGCCCTGCCAGCCGGTCGCCCGGGGCGGCGCTCGAGCCGGGGGCCGTAGAGCGGGTCGTCGTGCTCATCGGCTCTCCTCCTTGAACAGGCTGAACGCGGTCCGCAGCGCGGCCGTCGCGATGATGATGGTTCCGATGACGACCACGACCCCGGCGGCGGAGGCGCGGCCGTAGTCCTGGGCCGTGTAGAAGGTCTGGTAGATGTAGTAGGGCAGGTTGGCGGTGCCGAGTCCGCCCGAGGTGATCGTGAAGACGTGGTCGAAGTTCTGCACCACGTAGATGGCGCCGAGCAGCCCGGCGAGCTCGATGTACTGGCGCAGGTGCGGAAGCGTCATGTGGGTGAAGATCTGCCACGCGCTCGCGCCGTCGATGCGAGCCGCCTCGATGACGTCGAGAGGGCGGCTCTGCAGTCCGGCGAGCAGGATGAGCATCATGAACGGGGTCCACTGCCAGACGATGGCGACGATGATCGCCAGGAGCGGGTTGTCACTGATCCAGTCCGGCTGGGGAGCGCCCTCGCCGAAGATCCACGTGAGGATGCCGTTGAAGAGGCCGTACTCGGGGTTGTAGAGCGCGTGCTTCCAGAGCAGGGCGGCGGCCACGGGGACGATGAGGAAGGGCGTGATCATCATCGTGCGGACCGCGCTCCTGCCCCGGAACTTCCGGTCCAGCAACAGGGCGATGCCGAGCCCGAGGAGCAGGCTGAGGAGGACGACCGATGTCGTGAGGACGATGGTGACGATGACGGCGCTGCGCGCGTTGGTGTCGGTGAAGGTGGACACGTAGTTGTCAAAGCCGGCGAACCCCCGCTCGTCGGGGTAGTAGGCGTTCCAGTTCATGAACGAGATGACGACCGTGGCGACGAACGGCAGCTGCGTCATGGCGATCACGAAGACCAAGGCCGGCAGCAGTGGCGCCCGTCGGGCCCAGTCGCCCGCCTTGCGCATGGCGGCCCCGTTGGAGCCGGTCGCGGATGCGGTGGCCATCACTTCCCCTTTGCCTGATAGCGCTTTGCCACGTCCTCGGCGAGCTGCTGGCCCTTGTCGAGGGCATCCCCGACGCTGGTCTGGCCGGCTATCGCCGCACTGACGTCCTGGCTGACCTGGGTTCCGAGATTGGGGAACTCGGGGATGTCGACGAACTGGATTCCGATGGCGGGCCTCGGCTGCACGCCCGGGTTCTCCGGGTCGGCGGTCTCGATGGCCTCCTTGGTCGGCCCGGCGAACGCCCCGGCGACCTTGAGGTAGTCGGCGTTCTCGTAGGTGGAGGCCCGCTTGCCGGCAGGGACCTTCGACCACCCGAGCTGCTCACCGACGAGCTGCTCGTACTTCTTGCCGCTGGCCCAGGAGATGAACTTCCAGGCGTTGTCCTTCTTGGTGCTGGCTTCCTGGATGCTCCACGACCAGGCGTACAGCCAGCCGGAGCTCTTGGTCTTCAGCACGGGCGCGGCGACGTAGCCGAGCTTGCCCTTGACCGGTGAGCCATCCGCCTCGAGGGAGCCGGCCGCCGAGGTGGCGTCGTACCACATGGCCGCGTTGCCCTGGGTGAGGTTGTTGAGGCACTCGGTGAAGCCGGCCTGCGGCGCCCCGCGCTCGCCGTGGCTACGGACCAGGTCGACGTAGAAGGTGACGGCCTGGGTGAACTCCGGCGCGTTGACCTTGGGCGTCCAGTCCTCCTCGAACCAGGTGCCGCCGTAGGTGTTCACCACCGTGGTGAGGGGCGCGAAGACCTGGCCCCAGCCGGGCTGTCCGCGCAGGCAGATGCCGGCCATCCCGGGCTCGGCCTGGTCGACCTTCGCGGCGATCTCGGCGACCTGCGGCCAGGTGGGCCGGTCGGGCATGGTCACGCCCTTGGCCTTGAGGATGTCCTTGCGGTACATCAGGAACGAGGACTCGCCGTAGAAGGGCTGCCCGTAGATCTTGCCCTCGCTCGAGAGCGAGGTCGTCATCGGGCCGAGGATGTCTTCCTGGTCGAACTCGGGATCCTTCGCGATGAAGTCGTCCATCGGCGCGATCCACCCGGCCTTGGCGTAGATCGGGATTTCGAAGTTGCTCAGTGACGCCACGTCGTACTGTCCGGCCTGGCTGGTGAACTCCTGGCTGATCTTGTCGCGTACGTCGTTCTCCGGCAGCACCGTGTAGTTGACCGTGATGCCGGTCTCCTTGGTGAAGTTGTCCGCCGTGAGCCGCTGCAGGTCCACCATCTGCGGGTTGTTGACCATCAGCACGTTGATGCTGTTCGGTCCGCCGCCGCCGATGCCCCCGCCTCCCCAGCCCGCGCAGGCGGAGAGGCTCAGGGCCACGCCGGTTGCCACCCCCCACGCGACCGCGGATCGTGCCCGTCGTGCCATCACGCCGTCTCCTCGCCGTCCAGTTCGCTCATGTGAGCGAGTCCTTGCACATTTGAGTAGAACCGCCAGTAAAGTGGCGTGCGTCACACCTTGTCAATGACGGATGCGGCTTCTGAGACGCGCACGATGTGCCGATGACGGGAAGGAGCGCCGTGGCCGACCAGGGGCCTGCCGAGCTCGTGCTCATCGCGGCCGCCGCCCGTCGCCACTACCTGCAGAACAAGTCCAAGACCGACATCGCCGACGAGCTCGGAGTGAGCCGCTTCAAGGTGGCCCGACTGCTGGACGCCGCCCGTGAGATGGGTCTGGTGCGCATCGAGATCGTGCGCCGGGGCAGCCTCGACCTCGACGCCTCGGCGCAGCTGCAGGAGCGCTTTGGCCTGCGCCATGCCCTTGTCGTCGAGGTCCCCGACCGAGACAGCGCGGCGGTGCGCCAGCTGCTCGGCGAGGCCGCAGCCCACCTGCTCCAGGAGGTGGTCACGCCCGACGACGTGCTGGGCCTGCCGTGGTCGCGCAGCGTTCACGCCGTGGTCGGGGCGCTCACCCACCTCCCGGCGATCGAGGTCGTCCAGCTGACCGGCGCGATCGCGCTCCCCGACTTCGACAGCAGCGCGGTCGACATCGTCCGCCGTGCCTCACGGCTCGCTGGGGGCATGTCCCACGTGTTCTACGCGCCCTTCGTGCTGGACGACGCGGCCAGCGCGGAGGCGCTGCGCCGCCAGCCGGCCGTCGCCGAGGGCCTCGACCGGGCTGGCTCGGTGACCGTGGCAGTGGTCGGCATCGGGCAGTGGGCGCCGGGGCAGTCGACCATCCACGACCTGCTCGGCCCGGGCGAACGCGAGGACCTCAGGAAGCAGGGCGTCGTGGGCGAGCTGGCGGGGCTCTTCTTCGACCGCGAGGGACGGGTATGCCGCCCGGCGACGGCCGCACGCCTGATCACCCTGAGCGAGGGGCACCTCCGGCGCATTCCGGAGGTGATCGCGGTGGCGTCCGACGCCGCGAAGCAGGACGCGGTCCGGGCCGCCCTGCGCGGTGGCCTGGTGCACGGCCTCGTGGTCGACTCCGAGCTGGGGCAGGCGCTGCTGACCTGATCCCGGGGCCTGGCACCGCCCCAGCGCCTCGCCCGCCCCGCAGGTCACCGGCGCGCTGCGTGCTCCGCCGCCTGACGGGCCGAGTAGGCGGCATCCGCGGCGTCGATGCTGGCCCGGCTCGAGAGGTCGACACCGGCGGCCGCGGCTGCGGCGCGGGCTCGTGCCGTGCTCAGGTCAGGGGCCACGAACTCCTTCGGTGTGATCGCGACGTCCGCGGCGGCATACCGGCGTTGTTGTGCCGCAAGGGATCCCGCCCTCAGCGCGGCCTTCGTGAGCGTCGCCGCGCTCGCGGTGTAGGCCGTGCCCACGAGTGAGGGGCTGACCACGGTCGCGTAGCCGGAGTGGCCCGGCCGGTTGGGGTGGTAGGACTCGCTCACCGGGTTGGACAGCCCGTTGAGCCACTCGACCCCGTCGCACACCGCGTGCCCGGTGAAGGCACCGGTCGGGTTGGCGAAGGCAAAACCCCTGGCCTTGGCCTGTGCCGAGGTCTTGCTGTTCAGCAGGTCGGCCGTGGCGTTCAGCCGCGACTCCTCGGTCGGGGAGAACCAGGTGCCGGCGTTGCAGTCCTCGCCGTTGAAGATGCGCGGGTACCCCACCACGGTCACCCTGGCGTTGGGTGCCTTGGCCCGGATCGAGGAGTAGAGCGTCGAGAGTCGCGAGGGCAGCACGTTGTTGATGACGTACTGCGCGTCGTCGATGGCGCCGTTGCAGTCGCTCATCCACCCGGGCTGGGCACACTCGGTGAGCACGTCGGCGAAGCCGGCGTCGTTGCCCCCCACCGAGATCGACACGTGGGTGGTGCCCGCACCGAGGGCCCCGAGCTGGGTGCTGGTCACGTTGGCAACCGTGGCTCCCGAGCAGGCCCGGAAGTTCAGGGTGAGGTTCTTGCTCGCGGCCAGCAGCGACGGGTAGGCGTAGACCGACCGCTGGCACGAGGTTCCGTCGCTGATGTAGCTGCGGGTCCCCGTGCCCGAGGAGTAGGAGTCGCCGAGCGCCACGTAGGACGTCACTGCCGCGTGCGCCGGCCCCGTCGTCAGCGCCATCGCCAGACCGGTCCCGAGTCCGGCTGCGGCCAGGAATGTTCGAGCTGCCCTCATTGGATCCCCCTGCTGTTCAGTGAACGGTGGCTGGAACCTAGGGCCTCCTCGGGGCGGGGCGCGGTGTTGTGGGTCAACCCTTGCCAACTTCTTACCCGGGGTATGCCGGCTGGCTGCGCTTGTGTGCCGTGCGTGCCGGTCCGGTGGCGATCCAGGGGTGCGTGGCGTAGGAAGGACACGGCGCAGGCGGCGTCGCAGACCGGACAGGGAGGACATCATGACCCAGACCCCGATGGACCCGAACGAGGACAAGAGCGCGGACGCGGCCGCAGATGGCGGCGCTGACAGTGGTGCTGACTCAGGGGCGGACACGGGCGCGGACACCGGAGCCGACACGGGCGCGGACACCGGCGCGGACACCGGCGCGGACAAGGGCGCTGAGGGCACCTCTGACGGGGGCGCCAACCCGGTCGGGGAGGACGGCGGCGCCGACAGCGGCGCGGACGTCGGCAGCGGCTTGGCCGGGGCGGACGACGAGATGGGTGCCGGCGAGCCCGCGGCGGGACGCCCTGACGACGCGGCCCTCGGCGGATCGGATACCCGGGACGAGGTCGACCGCGGCCTGTAGGTGCGCATGACCGGGTCCCACCGGGTGCCCGCACGTCCGTGCGGGCACCCTGCGCTGGAGCGCGTCATCGCCTGCACGCCAGCCGATTTCGCAGAGCACTACTGGGGTCGCCAGCCCCTGCTCTCGCGCGCCGAGGACCTGCCCGCCGCTTTCACCGACCTGTTCTCGAGCGCGGCCGCCGACGAGCTGGTCTCCGAACACGCCCTGCGCACACCGTTCCTGCGGATGGCCAAGGACGGCAGCACCCTGCCCGACCGTGCCTTCACCCGCGGTGGCGGCATCGGGGCGGGCATCGCCGACCAGGTGAGCGACGACCGTCTGCTGGGCCTGTTCGCCGAAGGCGCGACGATGGTGCTGCAGGGTCTGCACCGCACCTGGCGTCCCGTCACGGAGTTCGCACAGGACCTCGCAGCCGGCCTCGGCCACCCCGTCCAGGTCAACGCGTACCTCACCCCGGCGCAGAGCACCGGGTTCGGCGACCACTACGACGTGCACGACGTGTTCGTGCTCCAGGTGGAGGGGGAGAAGCGCTGGCGCATCAGGCCGCCCGTGCACTCCCTCCCGCTGCGCGACCAGCCGTGGACCGACCGCAGGCTGGCCGTGGAGCACGCCGCGTCGAGCGAGCCGTTGATCGAGGCGACGCTGCGGCCGGGAGACTGCCTGTACCTCCCGCGGGGCTTCCTCCACTCCGCGACCGCGCTCGGCGCCCTGAGCACCCACCTGACCGTCGGGGTCCACCCCTGGACCCGGCGCCACCTGGCGGACGAGCTGGTCCGCGTCGCGCTCGTGCGCGCCCTCGAGGACGTCGAGGCCCGGCGAGCCCTGCCCGTGGGTGTCGACCCGGGGGACCCCACTGCCTGGGCCGTCGACCTCGAGCTGGTGCGCTCCGCCGTGGTGCGCGCCGTTGGCGAGGTCGGTGCCGAGGAGCTGGCTCCGGCACTGGCCACGCTGGCGCGCGACGCCCAGCGCGCAAGCCCTCTGGGGCCGCTGGCGCAGCTGAGCGCGATGAACGCCCTGTCCGGGGAGCAGGTCTTGACCCTGCGACCGCACCTTGCGGCCCGGATGGGCGCCGTGCGCCGAGGGTATGCCGTGCTGGAGAGCCGCGCGGGCGAGGTCACCCTCGCCGAGGCGGACCTGTCGCGGGTGCGCGGGCTCCTCGAGGCGGGCAGCGCCACGGTGGCCGAGCTGGGGGAGCGCCTGGCACGGGAGCTGATGCTGAGCGGCATCGTCGTCGCCGCACCGGGAGCGTGACTCGCGGCGAGCGCCCTCGTCGCAACGGGGGCACTCGGGCGTCAGCCGTGCAGTGCCACCGTGAGGAGGAAGGCTGAGTCCTCCAGCGCACTGACGGCATGGCGGCGCGACGGCACCGGGACCACCTGGCCGGCGCTGAGGACCCATTCCTGGTCATGGGTGTGCAGCCGGACCCGGCCGCTGATGACCTGCAGCAGCGCCGCCGGCGGGGAGTCGTGCTCGCCCATCTCGGCGTCGGCGGTCAGGGCGACGACAGTCGAGCGCTGCACGGAGCCGGAGAAGATCGTCTCGGCCGCCCGGCCCGAGGCGGCGCGCTGCGCCTCGCCGATGAGCCGTCCTGCGACCTCGTGCAGGTCGGTGACTGTGTGTCCCATCAGGGCTGCCTCCGGTCGTTGGTGACTACTCGGCATTCAAGCAGCCAGGCGGTCTGGGGGCGAGGGGAACCAGCCGGGTGGGCCGGACAGCGGATCGTGCCTCGGCAGGCTGGCTTAGCGGCACCCGTCTGGCTACGCGGCAGCCGTCCGGCTACGCGGCGAGCCGTCCGGCTGCCGACGCCGAGCCCAGCCAGGTGTGCGGGTTGCCCTCCCAGCACCAGCCGAGCCGCGGATGGCCCTTGCTGACCCAGAGAGCGGTGACCCGCTTGTCGCCGCAGCGGGAGCCAGGGAGGAAGAAGGCGTTGCGCTCCCTGAGGATGCCGGGGAACAGCGCCAGCAGGCTCACGCCCTCGTCGATCGTCAGGGGTGTGCGGCCCTCGCCGAGGATCACGGGAAGCGCATCCCTGGCGCGCACGCCGAGGGACTCGTGGCCGGTGTCGACGTCGGTGACGAGGTACACGGGCGCCTCGGGCACGACCAGGCCCTCGGCGGGGCGGAAGGTGGCCAGCTCATCCGCGGTGAACTCCGTCCACCCGGTGGTGGCCTTCCAGTGGAGGGCAGGCAGGGCCCGGTCTGCGCTGACGAGTGCGGAGCTGATGACGATGGCGAAGGGGATCCGGGTGGGGGCCGAGGAGGCGGCGGCACGGGACGTCCGTCGCAGGGGCTCGAGCATGGCGCGGAACCCGGCCTCGTCGAGCCCCGCCAGTGCCGGGTAGCCGGCATCGACGAGCGTCTGGCTCTGCCGGTCGAACTCCTCGGCGGCAGGAGCCGCGGGCCGGATGGTCGTGTGCGCGGCGGTGGCGGCGGCGGTCATGGGTCCTCCGGTTGGTGGTGCGAGCGGCGAAAGCTCAACGAGAGACGGCCGGAACCTGTTCCGCCGAGATGCCCTGGTTGCTGGAGCAGGTGCGCGGCTCGGTCTTCTCGGCACTCTGCTCCGCCCGGTCGGCCGGCAACGGGGGCTCGATGCGCGCGCCGTTGATCAGGGTCACGTCGTCGTAGGCCGGGCGCCCCTCGATGACGTTGCGGAACTGGTAGCGCGTCAGGGAGGTCAGCTGGCAGTCCTGGCCGAAGACCGCGATGTCGAACGCCGATGGCTGGCCGGTGAGCTCCTCGCCGTCGCCCCCCTGGAGGAAGTGGCTGAACGGGCCCCCGCCGGTGAACGTGCCCACTCCGATGAGGTTGCCCTCGAGCTGGTCGCTGTGCAGGTGGCCGTGCGCCAGGATGTCGGCGCCCTTCACGTCCCGGACTGCTCCCGGCTCGTGGGACACGACCAGGTCGGGCGGCGGCCGGTCGGCGAACGCTGCAGTGAAGGCCTCGATGGCCGGGACCTGCTTGGCGGCGTTGTTGTGGTTGTTGTCGCCGAACCACCGCGGGTCGTTGAACCCGGCGATGCGGATCCCGTTGATGCTCTGCTCAATGTAGGTCTGCTCGTTCGGCTGGAGCAGGACCACATTGGGCACCCTGGCCATCCGGCGCAGCAGGGCGGCGTCACCGGCCCGCGTGGCGTCGTGGTTGCCCCTGACGAAGAGGTAGGGCACCCCCAAGGACTCGATGCCCTTGAACAGGCCCACGGTGTCCCCCTCGGCGACCTGGCCGAAGTTGAGCAGGTCGCCGAGGTCGACGACGGCGTCGATGTGCTCCTCCCTGACGATCGTGCGCATCAGCGGGTACTGCTGGCCGCCGTGGATGTCGGAGACGAGCAGGATTCGAGCCGCCACCGGTTCGCCCAGGGACTGCGGGGCGTACTTGTCCTGCAGGGCCGCAGAGAGCGCCAGGAGGTTCTTCAGGTAGGGCGTTGTCTGCTGGGCGCGCGTCTCGACGCCCTCGAGCAGGTCCGCGTTGCGCTGGACCGCACCCAGGATTCCGGTCGTCGTGAACTCGCCGAGCCGGTCCGGCTGGTAGGTCTGCCAGATGCTGACGCCCGTGACCCCACAGGCGAAGACCCAGCAGGCACCTGCGGCGGCCAGCCGGCGCGACGGCGGCCGCCCGTGCCGCCACGCCGCATACGCGCCGACCGCGAGGAGGGTCACGGCCAGCGAGCCGGCAGCGAAGCGGAGGCCCAGCCCGATGACCGCGTCGCCGGCAGCGTTGCTGAGCTCGAGGCGGCTGGGCTGAAGGGCCTTGATGGAGACCTTGGGCTGGGCCAGCAGGTCGGTGATGTTCGGCTTCACCTGGACGCCTGCGAGGATCCCGGGGGCCGGCCCCGGGCCGTCGAAGTGGAGGTTGATGTTGCCGAAGATCGTCGGGCTGTTGATCTGGGAGACGTCCTCGGCGTTGATGGACAGGCGCAGCTGGGCCCGGTAGTTGATGGTCTCCACCGTCGACGGGAACAGGGTGGTCGCCGCGACGCCCCCCGCGATGCACCCGAGGACCAGGGCAACGGCAGCAGCGACCCGCACCACCCTGGGCGGCACACGCCGCCCCCGCGCCCCGCGCACCCCATGGGTCCTCACCCGCCCACCGTAACCAACATCAGCCCGCCTACCCTTGCCGTATGCCGTCGCCCCTGGGTTCGCTCCACGACCGCGCCTTCGCCGCGGTGATCTTCGACATGGACGGCACCCTCATCGACTCCATCCCGGTCGTCATCCGCAGCTGGCTCCAGTGGGCGCTGGAGCACGAGGTCGAGCCGGGCCGCCTCGAGGGCTTCCACGGGGTCCCGGCCGCCGCCGTCGTCGCCACGCTGCTGCCGCGCGAGCGCCACGCGACGGCGCTGCACCGGATCACCGAGCTCGAGCTTGCGGACACCGAGGGGATCACCGTGCTCGCGGGCGCGGCCGAGGCACTGGCCGCGCTCGGGCCGGACCGCTGCGCCATCGCCACGTCCTGCACGGCCCCGCTGGCGGCAGTGCGCATCGGGGCCACGGGTCTTCAGGTGCCGCGCGTGGTCGTCACGGCCGACGACGTCGAGCGGGGGAAGCCGCACCCCGACCCCTTCCTGCTGGCGGCGGAGCGCCTCGGTGTCGACCCGGGAGCCTGCCTCGTGGTGGAGGATGCGCCGGGCGGGCTGGCCGCGGCACACGCGGCGGGCTGCGCCACGCTCGCGGTCACGACGACGACCCCGCGCCACGAGCTGGTGGCTGACGCTGTCGTCACCGACCTCGGCCACGTCGTGTTCTCGCACGCGGGCGCCGGCGTCCGCGTGCGCCCCGCAGGGGCCTGAGCGGCCGGGCCCGGACGGGTCCGGCCCCCTCACGGGAACCCACTGGCCGCCACGGCCACCGGCGCCGCCGAGCCGCGGAATGCCACGGCATACCTCGGTGTTATCGACGACCTAACGGGAACTTATGATTCCGGGGGCGCGCCGACCTGCGCCCACTGCGATGACACAGGACGACACAGAAGACACGGAAGGTTGAGGACGACAACATGCGCACGAGGTTCACGCTGGCGGCTCTGGTGGCTGCGATCGCGGTCCTGCTGACGGCCTGCGGGGGTGGCGGATCCGACTCGGCGTCCGACCTCGCGCGGGTGAAGGAGGCCGGTGTCCTCAAGGTCGGCACCGAGGGGACCTACTCACCGTTCAGCTACCACGACCCGAAGACCAACACGCTCGTCGGCTACGACGTCGAGGTCGCCGCGGCTGTCGCGAAGAAGCTCGGGGTGAAGGTCGAGTACGTCGAGACTCCGTGGGATGCGATCTTCGCGGGCCTGACGTCCAAGCGGTTCGACGTGATCGCCAACCAGGTGACCCGCAACCCCCAGCGCGAGGGCCTGTACGGCCTCTCCGGCACCTACACGGTCTCCGAGGGCGTCATCGCGACGCGGGCAGACGACTCCTCGGTCTCCTCGCTCGCCGACCTCAAGGGCAAGAAGTCGGCACAGAGCCTGACGTCCAACTGGGCCCAGGTCGCCAAGGACGCCGGCGCGGACGTCGAGTCCGTCGAGGGCTTCACCCAGGCCATCACCCTGCTGAAGCAGAAGCGCGTCGAGGCCACCGTGAACGACAACCTGGCTGTCCTCGACTACCAGAAGTCCACGGGCGACACCTCCGTGAAGATCGCCGCCAAGACCGGTGACACCTCGGAGCAGGTCGTCGCCACGCGGAAGGGCTCCGACCTCGTCGCCGCCGTCAACAAGGCCCTGGCCGAGCTCAAGGCCGACGGGACGCTGAAGGCCATCTCGCAGAAGTACTTCCAGACCGACGTGTCCGCGAAGCAGTAGGCGGGTGAACCAGCAGACCATTGAGCTGATTCTCGACTCGCTGTGGCCCCTGCTGAAGGCCACGCTGACGGGGACCATCCCGCTGACGCTGATCAGCTTCGTGCTCGGCCTGGTGGTGGCGCTGGTCGTGGCCCTGATGCGGCTCTCGCCGGTGAGGGCCGTCTCCGGCGCTGCGCGGACGTACATCTCGATCATCCGCGGCACCCCGCTGCTGCTCCAGCTGTTCATCATCTACTACGGCCTCCCGGCGGCAGGGGTGCGGTTCGACCCGTTCCCCGCGGCCGTCCTCGCCTTCACCCTGAACGTCGGCGGGTATGCCGCGGAGGTGATCCGCTCCTCGATCCTCGCGGTGCCCAAGGGGCAGTGGGAGGCCGCCTCGACCGTGGGCATGAACTACGCCACGACGCTGCAGCGGGTCGTCCTCCCCCAGGCCACCCGCACGGCCATCCCGCCGCTGTCGAACACGCTGATCTCGCTGGTGAAGGACACCTCACTGGCCTCGACCATCCAGGTGACCGAGCTGCTGCGCGTGGCGCAGGAGGCGGCAGCCCCGACCTACCAGTTCTTCGCGCTGTACGGCGTCGCCGCGGTGTACTACTGGGTCATCTGCCTCGCCCTCTCCTTCGGCCAGTCCCGGCTGGAGGAACGACAGAACAGGTACGTGGCGCGATGACCGAGCCCACCCGGCCCCCCGCGGTGCACGAGACCCCTGGCCGGCCGCTGCTGTCGGTGGCCGCCCTGGCCAAGTCCTTCGGCGACCACCAGGTGCTGACGTCCATCGACTTCGAGGTCCACGCGGGATCGGTCACCGTGCTCATCGGCCCGTCCGGGTCAGGCAAGACCACGGTGCTGCGCTCCCTGAACACCCTCGAGACGCCCGATGGCGGGCAGGTCCGCATCGACGATGTCGAGGTCGACTTCTCCGAGCCGGTCCCGAAGCGGCAGCTCGCGCAGCTGCGCGCCCAGAGCGGGATGGTCTTCCAGTCGCACAACCTCTTCCCCCACATGACGGTGCTGCAGAACGTCATCGAGGGCCCCACGACGGTGCAGCGGCGCCCGCGGGAGGAGGCGGCCGCGGAGGGCCGACGCCTGCTGGAGGTGGTCGGTCTGGAGGAGAAGGCGGACCAGTACCCCTACCAGCTCTCGGGCGGCCAGCAGCAGCGCGTGGGTCTCGCGCGCGCGCTCGCGCTGAGGCCCAAGCTGATGCTCTTCGACGAGCCGACCTCCGCTCTCGACCCCGAGCTGGTGGGCGAGGTGCTGCACGTCATGAAGGACCTCGCGTCGCAGGGCTGGACCATGGTGGTCGTCACGCACGAGATCCGCTTCGCCCAGCAGGTGTCCGACCAGGTGCTGTTCATGGACGGCGGCGTGATCGTCGAGCGGGGCACGCCTGCCGAGGTCCTCACGCAGCCGCGGACCGAGCGCGCGCGGCAGTTCCTGCACCGCATCCTCGACCCCCTCTGACGTCCCTTCGCTTCCCGGTTGCCGCGTGCGGTCGGAGTGCTGCCGCGAGCTATGCGCGCGGCAACACCCCTGACCCGGGGCGGGGTCGGGCTCTAGGGTCGGCACATGGACGCTGACGTCATCGTCGTGGGAGCCGGTCTCTCCGGTCTGGTCGCCGCTGCCGAGCTCGCTGAGGCCGGCCGGCGGGTCATCGTCCTCGACCAGGAGGGCGCGGCCAACCTCGGCGGCCAGGCGCACTGGTCCTTCGGGGGGCTCTTCCTCGTCGACACCCCTGAGCAGCGTCGGATGGGGATCCGCGACTCGCTCGAGCTGGCGTGGCAGGACTGGCAGGGCAGCGCCGGCTTCGACCGGCCCGAGGACCACTGGCCCCGGCAGTGGGCGCAGGCCTACGTCGACTTCGCGGCCGGCGAGATGCGCCCGTGGCTGCACCAGCAGGGTATGCGGTGGTTTCCGGTCGTCGGCTGGGCCGAGCGCGGCGACGGCAGCGCCAGCGGCCACGGCAACTCCGTGCCGCGCTTCCACATCACCTGGGGCACCGGGCCCGGGGTGCTCGAGCCCTTCCTGCGCCGCGTGCGGGCCGGGGTCGCCGCCGGCCGGGTCGAGCTGCGCCTGCGCCACCGCGTCGACGAGCTCGTGGTGTCCGGTGGGGCGGTCAGCGGCGTGCGCGGATCCGTGCTCGCCGCCGACGCCGCGGGCCGGGGCCGGCCCACCAGCCGGGAGGTCGCCGGCGACTTCGAGCTCAGCGCCCAGGCGGTTGTCGTCTCCTCCGGCGGCATCGGCGGCAACCACGAGCTGGTGCGGGCCAACTGGCCCAGCCGCCTCGGCACCGCGCCCGAGCGCATGATCACGGGCGTCCCGGCATACGTCGACGGCCGCATGCTCGCCATTGCGCAAGAGGCCGGTGGGCGGGTCATCAACCCGGACCGGATGTGGCACTACGTCGAGGGCATCCACAACTGGGACCCCATCTGGCCACAGCACGCGATCCGCATCCTCCCCGGGCCGAGCTCGATGTGGTTCGACGCGCTCGGGAACCGGCTTCCCGTGCCGCTCTTCCCCGGTTTCGACACCCTCGGCACCCTGGCCCACCTGCGCCGTACGGGGCACGACCACTCGTGGTTCATCCTGACCCGCACGATCATCGGGCGGGAGTTCGCGCTCTCCGGCTCGGAGCAGAACCCCGACCTGACCGGCAGGTCGGTGCGCGGGGTGCTCGGCCGGGCGACCGCGGACATGCCTGAGCCGGTGCGGGCCTTCCTCGACCGCGGCGAGGACTTCGTGCAGGCCACCAGCATCCGCGAGCTCGTCGGCCGGATGAATGCCCTCACCCCCGAGCCGCTCCTCGACGCGGCGCACCTCGAGCGCCAGATCGTCGAGCGCGACCGGCAGATCGCCAACCCGTTCAGCAAGGACGCCCAGGTCACCGCCATCCGCGGGGCGCGGAACTACCGCGGCGACAGGCTGATCCGCACCGCGCGCCCGCACCGGATCCTCGACCCCAAGGCCGGCCCGCTGATCGCCGTGCGCCTGTCCGTGCTGACGCGCAAGACGCTCGGTGGCCTGGAGACCGACCTTTCCGGCCGCGCCCTCGGACCTGGCGGGAGGCCGGTCGAGGGGCTGTATGCCGCCGGCGAGGCCGCGGGGTTCGGCGGCGGCGGAATGCACGGGTACCGCTCGCTCGAGGGAACCTTCCTGGGCGGGTGCATCCTCTCGGGCCGCACCGCCGGTCGCGCCGCCGCCGCCACCGGGTAGCTGCGCGCTCCCGCAGTCGTCGACACCCCGGTCGCCCTGGAGCTGTATGCCGTGGTGCCTCCCCCGGTGCGGTGGGGTTCCGCACGAACCCGCTTGACCTGAGGCGCCCTTCAACCACGAGACTGCCCGGGTGAGCCACGTCCCCCAGCCGGCGCCCGTCACCCCCGCACGCCTGCGCGACGACGCCGACTTCCGCCGCTACTGGCTGGCCCGGATCGCCTCGCTCACGGGATCGCTCATCACGGCGGTTGCCATGCCGGTGCTCGTCTACCGGCTCAGCCACTCAACGTTCCTCACCGCCCTGACGACAACGCTGGAGGCCCTGCCCTATCTCGTGGTCGGCCTCGTCGCGGGCGCGCTGGGTGACCGGTGGAACCGCAAGCGGGTGATGGTGACGGCCGACCTCGTCAACGTGGGCCTGGTGGCCTCGGTGCCGATCGCCTGGTGGCTTGGGGTGCTGACCGTTCCGCACGTGCTGGCAGCCGCGCTTCTCGTCCAGGCGTTCTTCACCTTCTTCGACGGGGCGAACTTCGGCGCGCTCCCCGTCCTCGTCGGCCGGGAGCGGGTCGGCGAGGCCAACGCTGCCATCTGGGGTTTCGGCGGCGTGCTCGACCTGCTCGTCCCAGCCGCGGTGGGCCTCGCGCTGGCCGTGGTGCACCCGGCCGACCTGCTGGTGCTCGACGCGCTCAGCTACGTCGCCTCTGCGCTCGCGGTGCGCGCCATCACGCGGCCGCTCTCCGCCAGACGGGACAGCGCGCCCCCGCTGCGGGCCGCGACCGTCGTCGCCGACGTCGTGGAGGGAGTGCGCTTCCTGTGGCAGCACCCGGGGGTGCGCTCCATGACGCTGATCGGGATGCTGCAGTCCGTGGGCGGCGCGGGCTTCATGGCCCTGGTAGTGGTCTGGTGCGACCGGGTCCTGGGGATCGGCACCTCCGGCTGGCGTTTCGGCCTGCTGTTCAGCGTCTGGGGGATCGGCGGCATCCTCGCGTCGGTGGCGCTGCCCCGCCTGCTTCGCCGCACCAGCAGCGCCCGGCTGACGCTGACGGCGATCCCGGTGTCAGCCGTCGCCGGTGTGCTCGTGGCGGTGTCCGAGCGCTGGTACCTCGCCACGGCGGCGATGGTGGTGTGGGGCCTGGCCTACCAGCTGGTCATCATCGCTGCCCTGACCTACCGCCAGCAGGTCACGCCCGAGCCGCTCCTCAGCCGCGTCAACACCGCGGGCCGAATGATCTCGTGGGGGGTGGGCTGGACGCTCGGGTCGCTGGCCGCAGGGGCGTTGGCAGAGCACATCGGGATCCGTCCGGCGATGCTCGCCCTGGTCGGCTCCGGCGTCATCGCGGCGATCTTCGCGTGGCTCTCGCCGCTGCCCGGTCTCGGGCGGCCCGAGCGCTCCGCCGGCTCGCGAGCCCAGCAGTCCTAGAGGTACTGACCTGTCGGGTGTTCGCCCTCAGGCCCCGGGCCGTGGCCCGGCATGCCGGGCAGGTGGCCGTGACCGGCGACGGGTGCTCCCGAAGGACCGGTGTGGCCGGGGGGCAGGGCCCGGCGCATCTCGGCGAGCTGCGCCTGGGCGGCCATCTGCTGGGCGAACAGCGCGGTCTGGATGCCGTGGAACAGGCCCTCCAGCCACCCGACGAGCTGGGCCTGGGCGATCCGCAGCTCGGCATCGGTCGGAGCCTGCTCCCCGAACGGCAGGGCGATCCGCTCGAGCTCCTCGGTCAGCTCGGGCGCGAGCCCGTCCTTGAGCTCCTCGATCGAGCGGCGGTGGATCTCGGCGAGCCGCACGCGACCGGCCTCGTCGAGGGGTGCGTTGCGCACCTCCTCGAGGAGCTGCTTGATCATCGAGCCGATGCGCATGACCTTGGCCGGCTGCTCGACCAGGTCGGCGGGGTTGGTCGGGGCCTCCTCGTCCTCCGAGTGCGGGGCCACGCCCATGCCGTCCTGGGTGACCACGATGACGCGCTGCTGCTCCGGCTGCACGTCGGCATCCTCGCTCGCGTCCTGGGGGTCGTTCGTCTGGTCGGGCTGGTGGGTCATGCGCCCATCCTGCCTCACGAGCCCCGGGGGCTCAGCAGCCAGACGGTGATCTCGCGGTCCGCCGCCCAGCGGCGGTACGTGCTGTACCCGGCATACGTGCTCGCTGCCGTGGCCCACACCGCGCTGGACGCCTCCCGTCCGAGCAGCCGCGCGGTGGCCGCCATCGTGCGGCCCCGGTGCTCGACCTCGACCTCCGGGGCGGCCCGCAGGTTCTGCACCCACGACGGTGTGCGGTCGCTGCCGTAGTTGGACCCGATCACGGCGATGTCGCCGTTGGCGGGGATGGCGATCAGCGGAGTATGCCGGCGCTGGCCGGTGCGCGCGCCCACAGTCACCAGCGTGATGGTCGGCAGCCCCGTGAGTGGCTGGGTCGCGCTGGCCCGTCCACCGGTGAGGCCCGACAGCGCGCGGTCCAGGGGCTGGTGCACCCGGCGCAGCACCAGGGTGACGGGGCGCTGGGCTGCGGCCTGCTGGATGGCGCGCTGGAGGACGTTGGGTCGGGGCATGACGCACTCGAGCTCGTCCCACAGTCCCATGACCCCCAACCGTAGCCGTTACCACTCTGTGACCGGGAGGTATTGGCTACAAACGACTCTCGGCCGCCGAGGAGCCGCCGAGCCGCTGCGCCAGCCACACCGGGACGATGGAGATCAGCACCAGCAGCACGGCCACCACGTTGACCACCGGAGCCTGGTTGGGCCGGAAGAGGTTGTTGAAGATCCAGATCGGCAGGGTCTGCGTCCCCGGGCCAGCCGTGAAGGTGGTGACGACGATCTCGTCGAAGCTCAGCGCGAAGGCCAGGAGTGCTCCCGCCAGGACCGCCGAGCGCAGGAGGGGGAAGGTGACCAGCCGGAAGGTCGTGAGCGGCCGCGCCCCGAGGTCGGCCGAGGCCGCCTCCAGCGACGCGCCCATCCGGCGCAGCCGCGCCGTCACGTTGTTGAACGCCACGACGATGCAAAAGGTGGCGTGGCCGACGATGATCGTGAACAGCCCTGCGCTGATGCCGAACACGGGCTGGAGCACGTTGGCGATCACCGACTGGAGGGCGACCCCTGTGACGATGCCCGGCAGGGCGATGGGCAGCACGACGAGCAGAGAGATCGCGTGCTTGCCGAAGAAGCTGTAGCGGGTCAGGGCCAGGGCCAGCAGCGAGCCGAGGACCAACGCTATGGCGGTTGCGCCCAGGCCCGCCTTCACGGACGTCAGCAGGGCCTCCCGCGGCCCAGGTGCCTGCAGCGCTGCTGACCACCACTGCGTGGTCAGTCCCGATGGCGGCCAGCCGAAGGTCCGGTCGCTGTTGAAGGAGTTGATCGTGACGACGCCGATCGGCACGTAGATGAAGGCCAGGATCACCGCGGCGAACACGCCGAACCCGAGCCTGCTCGCCGTGCCGAGCCTCATGACTGCCCCTCTCGCCGGTTCACAGGTTGTCCAGAGCGCCGGTGCGGCCTGCCGCCAACAGGTAGAGCACCATGATGACGACGGAGGTCGTGCCCAAGGCCGCGGCGAAGGGCAGGTCCAGCGTGATGTTCTGGAGCACGGCCGTGCCGAGCACCTGCAGCTTGCCACCGACGATCTGGACGGCGATGTAGTCGCCGAGGCTGAGCGAGAACGTGAAGATCGTGCCCGCCGCGATCGAGGGAAGGATGGAGGGCAGCATGACGCGGCGGAACGTCGTCAGCCCCCTGCCGCCGAGGTCCGCCGATGCCTCGAGGTGCGAGATGGGCAGCCGCTCGAACCCGGCATACACCGGCAGGATCATGTAGGGCAGCCAC
>DASULG010000393.1:0-8595 GCA_036278335.1 Pedococcus sp.
GGGGTCTGGCCACCGACCATCGAGAAGTGGAACAAGGCCCACCCCAACGAGAAGGTGACGCTCAAGGAGCAGTCGGACAACGCCGACCAGCAGCACGACGACATCGTGCAGCACCTTCAGGCCAAGGACGCCAGCTACGACATCGTCACGGTCGACGTGATCTGGACGCCCGAGTTCGCCGCCAAGGGCTGGCTCGTCCCCCTCGAGGGCAAGTTCGCCCTTGACACGAGCAAGCTGCTCAAGCCTCCGGTCGCGGCGGCCACCTACAACGGCAAGCTGTACGCGGCACCGTTCGCCAGCGATGGTGCGATGCTCTACTACCGCAAGGACCTGGTCCCCAACCCGCCGAAGACACTCGACGAGATGTGGTCGATGTGCTCGATCGCCAAGAAGAACGGCATCAACTGCTTCGCCGGCCAGTTCGCCAAGTACGAAGGCCTGACCTGTAACGCGACAGAGGCCATCAACACCTTCGGCGGCAAGGTCGTCGACGACAAGGGACAGGCCTCGGTCGACAGCCCCGAGTCTCGCAAGGGCCTGCAGATGCTCGCCGACCACTACAAGAACGGGGACATCCCCAAGCAGGCCATCACCTTCCAGGAAGAGCAGGGTCGTGTGGCCTTCGAGTCCGGGAGGCTCCTGTTCCACCGGAACTGGCCGTACGTCTACAGCCTGGCCAGCACTGAGGCCTCCTCGAAGGTCAAGGGCAAGTTCGCGGTCGCGCCGCTGCCAGGCGTCGACGGCCCCGGTGCCTCCACCCTCGGCGGGCACAGCGAGGCGATCAGCGTCTACTCCAAGTACAAGGCGACGGCGCTCGACTTCCTGAAGTTCATCGAGCAGGACGAGCAGCAGAAGTTCTTCATGGAGAAGGGCTCGCTCGCGCCGGTCGTCGAGTCCATCTACACGGACCAGGCCCTGGTCAAGAAGGCCCCGTACCTGCCCACCCTGCTGACCTCGATCCAGAACGCCGTGCCGCGTCCGGTCACGCCGTTCTACCCCGCCGTCACCAAGGCCATCCAGGACAACTCGTACGCCGCCATGAAGGGCGAGAAGTCCGTGGACCAGGCGGTCAAGGACATGCAGAGCGCCATCCAGTCCGCCGGTCAGGGCTAACCCAGCCCCCTCACGGCACATGTGGTGTGGGGGCTGCGGCGCAGCTTGCCGCAGCCCCCACCCGCCCACTCCCCGCTCCCCTGGAGCCCCTGGCCGATCCCTCAGGAGGCCTGAATGAGCACCGACGCCCAGACCGCCCCGCCCCAGCAGCGCCAGAAGCGGTCCCCCAAAAGCCTCAACGCCGGCCAAGGGCGACGAGGCATCCTGCTGGTCTCGCCCACGCTGGCCCTGCTGGCCGTGGTCATCCTCTACCCCCTCATCAAGGCCGTCCTCATGTCCTTCCAGAAGGACTCGGGCCTGGACAAGGCCACGGGGATGTTCGTCGAGGGCGGCTTCGCAGGCCTGCAGAACTACCGGCACTGGCTGCTCCAGGAGTGCCAGACCCCGACCGGCCCGACGAGCTGCCCGCCTGGCAGTCTGGGCTCGCAGTTCTATGATGCGCTCTTCGTCACCCTCTTCTTCACGGTCGTCTCCGTGGCCATCGAGATCGGCCTCGGACTGTGGTTTGCCATGATCATGAACCGCACCTTCAGGGGCCGAGGACTCGTGCGAGCCGCCATCCTCGTGCCCTGGGCGATTCCGACCGCCGTCACGGCGAAGCTGTGGTTCTTCATCTTTGCCTACGCAGGCATCGCCAACCAGATGCTGAGCTGGGTCGGGATAAAGCCCATCCTCTGGACCGGTGACACCTGGCCCGCCCGGTTCGCCGTGATCTTCGCAGACGTGTGGAAAACCACGCCGTTCATGGCCCTGCTGATCCTGGCGGGCCTGCAGATCATCAGCTCTGACGTGTATGAGGCCGCCCAGATCGACGGCGCCAGCAAGTGGCAGACATTCACCCGGATCACGCTCCCGCTGATCAAGGTTCCGCTCATGGTCGCCGTGCTCTTCCGCACCCTGGACGTCCTGCGCATCTACGACCTGCCCGCCATCCTCACCGGCGGTGGCGGTGGCTCCGGCCACGCGACGACGTCACTGTCCATTCTGGTGATCAACCAGATCCGGGCTGGTTTCAACAGCGCCTCGGCGCTGTCGACCATCGTGTTCCTGCTCATTGCCTTCGTGGCCTTCATCTTCGTGAAGTTCCTCGGCGCGGACGTCGTGCAGCGGCCGCCGGGCAAGGGCAAAGCCAAGCGTCGACTCCTGCGCCGGTCCCCGGAAACCGCAGAGCAAGAGCCCATCCCCGCCTCGCTTGAAGGGAGCTCGCGATGACGACCCAGGCACTGCCGGCCACCGCGGCGTCGGCACAGGAGACCGAGCACCACTACCACTACAAGAGCCGTCGTTGGCAGACCTTCCGCAGCTACCTCGGGCTGGCCCTCATCGTGGTCTGGGGTCTGGCGCCGTTCTACTGGATGGTCGTCACGGCGTTCCGCGACGTTGCCTACACGTTCGACACCACGCCCTGGCCGACCCACGTCACCATGGAGAACTTCCAGGCCGCCTTCTCCACCTCGACGGGCAACCACTTCGGCCAGGCCCTGGTCAACAGCGTGATCATCGGCGTCGTGACCACTGCCATCGCCATGCTCGTCGGCGTCTTCGCCGCCTACGGGCTGGCGCGGCTGGACTTCCCGGGCAAGTTCCTCATCCTGGGCTTCATCCTCGGGGCCTCGATGTTCCCCGGCGTGGCCCTGGTGTCCCCGCTGTTCCAGCTCTTCTCCAACATCGGCTGGCTCAACGGCGCGAACTACCAGGCGCTGATCATCCCGGACATCTCCTTCGCCCTTCCGCTGACGGTCTACACGCTCACGGCATTCTTCAGCGAGATGCCGTGGGAGCTCGAGGAGTCGGCCCGCATGGACGGGTGCACGCAAGGGCAGGCGTTCCGCAAGATCATGCTGCCGCTGGCGGCGCCCGGCCTGTTCACCACGGCGATCCTGTGCTTCATCAGCGCTTGGAACGAGTACCTCCTGGCGCAGCAGTTCTCCACCGCTGTCACCCAGCCGGTTACCGTGGCCATCGCGCAGTTCACCGGAGCCCTGCCCCGCCAGGAGCCCTACACCACGGTCATGGCGGCCGGCACGATCGTGACGGTGCCGCTGATCATCATGGTGCTGGTCTTCCAGCGGGCCATCGTCTCCGGTCTGACGGCTGGAGGGGTCAAGGGCTAGCGGCTCGAGACCCGGACTCCGTAGCCCCCATGCCACTCTTCAACCCAGGAAGCGGCACAGGAGGACCTCGCGCCAGGGCACAGCGGCTCGAGGTCCTCCTCGGCATCCTCGGGTTCTTCACCTTCATGGCCCTGGTGCAGACCGTGGTGTTCGAGGTCCGCGGGGACCCCGCGGGCTTCTCCGCCGCCGTCCTCGCAGTCCTCGTCGTCGCCTTGTGGCTCACCTGGCGCGCCCGGCGCAACACAGGCGTCTAGGTCAACCGTCGTGAGCACCATCAGCGACGTCGCCAAGGCCGCAGGGGTCTCGGTGGCCACGGTCTCGCGCGCCCTCCGCGGTCTGGACAAGGTCAACCCCGAGACCCGGGCCCGGGTCCGGCGGGTGGCGGCCGAGCTGGAGTACGTCGCCTCCCCCACCGCCTCGAGCCTGGCGTCCGGGCGCACCGGCGTGGTCGGGGTGGTGGCCCCGTTCCTCACGCGCTGGTTCTTCGCCACTCTCGTCAGCGGCATCGAGAAGAGCCTGCGCGACCACGGGCACCACGTGCTCCTCTTCGACCTCGAGGACGAGTCGTTCGACCGGCGCATGCGCCTGACCCAGAGCATGCTCTGGAAGCGCGTTGATGGCATCATCGTGCTCAACATCCCCATGGACGCCGAGGAGCAGACGCTGATCGAGCGGCTGCGGCTGCCCGTGGTGACCGTGGGCAACCGCCTCGGCGCGTGGCCGAGCGTACGGATCGACGACCGCGCCGCCATGGCCCTGGCCACCCAGCACATCATCGACCTCGGCCACCGCGAGATCGCGTATGTCGGGGTGGTGCCGGCGACGAGCGCCCACCTGCAGACTCCGCTGGACCGGCGCGCCGCCTTCCAGGAGACGCTCTCGCGGGCGGGGCTGTCCTGCCCGCCGCAGTGGGTCGTCGACTCCGACTGGACCGCCCCGGGCGCGGCGCGGGACATCGTCCCCATTCTGAGTGGCACGCACCGACCGACCGTCGTGGTCGCGGCCTCGGACGAGATGGCCATCGGCGTCATGTGCGCCGCCCGCCGGATCGGGCTCCGGGTCCCGGAGGACCTCTCCGTCGTCGGCATCGACGACCATGCCCTCTCGGGGGTGCTCGACCTGTCCACCGTGCGCCAGGACGTCGACCTCCAGGGCCGGCAGGCGGGCGAGATCCTCATCCAGCTGCTCCAGGGCCGCGGGGCGGCGCCCGCCGAGACGGTCCTGCCCATCAAGCTGGTGGCGCGCGGCTCGACCCGCCCTCCCTCCGGCGCCTGACGCGGCATACCGGCTGGCCACCGTCGCGCCGGGTCGCGCCGGGTCGCGCCGGTGAGGGCTGCGTCCCGTCGGCCCCGTCGCCCTAGAGCTGGAAGAGCGGGCCCTCCCCGGGCGCGAGCCGCAGGTCCCGCAGACCGAGCGTGACTTCGGAGCCGGCGCCCCCACCGGCGCGGCTCGGCGACGTCGCGAGGAGGAGCCGGCCCACGTCGGGCAGGTCGGCGGGCAGACCCGCGGGCAGACCGGCGGGCAGACCGGCGAGCATGGCCTCCGTCGCGAAGCTGACCACCACGAGGTACCTGTCCCCGTCGGTCTCCCGGAGCCAGGCGAGCACGCCCGCCGCGGCCGGGAGGGTGCGCTGCGAGCCGTCCTGGAGGGCGGGGATCCCGCGTCGCAGCGCCGCGATGCGGCGGGTCAGGTGAAGCGCCGAGAGCGCGTCGGTCTCCTGCGCCCGGACGCAGAGGCCCTCGGCGTCCCCCACGAGGGGCAGCCAGGGCTCGCCAGTCGTGAAGCCCGCGCCGGGGCCGGCCTGCGACGGGTGCTCCCAGGGGATGGGCGCACGCTCGGGGTCGCGGCCATCGACGTCGACAACGCGATCCGGGGGCACCACGGCATCCGGGAGGCCGAGCTCCTGGCCCTGGTACAGGAACGGGGTTCCACGCAGCGCGTAGAGCATGAGCAGGACGGCCCGCGCGCGGGCGGGCCCGAGGCCGGCCTCGTCGAACCGGGAGGCCACCCGCGGAAGGTCGTGGTTCTCGAGGAACCAGCACGGCCACAGGTCGGGCACGGACTGCGTCTCGGCCTCGAACCGGTCGATGAAGGAACGGTAGGCGTCGGCGTCCCAGGGCAGCTCGACGAACTCGAAGTTGTGCGCGAGGTGCATGCCCGTCCCGGTGAGGAACGTGACGAAGCGCGGCAGGTCTCCGGCCCACAGCTCCCCGACCATCATCGTGTCCGGGTAGCCGTCGAGCACCTGGCGCAGCCTGGCCAGCCGGTCGTGGATCGTCTCCCAGTCCTCGTGGTACGGCGACGGCGCGCCGGCCGTGTCGCGCAGCAGCGGGTCCTTGGCGATCTTGATGATCGCGTCCAGCCGCAGGCCGTCCACGCCGCGGTCCAGCCAGAACCGCACCGTCTCGTGCATCGCGGCCTCGACCTGCGGGTTGTCCCAGTTCAGGTCTGGCTGCTGCGGGGCGAAGGAGTGCAGGTAGTACTGCCCGGTGTGCTCATCCAGCGTCCAGGCCGGACCCACCGCAGAGAAGGCCGAGGTCCAGTCGTTCGGGGGCCCACCGTCCGGCGCCGGGTCGGCCCAGACGTACCAGTCCCGTCTGGGGCTGTCCCGGCTGGAGCGCGACTCGCGGAACCAGGGGTGCTCGTCCGAGGTGTGGTTGGCGACCCAGTCCAGCACGACCCGAAGACCCCTGGCGTGTGCGTCAGCGACGAGCGCATCGAAGTCCGCCAGGCTGCCGAACGTCGGGTCGATGTCGCAGTAGTCGCTCACGTCGTACCCGAAGTCCGCCATCGGCGAGGGGAACACCGGGGAGAGCCAGATCGCCTCGACACCCAGGCTGGCGACGTAGTCCAGCCGGGAGCGCAGACCCTCGAGGTCGCCGACCCCGTCACCATCGGAGTCGGCGAAGGATCGCGGGTAGACCTGGTAGATGGCCCCCCGCCGCCACCAAGGCAGGGCGGTCGGGGCTCCAGTAGCGACCCGGGGGCCGCGCGACGGCGCGTTCACGGCAGGCATTCTGCCAGTCCCCGGCGCTGCGGGCGCGGGGCGCTCAGGCGTCGATGCGCTCGCGGTCCAGCTCGGCGGCCGACTCGATGATGAAGTCCTTGCGCGGGCCCACGTCGTTGCCCATGAGCAGGTCGAACATCCGCTCGGCGATCTCGGCGTCCTTCAGCGTCACGCGCCGCAGCGTGCGGAACCGCGGGTCCATCGTGGTCTCGGCCAGCTGGTCGGCGTCCATCTCCCCGAGACCCTTGTAGCGCTGCAGCGGCTGCTTGACGTTCTTGCCGCGCTTGCTCAGCGACGCCATCGTCTTGCGCATCTCGCCCTCGGAGTAGGTGTAGATCAGCTCGTTCTTCTTGGTGCCTGGGTTGACCACCTCGATGCGGTGCAGCGGCGGCACGGCAGCGTAGACGCGGCCGGCCTCGACGAGGGGGCGCATGTAGCGGAAGAACAGCGTCAGCAGCAGGGTGCGGATGTGGGCGCCGTCGACGTCGGCGTCGGTCATGATGATGACCTTGCCGTAGCGCGCGGCGTCGAGGTCGAACGAGCGACCCGAGCCGGCGCCGATGACCTGGATGATCGCGGCACACTCGGCGTTCTTGAGCATGTCGGTGACGGAGGCCTTCTGGACGTTGAGGATCTTGCCGCGGATCGGCAGCAGGGCCTGGTAGTCGCTGGAGCGGGCCAGCTTGGCCGTGCCGAGGGCGCTGTCCCCCTCGACGATGAACAGCTCGGACTTCTCGACGTCGGTGCTGCGGCAGTCGGCGAGCTTCGCCGGCAGCGACGAGCTCTCGAGGGCGTTCTTGCGGCGCTGGGTCTCCTTGTGCAGCCGCGCACTGATGCGCGACTTCATCTCGGAGACGACCTTCTCGAGCAGCAGGGACGCCTGCGCCTTCTCCCCGCGCTTGGTGGAGGTGAGCAGGGCGGTCAGCTCCGTCTCGACGACCCTGGCCACGATCGCGCGGACCGCGTTGGTGCCGAGGACCTCCTTGGTCTGGCCCTCGAACTGCGGCTCGGCGAGGCGCACGGTGACCACGGCGGTCAGGCCGGCGAGGATGTCGTCCTTCTCAGGCTTGTCGCCGCCGACCTTGAGACGGCGGCCGTTGACCTCCAGCTGTTTGCGGAACACCTTGAGCAGGGCCTGCTCGAACCCCTGCGTGTGGGTGCCGCCCTTGGGCGTGGCGATGATGTTGACGAACGAGCTGAGCCTGGCGTCGTAGCCGGTGCCCCAGCGGACGGCGATGTCCACGCCGCACTCGCGCTCGACGTCGGTCGGGCTCATGTGCCCCTTGGCGTCGAGCACCGGCACCGTCTCGGTGAAGGTCCCAGACCCCTGCAGCCGCCAGACGTCGGTCACGGCCGGGTCGGGGGCCAGGAACTCGACGAACTCGCTGATCCCCCCGTCGTGGACGAAGGTCTCCTCGTGCGGGCCGTCCGCGCCGGGGGTGCCGGGCACGGCCCGCTCGTCGCGGATGACCAGCGTCAGGCCGGGGACCAGGAAGGAGGTCTGCCGGGCGCGCGCGAGCAGCTGCTCGTAGTCGAAGGCCGCGTCCTTGAGGAAGATCTGGTGGTCGGCCCAGTAGCGGACCCGCGTGCCGGTCACCCCGCGCTTCGCCTTGCCGACGACGGCGAGCTCGCTGGTGCGCTCGTAGGGGGTGAACTCGTGGTCGGGGGCCTTGTCGGCCGTGGCGACGTCGGGGAAGTATCCGGGCTCGCCGCGGCGGAAGCTCATCGCGTAGGTCTTGCCGCCACGGTCCACCTCGACGTCCAGACGAGAGGACAGCGCGTTGACAACCGACGCGCCCACACCGTGCAGGCCGCCGGAGGCCGTGTAGGAGCCGCCGCCGAACTTGCCGCCCGCGTGCAGCTTGGTGAAGACCACCTCGACGCCGGTCAGGCCGGTGCGGGGCTCGATGTCGACGGGGATGCCGCGGCCGTTGTCGCGCACCTCGACCGAGCCGTCGCGGTAGAGGATGACCTCGATGTGGTCGCACACGTCGGCGAGCGCCTCGTCCACCGAGTTGTCGATGATCTCCCACAGGCAGTGCCTGAGGCCGCGGCTGTCGGTGGACCCGATGTACATGCCCGGGCGCTTGCGCACGGCCTCGAGGCCCTCGAGGACCTGGAGGTGATGGGCGCTGTAGTCCGAGGACGACTTGGTCGTCGCGGCCTTCTTGGCGGTGGTGGCGGCAGCCACGGTGGTCCCTTCTGCTGTGCTCTGCTGCGGGGGCGGCCGTGGCTGGTTGCGGGCCACAGGTCGCCGGCCGGTGCCCGCAGGTTATCCCGGCGCGCTGCCCGCGCTGCGCAGGCACGCGGCATACCCGAGGGCACCGAACGCCTCCAGGGTTGCCACGCCGTGGTGCAATG
>DASULG010000394.1:0-4683 GCA_036278335.1 Pedococcus sp.
GCGTTGGCCTGGCGGGATATGGCATGGCGGGCCGGCAGATCCACGCCCCTCTCATCGGCGAGGCGGGACTCGAGGTCGCCGCCGTCTCGACGTCCAACCCGCAGCGCCGCGCCGCCGCCGAGCAGGACCACCCCGGGGCGGCCGTGGTGCCCGACCTCGATGCTCTGCTCGCCGTCGAGGGTCTCGACCTCATCGTGCTGGCCACGCCAAGCGGAGACCACGCGGCCCACGCGTTGACGGTGATCGAGGCCGGCTTCGCGGTGGTCGTCGACAAGCCGCTTGCGGTGGACGCAGACGCCGCCCTCGAGGTCGTCGACGCGGCGGAGCAGCACGGCGTTCCGCTGACGGTCTTCCAGAACCGCCGGTTCGACGCCGAGCACGTCACGCTCGCCGAGCTCGTGCGCTCGCAGACCCTCGGTGAGGTGTACCGGGCCGAGCTGCGCTGGGAGCGGTGGCGGCCCGAGCCCAAGCAGCGCTGGCGCGAGCAGGCCGCCCCGGAGCACGGGGGCGGCATCCTGCTGGACCTCCACTCCCACCTCGTCGACGCAGCGGTCCAGCTGTTCGGTGATGTCGAGACGGTCTATGCCGAGGTCGCCGCGCGCACCACGAACGCCGAGGACGACGCCTTCCTGGCATGCCGGCATACCTCGGGGGTCGTCTCGCACCTGGGCGCCACCTCGGTGGCCGGCGCACCGGGCCCGCGCGTGCGCGTCCTCGGCAGCCGTGGCGCCTACCTGCTCAACCAGTTCGAGGCCGAGCCCAACATCTTCTCGGACCTGCGCGACGAGGACGGCTTCGCCGGGTGGGTCTACCGCGGCGAGGAGCGCGAGCCGGTCTCGCGGGCCAGGGCCAGCCAGGCCGACTTCTACCGCGCGGTCGCCGCGGCGCTGGGCAGCGACAACCCGGCGGCCAACATGCCGGTGGACCCCCGGGACGCGGTGCACACCGCCGCGGTCATCGACGCCGCGCGGACCAGCGCCGAAGGGCGCCGGGTCGTGGACGTGATCACCCCGGGGGAGCGCATCGGCTGACTCGCGCCTCGCAGACACGCCTTCGGGCGCGCCCGTCGCAGACACGCCTTCGGGCCCGGCAGTAGCTGCCGGGCCCGAAGGTCTGTGGTGCTGGTGCTGTGCTGGTGCGGTGTGGGCCCCCTGCGCCCGAGGTGCACCCGCTCAGCGGTGGCTGACTAGCCGCACTCGGCGGCGGTCGGCGTGCCACCGACGTTCACGCAGTTCTTGACCATCGAGGCCATCCCAGCGGGGTCCCAGGCGTTCCAGAAGTCGCCGTGCAGCGACATGCCGTCGGTGGTGCCCTTCTCGTGGTCGCTGGACAGCTCCACGTCGGTGCCCGTGCCGGTGTACTGGAACTGCAGGGTCTCGCGCAGCTGGACGGTCTTCACCGGGAAGCCCGCGGGGCAGGTGGTGCCAGTGCGGTAGGCGAAGTGCTTGTTGTCGTTCGTGTCGCCCACCTGGCTGGTGCTGTGCGAGGGCTTGACCCCGTCCCAGCAGGACGGGAAGTCGATGTGGGCGGTCAGGGTCGAACCCGGGCTGCCGCTGGCCATCGAGCAGTCAGGCACGCTCGCCTGCGGCTTGACGGACTCGAACTGGCCACAGGTCCACGAGTGCTGGCTGGCAACCAGGCGCACGTCGTCGGGAAGCGGGACGCCTGCGCCGGTCGTCTTGAAGTCCCAGCTGCGGTAGTAGGCGGTGAAGGCCTGGGTCGGGACGATCTTGCCGGTGCTCTTGTACTGCAGCACGGGGCTCCAGTACCCAGCCGTGTCCTTGGGGTTCACGCAGTTCGTCCCGCCACTGCGGAGGTCCTGGTAGTTCGCCGTGTTGGGGTTGGCCAGGGTCAGGAAGCTGTTGTTGCCGAAGAACTGGTGCATGTGCGCGGAGCCGGCGGCCGGCTCGTTGTGGTGCACGATCGGGTCGACCTCACCAGTGCCAGTCGTCTGCTTGCACTTGATCTTGGCCAGCGCCGAGGACGTCGGGGCCGTGGCGACCGAGGAGACGAAGGCAAACGCCAGGCCTCCGAGCAGCGCGGTCACGATGGCGACGGCGCCCAAGGTCCGCTTTCGGCGGTGGCGCCCGACCTGCCGGTTGGGGGTTTGGGTCACGGTGTTGCTCCTTACAGGGGAGGATGTTCGTAGCTGCGGCGTACTAGCCCGTTTGGACCATTGAGCCCTTGTGGACGTAGCCCTTTTGGGGGAGCGCCGACAGCGTGCAGGACCGTAACGGGTTAAATGGGTCACGGGGAAATAACGACACCTGCCCGAGTGTGGTCATTTATGGGGTTTTGCGTGCTTCTCCCGAATTGTCGACAGCGTGTAACACCGCCTGACCTGCGATTCCGGAGTTACGGGTGATCTGGGACACATTTCCCGTTTTGCGCCGATCCGGCCTGGATCGCACTGCTATAAGCAGCGCTCGTGCCTGTGGACAACGGCCGGGCCAGACGGCGCCGGGACGCCAGACTCGGGGGACCTGACACCACTGCTGAAGGAGCGCCGATGGAGCCGCCGCAGGTGCCCGGGTACCGCCTCGTCGAGCGCCTCGGGGTCGGGTCTCACGCTCACGTGTGGCGCGCGCAGCGGGTCTCCGACGGCCGTCCGGTGGCGCTCAAGCTCCTGCGGCTGGCCGCTGATGGCGACGAGGCCGACCACGCGATGCGCGAGTTCGCCGTCCTGCAGCGGCTCAGGATCGATGGCCTGGTCCGCTGCCACGACGCCGTCCTGCTTCCCGAGCGAAGGGCTCTCGCCCTGGTCCTCGACCTCGTCGAGGGAGGCTCGCTGGCCTCGGTCGTGGCCGCGCGGGGTCACCTGAGCGTGGGAGAGGCGGTGACCGTGGTGGCGCCGGTGGCTCGCGCCCTGGCGGGGCTGCACGCGGCAGGTGTGGTGCACGCGGACCTCGCGCCGGACAACGTGCTGCTCGAGCGCCGTGGACGCCCTGTGGTGGGGGACCTCGGGGTGGCCCGGCTCCGCGGCGAGGCGCCGGGGGCGGTGTTCGGAACCCCAGGCTTCATCGCGCCCGAGGTGGAGTTCGGGGCCATGCCCACCGCTGCCTCCGATGTGTATGCCGTGGGCGCGCTGGCCTGGTGGTGCGTCGCCGGTGCTGCGCCCGCCGCTGCGCCGCTGCGCCAGCCCCTGGATGATCTCGTCCCCGGGCTGCCGTCGGCGTGGGTCCACGCGGTCGAGGCCTGTCTCGCACCCGATCCTCGGCCTCGGCCCAGCGCAGCGGAGGCCGCACTGCTGTTCTTCGATGCCGCACCGTGTGAGCCGCTGCGCCTCGTGGTGGGCCACGACGAGGTCGCCCTGCTCACCCGGCGCATCCGCACCGGCGGGCCGCCTGTCCGCTCGGAGGCGGTCCCCGCGCGGAGCTGGCCGTCTGTGCCCCGACGCAGCGTGCTGGTGGTGGCTTGCGTGGCGGCCGCCGGCGTCCTGGTCGCCGGAGCGGTCGCGGCCGCACAGGGCGCTCGGTCGCCGGGGGAGGCTGGTGGCCGGCACCGGGCGCAGAGCGGGACCGCACGTCCCGTGCCCCCTCCAGTGCCCTCCCCAGCATCCTCGCGGAGCCAGCCCCGCGCGGCCCTGGCCTCGTCGCCGCCACCGCGGACCGGGCGCGATGTGCGGCGCGACGCCTCGGCTCCGAGCCGCGATCCTGTGGGGCTGATGCAGGCTCTGGCCGAGGAGCGGGCCCGCGTGATGGTCGTCGGTGACCCCGGCCGACTGCGCAGCCTGGACCTGCAGGGGTCCTCGGCGTGGAGGGCCGACGCTGCGCTCCTGGAGCGGGCCGCAGCGGCAGGCCAGCGCTACGAGAGGGTGCTGCTGTCAGTCCGGTCGGCGAGAACCCTGCGGGCGCGGGCGGACGCCGCGACGCTCGCGGCCGTCGTGGACACCGTCGGGTACACCGTGGTCACGGGGGACGGGCGTCACTCGGCGCCCGCCGGGGAGCCTGGTCAGGAGCTGCTGTTCGAGCTGCGCTGGGCGTCAGGCGCCTGGCTCATCGAGGCCGTGCGCTCCCTGCCGGGCTGAGGCCGGGGCCGCTGCTCAGCGGTGCGCCAAGAGCCAGCCGATGGCCCTGGGCAGCGTGTTGTCCTCGTGCACGAACCCGTTCTCGCTCAGCCGGATGGGCAGCACCCGCTGGCTGCCGAGGATGTCGTTGGCGAACTCCCCGACGTACAGCCTGACCCCGATGCCGGGTGCGGGGAGCAGGGCCGGCCGGTGCAGCTGGCGGGCCAGCTCGGCCGCGATGTCCCTCTGCCTTGCCGGGGCAGGGCCCACGACGTTGACCGGACCCTGCATCTCCGGGTGGTCCACGAGGTAGGCCAGCGCCCGGACGGTGTCGCGCAGCGTGATCCAGGGCCAGTACTGCTCACCGGAGCCGAGCGGGCCGGCCAGGCCGAGCTGGGCGAGCCTCAGCAGCGGGGCCATGGCTCCCGAGCCTGCCGCCAGCACGATTCCGGTGCGCGAGTGCGCGACCGGCAGGCCGGCCGACCGTGCCGGCTCAGCTGCTGCCTCCCAGGCGCGCACCACCTCGGCCAGGAACCCATGCCCGCTCTCGGACTCCTCGGTCAGGACCTCGTTGCCCCGGTCGCTGCCGTAGTAGCCGACCGCGGACTGGCTCACCAGCCGGATCGGGTGGTCGGCCTCGGCGAGGGCGGCCGCCAGGGTGTGCGTGCTGTCCACCC
>DASULG010000395.1:0-30679 GCA_036278335.1 Pedococcus sp.
CCCGTTCGCCACTGATCACCCAAGAGCAAGCTCTCAAGATCACCGTTCGACTTGCATGTGTTAAGCACGCCGCCAGCGTTCGTCCTGAGCCAGGATCAAACTCTCCATTGATGTTCAAACACCACAGACCCAAAGGCCCGCAGCAATAACTGAACCCAAAAAAGGGTCGTCACACAGGCTGAAGTCAAACAACCAGCAAAAAACTGATCATTCATTGTCCAACCAAAGGATTTTCGTTCGAAGCGACAACCCACCAGGCCAACAGACCCAACAAGCCGCCACCTCGAGACGAGGTAATTGGCATCGATTTTTGACACGCTGTTGAGTTCTCAAGATCCGGACGCGCACCATCGCACTCGCCTTTCGGCGGAAGTCCTCCGGGGCAACCCTTCTAATTTACTCGCTTCGCATCTTGGGCGTCAAATCCCGCGCTCCTGAGTGAGGAGCCGGCCGGATCGAGCGCGCTTGGCGTTCGGCGATGACTGAACTGTAGCACCGTTCCCGGGGCTCTGTGACCACCCCGAGACCACCTCAAGAGCACCCCAGGCCGCCTTGGTGCCGCTCCTGAACCCCCGGAGGCCCTTGGGACGCAGATCCCCACCGCCTTCGCGCGCGCACGCCCGCCAGCGCATGAGTGGAGAGGACGGTCCCTTCCGGGGCCCACACGCGATTGGAGACGTGATGCGCACTCATGCCAACACGTCGTGGCGCGACGTCCCGGCATAGGTCATCACGCAGATCGTCGCCGGTCTGCTGGCGGGGCAGCACTTGGGCATCGCCCGCGGCAAGGACGCCTTCGAGGCCACGGGAAACCGCGACGAGGACATCTCCGGCCAGATCAGCCCCGAGGACGAACGCGGCGGCTCAACGGCTGACCGCCCTGACCGTCTCTGACCAGATGCCCGGGCCCACGCCGAGCGCGACGGTGCAGGACTCGCGGCCAGAACACCGTTCGATAGCCTGAGCAGCGCCTGCGCACCGCGTGTGCGCCACGGACCACTTCAGGGAGAGAGCCGCCTTCATGGCCAAGATCATCTACACGCTCACCGACGAAGCGCCGATGCTGGCGACCTACTCGTTCCTGCCGGTCATCGAGGCCTTTGCCTCGGCCGCGGGCGTCGAGGTCGAGACCCGCGACATCTCCCTTGCCGGGCGGATCATCGCCGCCTTCGACGACAGGCTGCCCGAGGAGCAGCGCGTCGGCGACGCCCTTGGCGAGCTCGGCCAGCTGGCCACCACGCCTGAGGCCAACATCATCAAGCTGCCCAACATCTCCGCCTCGGTGCCGCAGCTCAAGGCGGCCATCGCCGAGCTGCAGGCCAAGGGCTACCAGCTGCCCGACTACCCCGACGAGGCGCGGACCGACGACGAGAAGGACGCCCGCGCCCGCTACGACAGCGTCAAGGGCAGCGCGGTCAACCCTGTCCTGCGCGAGGGCAACTCCGACCGCCGGGCGCCGGCGGCTGTTAAGAACTACGCGCGCAAGCACCCCCACTCGATGGGGGCGTGGTCACCAGACTCGAAGACGAACGTGGCGACCATGGGCGAGAACGACTTCCGCTCCAATGAGAAGTCGGTCGTCATCCCTGCTGCCGACACCCTGACGATCCGGCTCGTCGGCGAGTCCGGCACGTCAGTCCTCAAGGACGGCCTGAAGGTCCTCGAGGGTGAGGTGGTCGACGCCACGGTCATGCGCGCCGCCGCCCTCGACGCCTTCCTCGCCGAGCAGATCGCCCGGGCCAAGGCCGACGACGTCCTGTTCTCCATCCACCTCAAGGCAACGATGATGAAGGTCTCGGACCCCATCATCTTCGGCCACGTGGTCCGGGCGTTCCTGCCCGAGGTCTTCGCGACGTACGGCGAGCAGCTCGAAGCCGCCGGCCTGAGCGCCAACAACGGTCTCGGCGCGATCCTCGGCGGGCTCGACGCCCTGCCGGAGGGTCTCCAGGCAGAGGTCCGCGCCGCCATCGAGAAGGGCTTGGCCGACGGGCCGCGCCTCGCGATGGTCAACTCCGACAAGGGGATCACGAACCTGCACGTGCCGAGCGACGTGATCGTCGACGCTTCCATGCCGGCGATGATCCGCACCTCGGGCCACATGTGGGGCCCGGACGGCGAGGAGCACGACACCCTGGCGGTCATCCCGGACAGCTCGTACGCGGGTGTCTACCAGGCCGTCATCGACGACTGCCGTGCGCACGGCGCGTTCGACCCCACCACCATGGGCTCGGTGCCCAACGTCGGGCTCATGGCGCAGAAGGCCGAGGAGTACGGCAGCCACGACAAGACGTTCGAGATCGCCGAGGCCGGCCGGGTCCAGGTCGTCAACAGCGCCGGTGAGGTGCTCATGGAGCACGAGGTCGCCGCCGGTGACGTCTGGCGCGCCTGCCAGACCAAGGACGCCCCGATCCGCGACTGGGTCAAGCTTGCGGTCACCCGTGCCCGGGGCTCCCAGACCCCGGCGGTCTTCTGGCTCGACCCGAGCCGCGCCCACGACCTCACGCTCATCGAGAAGGTCAAGACCTACCTCGCCGACCACGACACCGAGGGCCTGGACATCAAGGTCTTGTCCCCCGTCGAGGCCGCGAAGCTCTCGGTGGAGCGCATCCGCCGGGGCGAGGACACCATCTCGGTGACCGGCAACGTGCTGCGCGACTACAACACCGACCTGTTCCCGATCCTCGAGCTCGGCACGAGCGCCAAGATGCTCTCCGTCGTGCCGCTGATGAACGGCGGCGGTCTGTTCGAGACCGGCGCCGGCGGCTCCGCGCCGAAGCACGTGCAGCAGCTCCTCGCCGAGAACTACCTGCGCTGGGACAGCCTGGGCGAGTTCCTGGCTCTCGCCGAGAGCCTGCGGCACATGGCGACGACCACGGACAACCCGCGCGCCCTGGTCCTGGCCGACACCCTCGACCGCGCCACGGAGCGCCTGCTCGACGAGAACAAGTCACCGGCACGCAAGGTCGGCCAGATCGACAACCGGGGCAGCCACTTCTACCTCGCCCTCTACTGGGCCAGCGAGCTGGCCCGGCAGACCGGCGACGCCGAGCTCGCCGCCGCCTTCGCGCCGGTCGCGGAGTCTCTCGCCGCCAACGAGGAGGCCATCAACGCCGAGCTCCTCGCCGTGCAGGGGCACCCTGCCGACATCGGCGGCTACTACCGCCCCGACGAGGCCAAGGCCTCAGCGGTAATGCGGCCGTCGAAGACCTTCACCGAGGCCCTGGCGGTGCTGGCCTAGAGCCGAACCGCATCACCCGTATGCCGGGTGCTCACCGCGAGCGGTGACCACCCGGCATACGTGGTGTCGGGGCTAGGGGAAGAACATCTCGTTCTGCTTCTCGGTGCGGGCCAGCCCCTCTGGCACGGTGTCCGGCAGGGCTGAGGGCGGATGCCCGTCCCCCTCCGAGGCGACGACTCGCTCCCGCTCGAGGAACTCCCGAGCCGTCCGAGTGCTCTCGAAGAACTGGGCAGGGAAGACGATGGTCGAGTTCTTCTCGACCGCGATCTCGGCGAGGACCTGCAGGTTCCGCAGCTGGAGCGCGATCGGGCTCTTGGCGATCACATCCGCGGCCTCGGCGAGCTTGCCGACGCTCAGCGCCTCGCCCTCGGCCGCGATGATCTTGGCCCGCTTCTCGCGCTCGGCCTCCGCCTGCTTGGCCATGGCCCGCTGCATCGACGCGGGCAGCTCGATGTCCTTGAGCTCGACCAGCTGCACGAGCACGCCCCACTGCTCCGTGGTGACGTCCAAGACCCGCTTGATCGCCTCGTTGAGCGCCTCGGTGTTGCTCAGCACCTCGTCCAGGGTGGAGCGGCCGACCATGTTGCGCACGGTGGTCTGGGCGTACTGGCCGACGGCCGACTCGACGTTCTCGATCTCGATGATGGAGCGCGCCGGGTCGACCCGGCGGAAGTAGGCCACGGCCGCCACCCCGATGGACACGTTGTCCTTCGTGATGATCTGCTGCGAGGGGATGGGCATGGTCACGGTCCGCAGGCTGACCTTCTGCATGCGGTCGATGAGCGGGATCATGAACCGCATCCCCGGCTCACGGACGTTGCGCAGTCTGCCCAGCCGGAACACGACCCCGCGCTCGTACTGCTTCACCACGGCGACGCCCAGCCTTGACACCGTCACCACCTCCTGTGACGCCTCCACGGTTGGCCGCGCGGTGGCCGCGGGGCCAGAGTCGTTGGTCCTGTCCCGCGCGAGTGGCTCAACGCTCGTTGAAGCGCCGTGCAGCCCGTTCGCCGAGCACCGTGACCCCGCGCATCACCCGAGCGGCACCTGCGCCCAGCCGTTGCTCGGCCTCGCGCCCCTCGATCGTCGTGGTGGTCCCCTCGGCCGGGGCCGAGGGAAGCAGCCGCGACATCAGGCCCATCAGCCGCACCGTGGTGGCGGGGGCCAGGCCGGCGACCCGGATGCCCAGCTTGGCTAGCGGAGTCAGCACCACCATGGGCCGCCCACCGAGCACCCCGTCGACGATCTTGCGGGCCGCGCGCTCCGCGTCCATCGACACCAGTGGCATCGACGCTCCGGCCGCGAACCAGGCGTACTCCGCGCTGTGGTTGCCGGTGAAGGTCGCCCGCAGGTGCGAGCCCGTGCGCATGAGTCCGGGCGCCACCGTGGTGACCGTGACGCCGGTGCCGGCCAGCTCGGCGCTGAGTCCCTGGGTGAAGCCGACCGCGCCGAACTTGGCGGTCGAGTAGGGCAGCAGGTGCGGCACGCTGACGAAGCCGCCGATCGAGGTGATCGTGCCGATGTGGCCGCGGCCGCGCTCGCGCATCCGCGGCGCCACGGCGAGCGCGCAGTTGATCGGCCCCCAGAGCATGGTGCCGACGGCTTCCTCGAAGTGCGCTCGCTCGAGGGCGTCCAGCGGACCGACCTGGATGATGCCCGCCACCGTCAGCAGCGTCTCGATCGGGCCGAGCCGCGCCTCGATGCGGCTGACCATCGCGTTGACGGCGGCGGCGTCGGCCACATCGCAGACCTCGGTGTGCACCTCGGCGCCGCGGCGACGGAGGTCTGCGGCCGCCTGCTCGAGCGCGTCGCCGTCACGGGAGCTGATCACCACGCGGTGTCCGCGGTCGGCGAGCTCGCGGGCGATGAGGAGCCCCAGACCACGGGAGCCACCGGCCACGAGGGCCAGCGGTGCGCGGTGTGCGGTCGAGCTGGCAGGAACTTCGGCTCCGTTGATCACCCCGCCAGTCTGCGGCCGGGTGGCGGAGCGTGCCACTGAAAGGGCCGTGCTCGCCACGGTCGGCTCCAGATGTCGAGGGCGGCCACCTCGCCTACGGTGACATGACCGACTCGATGCGAGGAGCTTCACTGATGAGGGCACTGACGTGGCAGGGCAAGGAGAAGGTCAGCGTCGAGACGGTGCCGGACCCGGTCATCAGCCAGCCGACCGACGCGATCATCAAGGTCACGTCGACGGCGATCTGCGGGTCCGACCTCCACCTCTACTCAGTACTGGGCCCCTACCTGCACCAGGGCGACATCCTCGGCCACGAGGCGATGGGCACCGTCGAGGAGGTCGGCGCCGAGGTCGCGCACATCAAGGCCGGCGACCGCGTGGTCGTGCCGTTCAACATCTCGTGCGGGTCGTGCTGGATGTGCTCGCGCGGCCTGTTCGCCCAGTGCGAGACCACGCAGAACCGCAAGCAGGGCAAGGGCGCCTCACTCTTCGGCTACACCGAGCTCTACGGCTCGGTGCCAGGCGGCCAGGCGGAGTACCTGCGGGTGCCCCAGGCCCACTTCGGGCCGATCAGGGTGCCCGACGGCGTTCCGGACGAGCGCTTCCTCTACCTGTCGGACATCCTGCCCACCGCCTGGCAGGCGGTGGCCTACGCCGACGTGCCGGAGGAGGGGACGCTGGCGGTGTTCGGCCTCGGCCCCGTGGGCCAGCTCTGCTCCCGCATCGGCGTCCACCAGGGCAGGCGGGTCGTCGGAGTCGACAGGGTGCCCGAGCGGCTGGAGCTGGCGCGGAAGTACGGCGTCGAGACCGTCGACCTCAGCGAGCACGACAACGTCGCGGAGGTGGTCCTCGAGCTGACCGGCGGGCGCGGTGCCGACGGGGTGGTCGACGCGGTGGGGATGGAGGCGCACGGCAACCCGGTGATGGAGACAGCCATCAAGGCTGTGGGGCTCCTGCCCGACGCCGCGGCCAAGCCCATGATCGACCGGATGGGCATCGACCGGCTCGACGCCCTGACGACCGCGATCAAGGCCGTCCGGCGCGGCGGGACGGTGTCGGTGAGCGGGGTCTACGGCGGCGAGGTCGACCCGATGCCCCTGATGGAGATGTTCGACCGGGGCATCACGATGCGGCTGGGCCAATGCCACGTGAAGCGGTGGATCGACGAGATCGTCCCGGTGGTCATGCAGGACGGCGACGTGTTGGGGCTGGAGACGCTGGCCACCCACCGGCCCTCCCTCGAGGAGGCGCCGGCAGCCTACGAGATGTTCCAGCAGAAGGCCGATGGCTGCATCAAGGTGGTGCTCAAGCCCTGACGCCGCAAGGGCCACCCGACCGTGTGCCGGGTGGCCGCGCTGAGGCGCCGCACGGCATACGGTCGGGCAGGAGGCTGGCGCTCAGAGCTCCAGCTTCATTCCCTCGTGCGAGGAGACGAAGCCCAGGCGCTGGTAGAAGCGCTGGGCGTCGGTCCGGGACTTGTCGGTCGTCAGCTGCACGATCGAGCAGCCGCGGACCCGTGCCTCCTCGACCGCCCAGAGCAGCAGTGCCTGGCCGAGTCCCCTGCTCCGTTGGCTCCCCGCCACGCGCACCGCCTCGATCTGTGCCCGCAACGCCCCGCGGCGCGAGAGGCTGGGGATCACGCTCAGCTGCAGCGTCCCGACCACCTCGCGGCCGTCGTCGGCGACCACCAGCAGGTGGGCGGGGTCGGCGTCGATCCGCTCGAAGGCGGCAAGGTAGTCCGAGAGGTCGGCGGTGTCCTCGCGGCCCACCCCGAGCGGGTCGTCGGCGAGGAGCGCCACGATGGCCGGCACGTCGTCGCGCGTGGCCCGGCGCACCGACACCGCGGGGGCGCCCCCGAGCGACACCTTGGCGGGTGCTGCCCTCGCCGGCGACGCAACGGGCGGGACGGCGCTCTCGAACCAGGTGGTGCCGTCGAAGGCCAGGGCCCGCTGCAGCTTGTGGCGGGAGGACTCGGACAGGCTCTCGGGGAGGGCGTCCGGGGAGAACCAGCCGACCTCCAGCGACTCGTCATCCCCCACGCTCGGCTCCCCCGACTCGTGGCGGCAGAGGAAGCACAGGTCGAGGTACTGCGCGACGTCGCCGTTGGGGTACTCCACGACCGGCATGACCCAGGCGCTCGCCAGGCCGACGAGGCTGGCCCGCACCCCGGTCTCTTCCTCGATCTCTCGCAGGAGCGCCTCAGCCGGCTGCTCCCCCGGCTCGAGGATCCCGGAGATGAGGGCCCAATGTCCGTTGTCCGAGCGCAGTCCCAGCAGCACGTCGCCCGCACCGTTGACCACCACACCAGTCACCCCGGGCAGGAGCAGAAGGTCCTGGCCGACGGCTGAGCGGAGGGCGGCGACGTAGTCCGGGATCGGCATGTTCACGAAGCCTAGCCAGCAGGAAGCGCCCCGCCGCACCCTGCTACGGTCGCGATGTCGGAGCGCGGCGCCGCGGTGCTGGCCCCGGCCCCGTCCTTGTTCCGAAACGCTGAAGGGCCCACTGTGAGCACTACTCCCGTCAAGGTCGCCGTAACCGGCGCGGCCGGCCAGATCGGCTACAGCCTCCTCTTCCGGATCGCCAGCGGTGCGCTGTTCGGCCCGGACACCCCCGTCGAGCTGCGCCTGCTCGAGATCACCCCCGCGCTGAAGGCCCTCGAGGGCGTCGTCATGGAGCTCGACGACTGCGCCTTCCCGACCCTGGCGGGTGTGGAGATCGGCGACGACGCCAACACGATCTTCAACGGCGTCAACCACGCCCTGCTCGTTGGCGCGCGCCCCCGCGGCCCGGGCATGGAGCGCGGGGACCTGCTCGAGGCCAACGGTGGCATCTTCGCCCCGCAGGGCAAGGCGCTGGGCGCCGTCGCGGCCGACGACATCCGCGTCACGGTGACCGGCAACCCGGCCAACACCAACGCGCTGATCGCGATGAGCAACGCGCCCGACATCCCCCGCGAGCGCTTCTCGGCCCTGACCCGTCTTGACCACAACCGCGCGATCTCGCAGCTCGCGGCCAAGCTCGGGGTGCCGGTCACCGAGATCAAGAAGATGACGATCTGGGGCAACCACTCCGCGACGCAGTACCCCGACCTCTTCCACGCCGAGGTCTCGGGCAAGAACGCCGCCGAGACGGTGAACGACCAGGAATGGCTCGCGAACACCTTCATCCCGACCGTCGCCAAGCGCGGCGCGGCGATCATCGAGGCCCGTGGCGCGTCGTCCGCAGCCTCGGCCGCCTCGGCAACGATCGACCACGCCCGCACCTGGGCGCTGGGCACCCCCGAGGGCGACTGGGTCTCGATGTCGGTCTGCTCCGACGGGTCCTACGACGTGCCCGCGGGCCTCATCTCCTCGTTCCCGGTCATCGTCAAGGACGGCCGCTGGGAGATCGTCCAGGGCCTGGAGATCAACGACTTCTCGCGCGGCAAGATCGACGCCTCCGTCAAGGAGCTCGAGGAGGAGCGTGAGGCCGTGCGCGGCCTCGGCCTCATCGGCTGACCTCACCACGCGACGCGCGGCCTGTCCCGAAATCCGTTCTGGGACAGGCCGCTTCGCGTTCCCGGGCCGGGACGGTATGCCGCCGGGTCACCCGCGCGGGCTGAGGTCCAGCACCGCCGTGATCACGAAGAGGGCCCCACCGAGCACGACCATGGTCAGCACGTCAGCCGCACGTGAGCGCACCGCCAGGCCACCAGCGGCCGAGGCGGGGAGCACGAGTCGCAGGAGCGCGGCCAGCCCTAGCCCGGCCGCCAGCACGACGCCAGCCAGGCGCACGCGGTCGAGAGCGAAGAGCGCCAAGCCGGCCAGCATCACCGGGACCGCCGCCCACCACCAGCCGAGCTTTGGCGCGGTCACCGAGGGCTCGCGGGCGTCATGAGGGCAAGGATCGCAGCCTCCCCGTCAGGAGGCGGCAGCGGCGCGCTCGGCGGCCTCGACCACGTTGGTGAGCAGCATGGCCCGAGTCATCGGCCCCACCCCGCCGGGGTTGGGGCTGATCCACCCGGCCACGTCCGCCACGGCCGGGTCGACGTCGCCGGCAACCCTGGACTTCCCGTCATCGCCCACGACCCGGCTGACGCCGACGTCGAGCACTGCTGCGCCCGGCTTGACCATGTCCGCGCGGATGAGCCCGGGGACGCCGGCGGCGGCGACGACGATGTCGGCCTGTGCCACCTCACCTGCGAGGTCGCGGGTGCCGGTGTGGCAGCTGACGACTGTGGCGTTCTCGCTGCGCCGGGTGAGCATCAGGCCGAGCGGTCGCCCGACCGTGATGCCGCGCCCGACGAGGACCACCTTGGCCCCCGCGATCGGCACGTCGTGGCGGCGGAGCAGCTCGATGATCCCCATGGGGGTGCACGGCAGCGGCGCGTGCTTTCCGAGCACCAGCCAGCCGAGGTTGGTGGGGTGCAGGCCGTCGACGTCCTTGGCCGGGTCGACGGCCGAGAGGATCGCGAACTCGTCGAGGCCGGTTGGCTGCTGGACCAGGAAGCCGGTGCAGGCCGGGTCGGCGTTGAGGTCGGCGACGACGTCGAGGACCTCCTGCAGGGAGCTGCCCGCGGGCAGGTCACGACGGATGCTGGTCACCCCGATCTCGGCGCAGTCGCGGTGTTTGGCCCCGACGTACCAGTGGCTGCCGGGGTCGTCGCCCACGAGCACCGTGCCGAGCCCGGGCACCACACCGCGCTCTGCGAGCGCCGCCACCCTCGTCTTCAGCTCGTCCTTGATGGTCGCGAGGACCGCCTTGCCGTCGAGGATGCGTGCCGTCACGACTCCGTATCCTGCCACGCCACCGGCGCCGGCCTCTCCCGCCCCGCCGCCCCATCCCAGCAGGCACCTGCATGTGGTTCGCTGGCGCCATGGGCACCGCCGTGGGACTGCTGCTCGCCGCCGGCTCGGGCAGCCGCATGGGCGGCCCCAAGGCCCTCGTGCGCGGCGCCGGGGGCGAGCCCTGGGCGCGGGCCGCGGCCCGGACGCTGCACGAGGGCGGCTGCCCGCAGGTCGTGGCGGTGCTCGGGGCTGCGGGCGGCGAGGCGGAGGCACTGCTCGCGGACCTGCCGTGGGTCAGCGTCGTCCACGCGCAGGCGTGGGCCGTGGGCATGGGCTCGTCGCTGCGCGCCGGCCTCGACGCGCTCGAGCCCACCCCCGCCGACTGCGCGGTGGTCGGCCTGGTCGACACCCCCGACGTCGGCGCCGAGGTCGTATGCCGGGTGCTCGCCGCGGTGGGGACCTCGCCGACAGCCCTGGGCCGCGCGGCATACGGGGGCGTGCCCGGGCACCCCGTGGTGTTGGGGCGCGAGCACTGGCAGGGCGTCGGGGCGAGCGCGTCGGGCGATCGCGGCGCCCGCGACTACCTCGCCGCGCACCCGCCGCGGCTCGTGGAGTGCGGCGACCTCGCGACCGGGGCCGACGTCGACGTCCCCTCGTGATCCCGTCGATGGCGCCCCGCGCGACAGCGTTTGGAATGATCAGGACATGACAGCCGCCGTCGCCTCCCCAGCAGACCTCCGGGACCGGCTGGCCACCACCGGCTACCTCTGCGACGAGGGGCTGGCCACCATTGCCTACCTCACCCTGGCTCTCAACCGGCCGCTGCTGCTGGAGGGAGAGCCGGGCACGGGCAAGACCGCGCTGGCCGAGGCGCTGGCGGAGTCCCTGGACCTGCCGCTGATCCGGCTGCAGTGCTTCGAAGGGATCGACGCGTCCCAGGCGCTCTACGACTGGGACTTCCCCCGCCAGATCCTGCACCTTCGCGCGGCCGAGGCGGCGACCCGCGGCGCCCTCGACGGCACGCGGGCCCCCGGCCCCGACGACGTCGCCGAGCTCGAGCGGTCGCTCTACAGCGAGAAGTACCTCGTGGCCCGACCGGTGCTGCGCGCGCTGCGCGAGAGCCCGTGCGTGCTGCTGGTCGACGAGATCGACCGGGCCGACAGCGAGTTCGAGGCGTTCCTGCTGGAGGTCCTGGCCACGCACCAGATCACCATCCCGGAGCTCGGGACCATCCGCGCGGAGCAGCCGCCGATCGTGGTGCTCACCTCCAACCGGACCCGTGAGCTGCACGACGCCCTCAAGCGGCGCTGTCTCTACCACTGGATCGACCACCCGGGTCTCGACCGGGAGCTGGCGATCCTGCGCAGCCGGGCGCCCGAGGTCAGCGCGGCGCTCGCCGACCAGGTCGTCCACCTGGTGCAGGAGCTGCGCCGCGACGACGAGCTGCTCAAGCCGCCCGGCGTCTCGGAGACGCTGGAGTGGGCCAGGGCCCTGCACGTCCTCGGGCTGCGCGAGCTCGACCCCGAGGCCGCCAGCGCCGCCGTGGGCGCCGTGGCCAAGCACCACGACGATGCCGAGCGCGTCCGGCTCGCCCTGCGCCGGCTCGTGCCCGCGGGCGGGAGCAGCGGGCCGTGACCGGCCCGGCCGGTCCAACCGCGCCGATCGGCCCGGCCGGGCCCACCGGCCTGGCCGCCGACGAGCTCCTCGTCGGCTTCACCCGGGCCCTGGGGCGCGCCGGGCTCGCCGTCTCGCCCGCCCGCACGGCCGCTTTCCTCGACGCGACGGCGGTCCTCGGCCTCGGCGACGCCCGCGCGGTCTACTGGGCGGGGCGGGCGACGCTGTGCTCCTCGCCCGCCGACCTCGCACGCTACGACGCGGTGTTCGCCCGGTGGTTCGACACCAGCCCGCCTGACGGCCGACCGCCCCGGCCGCCGGCCTACCGCCAGGTGCCGCAGGCGGGGCTCGACCAGCCACCGGCGGGCGAGGGCAGGCCGGGCCCCGATGACGAGGCCGAGGTGACCGCCCTGGCCAGCGCCGCTGAGCGGCTGCGCCAGCACGACATCGCCACCCTGTCGGCCGCGGATCGGGCCCGGCTGGCCAGCCAGTTCGCCAGCCTGCGCCGCCCTGCGCCGCGCCGCCGCACCCGCCGTCGCCGCCCCGACCTGCGCGGGGCCGTTCACCCCCGGCGCACCCTGGCCCTGCAGGCGCGGATGCTGGGCGAACCCGCCGAGATCGTGCGGCGCCGGCCGCCGGTACGCACCCGTCGCATCGTGCTGCTGCTCGACGTCAGCGGGTCGATGGCGCCGTATGCCGAGTCGCTCCTTCGCCTGGCCCACCACTGGGTCAGCGGCGGGATCCCCATCGAGGTCTTCACCGTGGGCACCCGCGCCACACGGGTCACCGACGCGCTGCGCGACCGCGACCCCGAGCGGGCCGTGCGGCGGGCGACCGCGCTCGTGCCGGACTGGTCTGGCGGCACGCGCCTCGGTGACACGCTCAAGGACTTCCTGAACCGCTGGGGCGCCGGCGGCTGCGCTCGGGGCGCCGTGGTCGTCGTCCTCAGCGACGGCTGGGAGCGCGACGGCGGGCAGGTCCTCGGCGCGCAGATGGGGCGGCTGGCCCTGCTGGCCGACCGCGTGGTCTGGGCCAGCCCGCACGTCGCCAAGGCCGGCTACGAGCCGGTGCAGCAGGGCATCGTGGCGGCGTGGCCGCACATCGACGACTTCGTCGCGGGCCACTCGCTGCGCGCCTTCGACGAGCTCGCGGAGGTGGTCACCCGTGCGTGAGGTGCTGCCCGACCTGCTGCGCTGGTGGCGAGAGGGAGCCACGGTGGGCATGGCGACGGTGGTCGCCACGTTCCGGTCCGCGCCCTACCCGCCGGGCGTCTCCATGCTCGTCGGCCCGACGGGCGAGGCAGTGGGCTCGGTCTCCGGCGGCTGCGTCGAGGCGGCCGTCTACGAGCTGTCGCAGTCGGTGGTGGCCAGTGGGCGACCGGTGCTCGAGCGCTACGGCGTCAGCGACGACGACGCCGTCGCCGTCGGGCTGACCTGCGGCGGCATCCTCGACGTCTTCGTCGAGGCCGTGGGCCCCCAGAGCTTCCCCGAGCTCGGTGCGGTCGCCGAGGACATCGAGGCGGGCCGCCCCGTCGCGGTCGCCACGGTGGTCGAGCACCCGGACCCCGAGCGGATAGGCCGGCGCATCGTCGTGCGGCCTCGCGGCACGGGCGAGACACACGAGGGCGGCCTCGGTAGCGAGCGCAGCGACCACGCCATCGCCGACGACGTGCGGGGCCTGCTCGAGAGCGGCCACAGCACGATGCTCGCCTACGGCCCGGACGGCGAGCGCCGCGGCGAAGGCATGCGGGTCTTCGCCGCGGTGTTCGCCCCACCGCCGCGGCTGATCGTCTTCGGCGCCATCGACTTCGCCTCGGCCATGGCCTCGATGGGGCGATTCCTCGGCTACCGGGTGACGGTCTGTGACGCCCGGCCGGTCTTCGCGACGGAGGGCCGCTTCCCGGCCGCCCACGAGGTGGTCGTCGGCTGGCCGCACCGCTACCTCGCCGCGGAGGCGGAGGCCGGCCGCGTCGACGAGCGGACCATGCTGGCCGTGCTCACCCACGACCCGAAGTTCGACGGCCCCCTGCTCGAGGTCGCGCTGCGTCTGCCCAAGGTCGGCTACATCGGGGCGATGGGGTCGCGGCGCACCCACGAGGGTCGTCTGGAGCGGCTGCGCGAGGCGGGGTTGACCGAGGCGCAGCTCTCCCGGCTGTCGAGCCCGATCGGGCTCGACCTCGGCGCCCGGACCGCCGAGGAGACCGCGGTGAGCATCGCGGCCGAGATCATCTCGCTGCGCTGGGGCGGGACCGGAGACCGGCTGTCCGGCGTGGAGGGCCCGATCCACCACAGCGGGGACTAGGGGTCGCCCCCACCGCGGCGGCCGTCAGGGGCTGGGCCTCACGCGATGGTGCGCGACGCAAGCTCCCGCAGTGCCCCCGTGAAGCACTGCTCCGGGGGCGTGACCAGCCCGGCACCGACCTGGCCTGTGCCGGCCACACGACCGGCCATGCCGGTGTTGATCTGCGGCAGGATCCCCGTGCGGGCCACCGCCGTGACGTCGATGCCCGTCGGCGTGCCGCGGAACTCCAGGATGGGGACCTGGTATGCCGTGTGCTCGCCGACCGTGATCTCGTACATCGTCTGCGTGGCTCGCAGCGCGAACGGCACGTCGCCGCCGACGAAGCGGACGATGGCCGGCGCCGCCGCCATCGCGAAGCCGCCGATCCCGGCGGTCTCGGTGATGGCCGAGTCGCCGATGTCGGGGTTGGCGTCCTCCGGCCCGTACGAGCCGAGGAAGAGGCCCTCCGGGGTGTTGGCCGGCGCGGTGAACCACTCGTCGCCGGTCCCGGACACGCGGATGCCGAAGTCGGTGCCGTTGCGCGCCATCGTCGTAACGACAGACGAGCCGGGGATGCCGTGGGCCGCCATCGTGGACAGCTTGCAGGCGGGCATCCCGAGGTTGAGGAAGAAGTGCTCGTTGGCCCCAGAGAAGCGCACCGCCTCGGCGATGTCGTCCGAGGACCCGTCGGCGGTGATCAGCGCGGGCAGCAGCTCGCGCAACAGGATCAGGCTGCCGGCGCGGTTGCGGTTGTGGCCCTCGTCGCCCATCTGCAACATCTGGGCGACGATCGACTTGATGTCCACCGGGCCGGCCCTGCGCACGGCCTGCTGCAGCAGCGGGCCGAGCACCGAGTTCATCCAGTGCAGCCGGTCGATGACCTCGGGACCGTAGGCGCCGTAGCGCAGCACCTTGCCGAGTCCCTCGTTGAGCGAGCACCAGGACGTGCCGTCGTGCACCTCGTCGCGCAGCTCGTACAGCCACATCGACGGGGAGATGACGCCGGCCATCGGGCCGACGGCGTCGTGGTGGTGGCACGGCTCGATGGTGATGCCGTCGCCCTCGGCGAGCTTGGCCTCGGCCTCCTCGGCCGTGTCCGCGAGCCCCTCGAAGAGCACGGCGCCGATGAGCGCCCCCTTCAGCGGGCCGGAGGCGCGGTCCCAGGTGATGGGCGGGCCGGCGTGCAGGAAGGTGCCCTTCTCGATGCCGAGCGCCTCGTGGGCGGGGCGCACGTCGACGAGGTCGGCGCCGGCCGCGGTCATCCGGCGCAGCGCCTCGGCGTTGGCCTGCTCGTGCCGGGGGTCGGCGAGGACGAGCGCGAGGTCGGCGGCGGTGCCGTCCATCGGCGGCTGCCAGGCCGCCTCGGTCACCGAGACGGCCTGGGACCGGAGCGCGTCGGCGAAGAGCGAGACGCCGGCGGTGGCGACCGAGACGTCGGCGGACAGCAGCCCGCGCAGCGGGGAGGTCATGTCAGTTCTCCTGGGCAGTGGCAGTGGCGGTGGCGGTGCCGGTGGCGGGGAGCAGGGAGAGCGCGTGGCGGGTGGCCTGGGCGTTGGAGAGGAAGACCGAGGCACCGGCCCGCTGCAGCGCGGTCGCGCAGCGGTCCAGGCCCTGGGGGTCGTCCTCGACGCCGGTGAGGGAGACCACGACGGGCAGGGCCCGCCCGTCCCCCTGCGCCGTGGCGCGGGCGTCGCTGATGGCCTCGGCGAGCTCGTCGGCGGGGTCCTGGTGCGCGCCGTAGCCGAGGACGAGGTCGAGCAGCAGCACCCCGCACGTCGGGTCCTTGGCCTCCGCGGCGATCCGCTCGAGCCGCAGCGAGGGGTCGATCATCGGGTGTGCCCGCCCCTGGGTCATCGTGTCGTCGCCGAAGTCGATGACGACGTGGCTGTCGTCGCGCAGGTCGGCGCCGAGGGCGAGGTCGCCGGAGAGCGGGATGTTGGAGCGGATGCCGCCGAGCGTCGTGCTCGCGATGAGCATCGCCTCGTCGGCGAGGGTGCCGCCGCAGAAGAGACCGCGCAGCGCCCCGACCTTCACCGGCTCCTGGTCCGTGGTCCACGACGGCCACTCCGGCACCGTGTACCCGTCGGCACGCAGGGCGGCCTCGACGGCGGCGGTGAGGTCGGGGCGTCCTGCACCCAGCGTCGCCCAGTGGACCGGCACGCCCAGCCCCGCGGCATACGCCTGCATGTCCGCGAGCACCTCGGCGGCCGGGGGCTTGGAGACGACGATGACGGACGTGGTGGCCTCGTCGGCCGCGAGCGCGGCGAGCGCCTGCCGCGTGGAGCGGCCGCTGACCTGGCTCGACATGTCGCGGCCGCCGACACCGAGGCAGTGGCTCATGCCGACGCCGGCTGCGTCGAGCAGGCACATCACCTGCTGGGCACCGGTGCCCGAGGCGGCGACGATGCCGACCGAGCCGGGCCGCACGGCGTTGGCGAAGCCGAGGGCCACTCCCCCGACGACCGCCGTGCCGCAGTCGGGGCCCATGACGAGGACGTCAGTGGCAGCCGCCGCGTCCTTCAGCCTGATCTCGTCCTCGACGGGGACGTTGTCCGAGAAGAGCATCACCGAGACGCCGCGGTGGATGGCATCGAACGCCTCCACCGTGGCGTGCTGGCCCGGCACCGAGATCAGCGCGAGGTTGGCGTCCGAGGACTGGATCGCCCCGCCCAGAGTGCGCCGCTGAGGCGCCTCGCCGAACCCGCCCGAGTGCGTGCCCGCCGACTTCAGGTCGGCCAGGGCCGCCTCCAGGGCAGCCTTGCCGGCCTCGACGCCGCCCTCGTCGCCGCGGATGGCGACGATGAGGTCGTTGGTGACGGCGCCGTCGGGGATGGTGAAGCCCATGCCCGCGATGACGTCGGTGTTGAGGTCGGTCGCCATGGCGACCTGGGCTGCCTCGACGCCGGGGGCGGACTGCACCTTGCGCGAGAGCTGCATGAGGCTCACGGAGTCGTAGTAGGCGCCGCGGCGCAGCTCGACGTGGTCAGGCACGGCGGGCTCCTTCCGGTTCGGTGTGCTGGGTCTGGATCATGGCGTCGAGGGCGCCGGCGAGGCCGGCGAGGAGGTCGGCACCGGAGCTGTGGCCGATTGCCAGGACGGCCGGCAGCACCTCGTCGATGCCGGCCTCGTCCCCACAGGACACCGCGTCCGCCAGGGTGGCGACCTCGGGGACCGCGCAGCCCGCGGCAGCCGCGAGCAGCAGGGAGGCGGACAGGCTGGTGGTGGCCGCCAGCGACCGCGTCACGGCGGTGCTGACGGCCGCGAGCGCCTGGGAAGGAGCGCCACCGGCGCGCAGGGCGAGCAGGACACCGCACAGGGCGTCGTCCCCGCTCGGGGTGAGTCCTCGGCCGGCCCCGACGAGGCCGGCCGCGAGGCGGGCCAGCCGCCCGGCCGGGACGGACGTGGCGAGGGCGGAACGGGTGAGGTCGGCGGTCAGCTCACGCAGGACGGACCCGTCCGTGGCGGTGTGCAGGGCTCCGATCGAACGGGCCAGCGCCGAGGCATCCAGGGGCTGGGCTGCGGCCGTGACCCGGGCGGGCCGCCACGCGCGGACCACCACGACGTCACGGTGCGGGAGGCGCACGCGACCCCCTCCGACGGACACCTGGCTGCCCGGCTCCACACCCCAGGCGATCTCGCGGGCCGGCAGGGCCAGCCGCAGGCCGGTGGGGAGCCGCAGCGCGTCCTCGGCGAGGACCGGCACGACCAGCTCGTGCCGGTCGAGCTGCAGGTAGAGAGCGGTGGGAAAGGCCGCCAGGACCCTGGCGGGTCGCGGCGGTGCCTGCAGGGCCTCGGCCACGAGCGGGGACGCGGCGGCAGGCCAGTCGGCGAGGGCGCTCGAGTGGGCCAACCTGGGTTCCTCCCGTGTCCTGTGGGGTGGACTGTAGGTGGACGGGCGTCGCGTGGTCGCGGTCAGCGCAGGTCCTGTCTGCATGAGCCGCATGGGCCGCATGACCGGATAGGTGACGCTATCGGGGGCGGTTACCCTTCCTTCATGGTGAAAGTTGCCAACGATGAGGTCAGCATTGACGGTGACTTGACATCCCCCCTCGCGGAGACGCCGGTATCCGGAGTCCCCATGCGCGTGGTCGTCGGGCTTCCTGGAGCACAAGACGCCTCCGTCCTGGCCTCCCCCTCCCAGCTCGAGGCCCCCATCGTCCGCACGTGCCCCCTCGCAGCCGCGCTGCCGACCACGGACAGCCCACACGGACAGGCGCGTCTGCGCCACCACCTCGTCATCGCCGAGGCCTCAGAGGCGACCACCGCCCTGGGGGCTGAGCCCGGACTGCTCGACCACCTGGCCGCCGCCGGCGTCGCCGCCCTGGCCGTCACCGGCATCGAGCAGGGTGAGGCGGGGCCGTGGCGCGAGCGCGCCGATCGGGCAGGTCTGGCCCTGATGTTGTTTCACGATCCTGCCGCGCGCGACCGCCTCAACACCGAGGTCCTCGGTGCGATGCTGGACTACCAGACCGCCGTCCTCGACCGGCTCGAGGAGGTGCACCGCGTCCTCGTGCAGATCGTCCTCGCGGGGGGCTCGCTCCACGACCTGTGCCACCAGCTGGTCGGCTTCTTCGACGGCGCCGCCATGGTGACGACGACCGACGGCCGGGTGCTGGCCAGTGCCGGCGCGCACGGCGAGCTCGAGCACGCGCGGGCCCTCGAATGCTTCGACCGCACGGGTCGGCTCATCACCGAGACCGAGCCGGTCGGCATCCGCCCCCAGCACGGCCCCGCCGCCCACCGGGCCGCGGTGCGGATCGTCGCGGGATCGCTCGACCACGGCCTGCTAGCGGCCTTCTGCAGCCACCGCATGCTCACTGCCGACGACGTGCGCGTGCTGGAGCGTGCGGCCACCGTCGCCGCCCTGGCCATCACCAAGGAGCAGGCCGTCTCGGCAGTGGAGAGCAAGTACCGCGCGGAGTTCCTCCGCGACGCCCTCGCGGGGCGCGCCGGCAGTCCCGAGGAGGCCGTCGCCCACGCCCGGTCGCTGGGCTGGGACATCGAGCGACCCATGGTGGTCGTGGTGGCCGAGACCGACGAGGATGACGCCCAGACGACGCGGTCGCCGGAGGAGGTCCGCTCCCTGCAGCACCGGTTCGCGCGGGCCTGGACGCACGCGGTGACGGTGCGCGACCCCCAGAGCCCGGTGATGGGGTTCAGCCAGGAGGTGGTGGCGCTGTTCGGCGTCACCGACCCGGAGGACACCGACCGGATCATGCGCACCGTGAACGACGTGGCCCGCGTGGTCCGCGGCGATGGCGGTGGTGGGCGCCGGACCTTCTCCACCGGTGTCTCGCGTCCCATCACGACGGTGGCCGAGCTGCCCCAGGCCTACGACGAGGCCCTCAACGCGGTGAGCGTCGGCAGGCAGATGCACGGCGACGGCGCCCTCACGCACTTCGACGGCCTCGGGATCTTCCGCCTCCTCGCGCTGATCCCCGACAGCACACACCTGCGCCGGTTCGTCGAGGAGTCCCTCGGCGAGCTGGCGACCGACGACTCCCCCGAGAACGCCGACCTCCGCCAGACGCTGAGCATCCTCATCGACACCAACATGAACGTCGCCGAGACGGCGCGCCTGCTGTTCTTCCACTACAACACGCTGCGCTACCGGATCGTGAAGCTCGAGAAGATGCTCGGTCCCTTCACGACCGACCCCCAGCTACGGCTGACCCTCGCCCTTGCCCTCAAGGTGCACCAAATGCGAGGTATCTGAGGCTTTTCGAGCCCTGGTGTGACCCAAGCGAAACCTGACGAAGGACACGCCGGTCGCGGTATCAACTATTGCCCAAGGGAATTCCCCTGCGGGGCGCTAGTTTTCGCCTAATCCCCAAAAGGGGTGTGAGCCGCGTCATGTCGGATGGCGGGCCGCAGTGAAGGAGACGGCATGGCCTTGGGCTTCGGTTGGAAACTGCACGGCGACGGAAAGACCATGGGTCCCCAAGACGTCGTCGCCCCTGACGAGCGTCTGTCCTGGGGCAAGACCGTCGGCCTTGGCGCCCAGCACGTCGTCGCCATGTTCGGTGCGACGTTCGTCTTCCCGCTCATCATGGGCCTGAACGCCCAGCTCGCGATCATGATGAGCGGCATCGCCACCATCTGCTTCCTGCTGATCGTGCAGGGCAAGGTCCCAAGCTACCTGGGCACGTCGGCCTCGTTCGTGGGCGCCGTGGCTGCGATCCGCGCGCAGGGCGGCGACTCCCAGACGGTCACCGGCGCCATCTTCGTGGCCGGCCTCGTGCTCGCCCTCGTCGGTGTGGCCATCCACTTCCTCGGCTCGACCGTGCTCCACAAGGTGCTGCCCCCGGTCGTCACCGGTGCCGTCGTCATGCTGATCGGGTTCAACCTCGCGCCGGTGGTCGCCAACATCTACTGGCCGCAGGACCAGTGGATCGCGCTGATCGTCATGACCTTCGCGATCGTCTGCGCCGTGGCCCTGCGGGGCTTCCTCGGCCGGATCGCCGTCTTCCTCTCGCTGATCTTCGGCTTCGCACTGTCCTGGGTCTTCGACAAGGTCTTCGGCAAGATCACCTCCTTCGACGCCGCCGCCGGCGAGATCACCACCCACTGGCGCGTCAACCTCCAGGGCGTCTCGGACGCCGCGTGGGTCGGCTTCCCGCAGCAGACCTTCATGGCTGACGGCAAGGAGGTCGCCGGCTGGCACACCCCGAGCTTCTCGGTTGCCGCGATCCTGCTGGTGCTGCCGGCCGTCATCGCCCTCATCGCCGAGAACACCGGCCACGTCAAGGCCGTCGCCGAGATGACCGGGCACGACCTCGACCCGGTCATGGGCCGCGCGATCATCGGTGACGGCGTCGGCACCGCCCTCGCCTCCGCCGTCGGCGGCTCACCCACGACGACCTACGCCGAGAACATCGGCGTCATGGCCGCCACCCGCGTCTACTCGACGGCCGCGTACTACGTGGCCGCCCTGGTCGCGATCCTCTTCGGCCTCTCCCCGAAGTTCGGCGCACTCGTCGCGGCCACCCCGGGCGGCGTCCTCGGCGGCATCACCGTGGTGCTCTACGGCATGATCGGCCTGCTCGGCGCCAAGATCTGGAAGGAGAACGGGGTCGACTTCGGCAACCCGATCAACCTCGTTCCCGTCGCGGCCGGCATCGTCATCGGCATCGGCAACGTCTCGCTGAAGTTCACCGAGGACTTCACCCTCAGCGGCATCGCGCTGGGCACCATCGTGGCCATCGGCGCCTACCACCTGGCGCGGACCCTGGCCCCCGAGGACCTGCGCCTCCGGGCCGACCCCTCCACGACGATGGTCCTCACCCGCGAAGCCCGCTACGGCGACAGCGACGGCATCGACGACCTCTACCAGGAGGAGCCGGGCGGTCCCGACCTGCGCAAGAAGTGACGTGAGGACGACGTGCGGACCGCCTCGGAGCCCGGTCCGCGGCGTGGGCCCCCGATCCGAGGATCGGGGGCCCACGCGGCTTTCACGGACACTCGGCAAGAGTTGCCAAACGAAGCGCCGCACAACGCAGACGATCACCTAGTCCCACCCGCACAAAGGAGGCAGGATCAGTCCGGTGAAGCCCGCCCCCTTTGCGCACCACGCACCCCGCTCCGTCGAGGAGGCTCTCAGCGTCCTGGCCGAGGTCGGCCACGACGGCAAGATCCTCGCGGGCGGTCAGAGCCTGATCCCGATCCTCAACATGCGCCTGGCCTCCCCGGCTCACATCGTCGACATCAACAGGGTCACCGGCCTTGACGGCGTGGCCGTGCGTCCGGACCACGTGCGCGTCGGCGCCCTGGTCCGCCATGCTCAGCTCGAGCGCCACGAGGACGCGTATGCCGCCCTGCCGCTCCTGCGCCAGGCGCTCGTCAACGTGGCCCACCCGGCGATCCGCAACCGCGGGACGACCGTAGGCTCCATCGCCCACGCCGACGCGGCCGGCGAGATGCCCGCCATCCTCGTCCTGACGGACGGCGTGGTCGAGGTCGCCGGTCCCCGGGGCAGCCGGGAGATCGCGGCCCGCGACTTCTTCGAGGGACCGCTCGAGACGTCCCTGGCCGAGGACGAGATGGCCGTGGCCGTGCGGTTCGGCCGCTTCGCGCCCGGGACGGCGACCGCGTTCGCGGAGTCTGCCCGGCGCCACGGGGACTACGCCATGGCCGGCGTCGCCGCCGCGGTGACCGCGGCCGACGGCGTCATCACCGTCGCCTCCGCGTCGTTCGTCTCCGTCACCGACGTTCCCACCGTGCTCGACCTCACCGACGTCCTCGGGGGCCAGGAGACAGCCGCGGCCGACTGGGCCGCGGCGGTCGAGGCCGTCAGAGCGCACGTCGAGCCGGAGGGCGACATCCATGCCACCGCCGACTACCGGCGGATGCTGGCGGGCCAGCTCGCCCGCCGTGTGCTGCGCCAGGCGGCGGAGAATGCAGCCGAGACGAAGGGTTCGACCAGCCGATGAGTGACGCGACGACCGACCGGGCGACTGAGCAGCTCCATGACGTGACGGTGCACGTCAACGGCGTGTCGCGCTCCGCCACCGTGCCCGCCCGCCGGCTGCTGTCGGACTTCCTGCGCCACGACCTGGCGCTCACCGGCACCCACGTCGGCTGCGAGCACGGCGTCTGCGGCGCCTGCACCGTGCTCGTCGACGGCCAGCCGATGCGCTCGTGCCTGATGTTCGCGGTGACCGCCCAGGACCACCAGATCACCACTGTCGAGGGCCTCGGCAGCGCGCCCGACGCCCGGCCGTGTGCCACCGGCGAGCGGATGAACCCCGTGCAGCAGGCGTTCGCCGAGTGCCACGGCCTGCAGTGCGGCTTCTGCACCCCCGGGTTCCTCACGACCATCACCGCCTACCTCGACGACAACCCCTCGCCCAGCGAGGAGGAGGCGCGAGAGGCCATCTCGGGCAACCTGTGCCGCTGCACCGGCTACCAGAACATTGTCAAGAGCGTCCTGCGCGCCGCCGAGATCCGCACCGAGCGCCAGGGCGAGGACGACAGCGACGCGGACGGTGACGGGCGGGCGGAGGCAGCCGCGCGGCATACCCCGTCGGCGAACGGCAAGGAGCGCGCATGACCACCCAGATGTTCGGCGCTCCCATCAGGCGCAAGGAGGACCCCCGGCTCGTGACAGGCGGGGGCCGCTACCTCGACGACCTGGGCCAGAACGCCCTGGCGGCGGCGTTCGTGCGCAGCCCACACGCGCACGCCCGCATCGTGGACATCGACGTCACCGACGCCATCGACGTCGACGGCGTGGTGGCGATCTACACCTACGAGGACCTCACCGGGAAGGTCGCCGAGCCCCTGCCGCTGCTGATCCCCCACCCGACGCTGACGCACGGCCGCACCGGCTACCCGCTGGCCAAGGAGGAGGTCAACCACGTCGGCGAGGCGATCGTCATGGTGGTCGCCACCGACCGCTACCTCGCCGAGGACGCCTGCCAGCGCGTCCGTGTCGACTACGAGCAGCTGCCGGTCGTCGTGGGCATCGAGGCGGCCCGCGACGGCGCCCACCTCGTGCACCAGGACGCTCCCGGCAACATCGCGGCCCACATGGTGCAGGAGAACGGCGACGTCGAGGCCGCCCTGGCGTCCGCCCCCCACACGCTCACTCTCGACCTGTCGATCGAGCGCAGCGCCTGCATGCCCATGGAGGGCAAGGGCGTCTACGCCCGGTGGAACTCAGAGGACGGCGAGCTGCGCATCTACTCCTCGACCCAGACGACGACCGGCGTGCGGGCGGCCGTGGCCGCCAAGCTCGACCTGCCGCTGGCCAAGGTCGAGTGCATCGCTCCCGACGTGGGCGGCGGCTTCGGCGTGAAGATCATGCACCCGTGGCCCGAGGAGGTCCTGGTGCCTTGGGCCGCAAGGCTGCTCGGCGCCGAGGTCAAGTGGGTGGAGGACCGCCGCGAGCACTTCATCTCCTCTGCCCACGAGCGCGGGCAGCTGCAGGAGGTGACCGTCGGCTTCGACGACGAGGGCCGCGTCCTGGGTCTCGACGTGCGGTTCTGGCACGACAACGGCTCCTACACGCCCTACGGCATCATCGTCCCGATCATCACCTCGACCCAGCTGCTCGGCCCCTACAAGCCGGGCGCCTACCGCTGCGAGTTCTGGTCGCTCTACACGAACACCGTTCTCGTGACGCCCTATCGCGGCGCTGGCCGGCCGCAGGGCGTGTTCGCGATGGAGCGGACCATGGACGCCATCGCCGACTACCTCGGCATCGACCGCGCCGAGGTGCGCTCGCGCAACTTCATCCTCCCCGAGGAGATGCCCTACGACCACGGGCTGCTCTTCCAGGACGGGCGGCCGCTGAAGTACGACAGCGGCGACTTCCCCGCCTCGCTCGACAAGCTGAAGAAGCTGGTCGGCTGGGACGACTTCGAGGCCTACCGCACGCAGGCCCAGCTCGAGGGCCGCAAGGTCGGGCTCGGCATCGGCTGCTACGTCGAGGGCACGGGCGTCGGCCCCTACGAGGGCGGGCACATCGTCATCGAGACCTCCGGGCGGGTGAACGTCGCGACCGGGCTGACCACGCAGGGGCAGGGCCACCAGACGGCCTTCGCCCAGATCGTGGCCCAGGAGCTCGGGGTGCGACTCGAGGACGTGCACGTCACCACCGGCGACACCCGCAAGATGGGGTATGCCGTGGGCACGTTCGCCTCGCGCGCTGCGGTCATGAGTGGCAACGCCATCGCCCTCGCCACCCGCAACGTCAAGGCCAAGGCGCTGCGCATCGCGGCCGAGGCCCTCGAGGTGGCCGAGGACGACCTCGAGATCGTCAACGGCGTCGTGCAGGTCAAGGGCGCCCCGACCACGTCGATGCCACTGGGCACCGTCGCCGTGCTGTCGAACCCGCTGCGCTATGCCTTCGACGACGCAGCCAAGGCCGCCACGCAGTTCGCCGGGACGTTCGACCCCGACAAGCCGCCGGTGGCCGACGACGAGGAGCCGGGCCTCGAGGGCCGTGACTTCTACTCCCCCACCCAGGCGACGTTCGCCAACGGCATGCACGCGGCCATCGTCGAGACCGACCCGGTCACCGCCGAGATCACAATCCTGCGCTACTGCGTCATCCACGACTGCGGCACGATGATCAACCCGATGATCGTGGAGGGCCAGGTGCACGGAGGCGTCGCCCAGGGCGTGGGAGGGGCGCTCTACGAGCGGATGGTCTACGACGAGTCGGGCCAGCTGCTCAACGCCTCGTTCATGGACTTCCTCATGCCCTACGCGTCGGAGGTGCCGCACATCGAGGCCGACCACCTCGAGACGCCGTCGCCCCTGAACCCGCTGGGCATCAAGGGCGCTGGCGAGGCCGGCTGCATTCCCGTCTCGGCCGTCATCGCTTCCGCCATCGAGGACGCCGAGGGCTTCCCGATCACGTCCATGCCCATCTCCCCCGTCGAGCTCTGGGAGCTGCGTCAGCGCCACGAGGCCGGCGACATCCCCTCTCTCCGCCACCCCCATCCCGCCCCGCACACCACGTCGCCCAACCAGGAGCCCACCGCATGAAGATCTCCGGAGCCGCCTCCCTCACCGCACCGCCCGAGCGGGTCTGGGAGGCCTTCCACGACCCCGAGTCGCTGGCTCGCTGCCTTCCCGGCTGCGAGACCCTGACCGAGGTCGGCCCGCACCAGTACGCCATGACCATCACCGCGGGCGTCGCTGCCATCAAGGGCACCTACGACGGCCAGGTGCACCTCACCGAGCAGCAGCACCCTGAGGCCTTCACCATCAAGGCCAAGGGCGCCGGCGCCCCGGGCACGGTCGACGCGGACGTCAAGGTCCGCCTGTCGCCCAACGGCAGTGGCGGCACCTACCTCGCCTATGACGCCGACGCGGCGGTCGGCGGCGTCATCGGCGGCGTCGGACAGCGCATGCTCGCCGGTGTCAGCAAGAAGATGGCCGGCCAGTTCTTCACCGCGGTCGAGCAGGACATCGCCGGTGTCCGCAAGGTCGTGTCAGCCGCTCCCGCAGCCCCCGGGGTGCTCGTCGGTGTCGAGGCCGTGCCCGGCGCTCCTGCCGCTCCCCCGGTGTATGCCGGTGCCCCGGCTCCCGCCGCCCGTGCGGTCGTCCTGGACAAGAGCTTTGCGGCGGGGGTCGGCCTGGGTGCGGTCATCGCGCTCATAGGAGTGGTGGTCGGCGCGGTCGTGGGGAGGCGTCGCTGATGCGGGCCTTCACTGCTGCCGCCGTCCAGATCGCCCCGGTCGCCGGGAAGCTCTCCCCGGAGGTCGTGCGCAAGAACCTCGACAAGGCCGTCGACTTCACGCGCCGGTGCGTGGCCGACACGGGCGCGGAGCTCGTCGTGCTGCCCGAGACGGCCACGACCGGGTTCACCCCCGACTGCTCCACCGAGGAGCTGTGGGACCTCGTCTCCGAGCTGCCGGGCCCGGTCATCGAGCCGATCCAGGACGTCGCCCGCGAGCTCGGCGTGTACGTCTGCGTCGGCACCTACGAGCGCGGCCCGGGGCGCGGCGTCGTCTACAACAGCTCGGTGCTGATCGACCGCACCGGCGAGGTCCTGGGGATCTACCGCAAGACGCACCCGTTCTTCAGCGAGCACGTGGAGCACGGCGGCTGGGTGACCCCCGGCGACACCGTGGCGGTGTGCGACACCGACCTCGGCCGTCTCGGGATGATCATCTGCTTCGACGGCGACTACCCCGAGCTCTCGCGCATCCAGGCCGTGCGGGGCGCGGAGGTCATCCTGCGCCCGTCGGCCCTGCTGCGCAGCGCCGACGTGTGGGAGCTCACCTCCCGGGCCCGGGCCTACGACAACCACGTGTTCGTCGTCGGGGCCAACGCCACCGGCGTCGACGCGGCGGGGGTGCTGTACTTCGGCAACTCCCACATCGTCACGCCGATCGGCCACATCGTCGCCAAGGCCGCCAGCCATGAGGGCTGGGTCTCCGCAGTGCTCGACCCCGCGGAGGGGCTGAGGTCACTGACCCCGGGCTCGAACATCAAGCAGGGTTTCGACCACCTGCGCGACCGCAACCTGGACCTGATCCGCAGGCACCGCGAGGACCTCGAGCGCCCGGCCGAGTCCCCCTTCGAGCACTGACCCCGGCCACACTGACGGGATGCCCTCTCGGCGGCGGATGGTGAGCTTTGGCGGCATACCGGCGATCCGTTGGCAGGTTGTGCCAACGAAAGACCGGCTTCCGACGGGTTGAATCGCTGCAGCGAAACCCCCGCGAACCACCCAGACTTCAGGAGCGCGAATGTCCGCAGCGGCGACATCACGACGCATCAGGATCGGCATCGACACCGGCGGCACGTTCACCGACGTCGTCGCCTTCGATGAGGACTCCGGCGAGCTCATCACCACCAAGACCCCCTCCACCCCGAGCAACCCCGCCGACGGCTTCATCAACGGCGTGCACAAGGTGCTCGACATCCTCGGCGCGACCGGCGCCGACGTCACCGCGGTCTGCCACGGCACCACCGTCGCCACCAACAAGCTCCTCGAGGGCAAGGTGGAGCAGCTCGGCTTCATCACGAGCGAGGGCTACGAGTTCATGCTCGAGATCGCCCGCCAGGCGGTCCCGGACGGCTACGGCAACTCCTACTTCTGGGTCAAGCCCCCGCGCATCGTCCCCGCTGACTACGTGAAGACCGTCGGCGGCCGTCTCGACTTCGAGGGCAACGAGGTCCGCCCGTTCGACGAGGAGCAGGCCGTAGCCGCGGCGCGTTGGTTCAAGACCCGCGGCATCACGACGATCGGCGTCTGCTTCCTGCACTCCTACGCCAACGACGAGCACGAGCTGCGGATGCGCGACATCCTCCTGCGCGAGCACGCCGACGCGACCGTGTCGATCTCCTCGGAGGTCCTGCGCGAGTACCGCGAGTACGAGCGGTCGATGACCACCCTCGTCGACGCCGCGGTCAAGCCGAACGTCTCGCGCTACGTCGCCAACATCCACACGCGTCTCGACGACTTCACCGGAGCCCACGAGGGCGGCCGAGAGTCGATCCCCTTCTACATCATGAAGTCGAACGGCGGCGTGCTCTCTGCCGACGAGGTCGTGCACCAGCCCATCACCACGGTGCTGTCCGGCCCCGCGGCGGGTGCGCTCGGCGCCGGCCTGATCGCGAAAAAGGCCGGCTTCGACAAGGTCCTCACCTGCGACGGCGGCGGCACCTCGACCGACGTCAGCGTGGTCCTCGGCGGAGAGCCGACGCTCACCACCGAGGGCACGATCGGCGCCTACCCGAGCAAGATCCCGATGATCGACGTCGTCACCGTCGGCGCTGGCGGCGGCTCCATCGCCTGGATCTCTCCCGAAGGCACCCTCAAGGTCGGCCCCCAGTCGGCAGGCGCCGACCCCGGCCCGCTCTGCTACGCCAAGGGCGGCACCGAGCCCACCATCACCGACGCCCACGTCGTCCTCGGCCGGATCCCCCCGCACCTGCTGGGCGGCGAGATCCCGCTCGAGACCGAGGCGGCCAAGGCCGGCATCGACGCCATCGCGGCCAGGCTCGGCATCGACCCCGACCACTGCGCCACCGGCATCCTCGAGATCTCGGCGTGGAACCAGGCCAACGCCCTGCGCCAGGTCAGCGTCAAGCGCGGCCTCGACGTGCGCGACTTCATGCTCGCCACGTTCGGTGGCTCCGGCTCGCTGCTCGCCTGCCGCCTGGTCGACATCCTCGACCTTGCCGGCGTCGTCGTCCCCCAGAACCCGGGCAACGTCTCGGCGTTCGGCCTGCTGACGGTGGACGTGAAGAACGACTACGTGCAGACCGCCGTGGCCAAGCACGCGAGCCTCGACTACGCGGCGGTGCAGAAGACGTTCGACGAGCTCACCGACAGGGCCGCGAAAGCCCTTGACGCAGAGGGCTTCCCGCGCGACGCGCACCGCTACACCCGCACCGTCGACCTGCGCTACTTCGGCCAGGCCTTCGAGGTCCGCGTGACCGCGCCCGAGGGTGTCGTCGACGAGGCGTATGCCGCGAAGGTCGCCGACGCGTTCCACGCCGAGCACCGCGCGCTGTACGGCTACGACTTCAAGGGCGACCCGCAGCAGCAGGTCGAGTGGGTCAACCTGCGCGTCACGGGCGTCGGCCCGATCACCCGCCCCGAGCTGCGCGAGGTCGGCAAGGCCGACGGCGCCGGCTCCGTGGTCGAGCGGGCCCGCAAGTCCACCCGCCCTGTCTGCTTCGACGCCGAGACGGGCTACGTCGAGACCGACGTCTACTGGCGCCCGGACCTGCGCGCCGGCGACACCGTCGCCGGCCCTGCCATCGTCGAGGAGTTCGGCTCGACCGTGCCCGTCCACCCCGGCTTCACCGTTCGCGTCGACGCGATCGGCAACCTCGTCGTCACGAAGGAGGCCTGAGCGCCCATGAGCACCACTGCCACCACCGCCCAGCCCCAGGCCGCCGACGAGGCGGTGAACCCGGCCGGCCTCCCCACGGCATACGAGCACGGGAACCGGCTCACGGCCGAGGGCACCACCGTCGACCCGATCATCGTCGAGATCGTCGAGGGCACCCTGGCCAGCGTCGAGATGGAGGTCGAGACCGCCATCGCGCGGACCAGCCGCTCCCCCATGATCCGCGACGCGCACGACTTCCGCGCCGGCATCCACGACCGCCAGCTGCGCAAGCTCACCGGCCGCTCCTACTCCGCGCTCGTGCACCCCATCGTGCGCGACTTCCCGCTCGACGAGATGAACGAGGGCGACGTCTTCTTCCACAACGACGTCTACGAGTCGGAGGGCGGTATCGGCCACCTGCCCGACCTGTGCGTCACCGTGCCGGTGTTCCACGAGGGCGAGGTCGTCGCGTTCGTCCAGGCGTTCGGCCACCACGACGACATCGGCGGGGCCTGCCCGGGCTCGATGCCGAGCGGGGCGCAGAGCGTCTACGAGGAGGGCCTGGCCGTCCCGCCGATCAAGCTGTGGGACGCCGGCAAGCCCAACCAGGCCGCGCTGCGGATCATGACCCGCAACTCGCGCATGCCCGACAGCCTCGCCGCCGACCTCGACGCCGAGTGCTCGGCCTGCCTCATGGGCGCCCGCCGCCTCAGCGAGCTGTTCGGCCGCTACGGCCGCGACACGGTCGAGGCCGCCTTCGACGGCATCCTCGACAAGACGACCGAGACCTACCGCCGCGAGATCCTGTCCAAGATCCCCGACGGCAGCTACGTCTGGGAGGACTACGCCGAGCACGACGGGGTCGACGACCCCAAGCTGCACACGCAGCGGATCACCCTGACCAAGGTCTCGACGGGCGGCCCGGGCCCCGGCGACGGCGGCCCGAAGCTGATCATCGACTTCACCGGCACCGCCCCGCAGGCCAAGGGCCCGATCAACCACTGCGGTGACTACGCGGACGGCAACTTCCTCAAGAAGTGGCTCGCGCCGATCCTGCGCAACCTGGCCGACACCCCCGAGCGGATGGCCGAGCTCGACGTCAACGAAGGCATCGTCCCACTCATCGAGATGAAGTTCCCTGAGAAGGGCACGCTGCTCACGCCGATCTTCCCGGCGCCGACCAACGCACGCACCTTTGTCATCCTGCGTCTGCTCGGCGTGCTGGCGGGTGTGGTCGCCAAGGCGGTGGACGGCAAGATGCCGGCCGACCAGGAGACGATCCGCTACACCGGGGTCTACGGCAAGGACCGCGACGGCAACGACTACCTCATGCGCGAGGTGCTCGGTGGCGGTTCCGGCGGTCGCTACTACGCCGACGGCGAGGACACCATCCACGTGGTCCCCGACTCCCGGAACCTGCCGACGGAGTTCACCGAGAGCCGCTTCCCGTTCCTGGTCGAGCGCCTCGGCCTCGCCGTCGACTCCGGTGGTGCGGGGCGCTACCGCGGCGGCCTCGGCTACG
>DASULG010000396.1:0-2139 GCA_036278335.1 Pedococcus sp.
CGGCGGGGCCCGCGGGCGCCGTCGGCCTGGCCGGACTCGCGGGGCCAGAAGGTGTCGTTGGACCGGCCGGGCCGGCCGGCCCGGTTGGAGCGGTGGGTCCGGTCGGAGCCGTCGGCCTGACCGGGACGGCGGGAGTCCCCGGGGTGGGCGGATGGTCCTCGATGGAGAACGTGAATTTCAAGTACGGCAGCTCGGGCCTGCAGGAGAAGTGCAAGAAGAAGCTCGCGACGTTCGCCACGTGGATGCAGAACAACCCGCAAGCTCAAGTGAGCCTCGATGGCCATCAGAGCGACGCGGACGACCGCGGCCAAGCGCTGGCCGCCAAGCGGGTCACCGCGGTCAGGGATGAGCTCATCAGGCTCGGGGTCTCGCCCGACCGCATCGCGGTGGGCTCCTACGGGAGCCAGGGCCCGGTGTGCAAGCAGACCACCGATACGTGTCTGGAGCTGAATCGACGGGTCGAGATTCTCGCGGTCAGATCCTGAGGTCGTCGGGGCATCCCCTCCGCGATCCATGTCGCCGGGGGGGTGCCCTCCACTCCGAGAGGGGGCACGAAATGAAATCGTCGCGGCACGAGCGGGGGAGAATCACGGTCGGCACCATCACGGTCCTGGTGCTCATCGTGTTGATCGGCGGGGTGCTGTGGGTCTATTCGTCCAGCCGCGGGGCATCGATACGGGACACCTTCCGGTCGGTCAAGGACACGTCGCAGGATTCGGCCACCACCACGAAGGTCAAGACGGCGCTGCTGCTGTCGAAGCACGTCTCGGCGTTCGACACCATGGTGAGCAGCTCTCGCGGTGAGGTCACCCTGACCGGAGAAGTTCCCACCGAGGAGATCAAGCGACTTGCCGCCGCCATCGCGCAAGACACGTCCGGGGTCACCACCGTTCGCAACAACCTGACCGTCAATCCCGGAACCGGGGCCAACCCGGAGGTGGCAAGCATCGGGGACCGCGTGGCCGACCTGGAGATCAAGACCCTCGTCACCGACCAGCTCGCCCAGGCCGCCGAGCTGAAGGACGAGCGCATCACGGTCCAGGTGACCAAGGGGCGCGTCGTCCTGGACGGCACGGTCGGCTCGCCGACCCAGCGGCGGGCCGCCGACCGGATCGCCCTGCTGGTGCCCGGGGTGCAGGAGCTCACGAGCAATCTGATCGTCTCCAGTGCCGCATCCGGTCCGGAGAGCCCCGACGACCGGCTGGCGCGTCGCGTCGAGTTCGAGCTGTACGCGACAAAGGCGGTGGCGCTCAAGGACGTGCAGATCCGATCACAGGACGGATCCGTCTTTCTCGGCGGCACCGTGGGCTCTCGCGCGGAGAAGCTCCTGGCGGAGAGGGTGACCCGGTCGGTTCCGGGAGTGGCCAAGGTCGTCAACAATCTGAGCGCCCCGGAAGAGCCCCGGTAGGCGCATGGGCCCTAGGTCCAATGGGCGGGCGGGTCCATGAAGGCTAGAGTGAGAGCAAGCGGAAAGGGGGGAGTATGAACATCTTCTACATCATCGGCGTTGTGGTCGTGGTGCTCGCGGTTTTCGGGTACCTCAGGCTCGGATAGCAGCTCGAGAAGGTCCATCAGCAACTACCTGACAGAGGAGCGAGGACAATGCGTGGGTCGAGAATGATGGGTGTGCTGATATGTGCGTCCGTGGCGATGGTGGCCGCGCCGACGTACGTGATGGCGGAAAGCACCGCCGGCAAGGTGGAGCAGAAGGCGAAGGGGATGGCCCGGGACGCCAAGACCGGCATGAGCGACTCGTGGCTGACCGCCAAGACCAAGATCGCGCTGTACGGCGATGACCGGGTCAAGGGCGGGCAGGTGAGCGTCGAGACGGTCAGTGGCGTGGTGTCGCTGCGTGGCAAGGTCGATTCGGAGGACGCGAAGGCGGCCGCCGCGTCGGTGGCCCAGGCGGTCGAGGGCGTGAAGAGCGTGAGAAACGACCTCGAGGTGGTGGCGCCCGGGGACCGGAAGGTCATCGACGTCTCCGACAAGGACATCACGAGCCAGGTGGAAGGCCGCCTGTCGAAGGATGCGCAGCTCAAGAAGGTCGACGTTCGCACCGACGGCGGGGCGGTTGTTCTCACCGGTACGGTGAGGAGCGTGGGTGCCAGCGCCCGCGCCTCCGAGCTGGCGCGGGGAGTG
>DASULG010000397.1:0-2056 GCA_036278335.1 Pedococcus sp.
CCGCTCCGGACTGCGGCTACGGGCCGCTCCGGACTGCGGCTGGGGGCCTGCTCTGACAGCATGGCCGCCGAGACGGGGCGACTCGGGGAGGCAGCCGATGCACGAGCAGGACCACGGCGAGGTGTGGCTGGTGCCGCACACCCACTGGGACCGGGAGTGGTACGAGCCGTTCCAGCGCTTCCGGCTGCGCCTTGTCGACCTCATGGACGACGTCACGGCCCGCGCGGCCGCAGAGCCCGGGTTCCGCTTCACCCTCGACGGCCAGATGGCAGCGGTCGAGGACTACCTCGAGGTGCGCCCCGACCAGCGCGGGACCGTGCGCGACCTCGTCTCGAGCGGGCAGCTCGCGATCGGACCGTGGCGGGTGCTGATGGACGAGTTCCTGTGCTCGGGAGAGACCATGATCCGCAACCTGGAGATGGGCTGGGCAAGCGCGAGCGCCCTCGGCGAGCCCATGCCCGTCGGCTACCTGCCGGACATGTTCGGGCACTGCGCGCAGATGCCCCAGATCCTGCGCCGCGCCGGTCTCGAGCAGGCCTGCGTGTGGAGAGGCGTCCCGGAGCGGGTGGCCCACCACGAGTTCCTGTGGCGTTCGCCGGACGGCAGCGCCATCCGCACCGAGTACCTCCCCTCCGGGTACGGGAACGCGGCCGACCTCTTCCTCGACAGCGCGGACGGCGCCGATGTCGCCTCCGTGCGCACCCGCCTCGTCGACCGCATGGCCTGGCAGCAGAGCTGGTTCGACGGCGACGACTTCCTCGCCATGTACGGCACCGACCACGCCGCTCCCCTGCCGACCCTGATGCAGCAGGTAGGCCAGGTGCGCGAGCACCCTGGGGGCCCGCGGGTGCGGGTGGCCACCCTGCAGGACTACCTCCGCGTCGTCCGGACCCCCGAGGCCGAGCTCCTGGTCGTCGAGGGCGAGCTGCGCAGCCATGCCCGCGCCAACATCCTCCCCGGCGTGCTCTCGGTGCGGTGGCACCTCAAGGACGCCATGGCCCGGGCGGAGCGGATGCTCGCCCGCTATGCGGAGCCGTTCGCCGCGCTCTGGCTGGAGTCGTGGCCGGCCGCCTACCTCGACCTCGCCTGGGGCAACGTCGTCGACTCCTCCTGCCACGACTCGGTCACGGGGTGCGGCGTCGACGAGACAGCGGTGCAGGTGGCCGCCCGCATCGCCGAGGGCGAGCACGCGGCGCAGGCCGTGCGCGACCGGACGCTGACCCAGCTGGCCCGCCAGGTGCCCGAGGGGTCGCTGCTGGTGGTCAGCCCCGTGCCCGGCCCGCGCCGGGACCACCTCGAGCTCACCCTGCCCGTCCCACTCGACTGGCCCGCTGTGGTGCTGGTCTCGGGTGACGGGCGGCTGGCCCCTGCCCAGGAGATCAGCCGTCCCGAGGCCGAGCTGGCGCGCGAGCAGGTGCCGGCGGGCCGGCTCGCCGCGGTGATGGGCCGGGTGCACGACCGCGAGCTGTTCGGGCTGCAGGTCAGGCGCCTCGACGTCGACGAGCAGGCGCGCCAGCTGGTGTTCCACGTCGCGGACCACCCCGGCGCCGACCGCTTCGACGCCGTCGCCGAGGAGCGGCGGGTCGCAGCCGCTGCCGCTGCCTGCCCGGCGGAGGAGCCGTGGACGGTCACGATCCGCGACGAGCCCCGCCGTCAGCTGGTGGCAGCGGTGGAGACCGAGAGCCTCGGGTGGTCGACGTGGACACCACAGCGGGCCGACGCCCCACCAGGGGATGAGCTCAGGGCCGGACTGGGCGCCGTCGGCGCAGAGGGCACGACCCTGCACAGCCCGCTGCTGCGTGTCGACGTCCTGGACGACGGCTCCCTGCGCGTGACCGCCGCCGACGGGACGCTCCTCGAGGGCGTCGGATCACTGGTCGACGGCGGGGACTGCGGCGACAGCTACAACTACGGTCCCCCGCGCCAGGACCGCGTCGTGGACACTCCCGAGCGCGTTCAGACCCGGGTGCTCGAGCGTGGCCCCCTGCGTGCCGCCGTCGAGGTGGTCCGCGAGTACCGCCTGCCGTCGCGCCTGGACGCCGACGGGTCCCGGTCG
>DASULG010000398.1:0-40879 GCA_036278335.1 Pedococcus sp.
GAGGGCAAGGCGTCGCTCGAGCGGGCCAACGAGTCCATCGTGCCGACGACCAAGATGGCGGCGCTGCCGTCCGCGTACTGGGTCCGCATCGGCGACCGCACCCACATCCGCCTGGTCCTGGGTGACGACGAGGACGTGGCCACCGACGCGCTGGCGCGTCTGCTCGCTGCGGGCGAGAGCGCCCTGGGTGAGGGGACCCGGCTGCTGGGGGCCTTCCGCGCGTGCGGTCTGCTCGTGCCGGTCTGGGACCTGGACCCGGAGAAGGACGCCGACGCCTACGAGGACGAGCTCGCCGCGTTCGGCAAGCGGTATGCCGAGGCGGTGGCGTCCACCGAGCAGCTCACCCCCGAGGAGCGGCGGGCGCGCTCGGGGCTCCTCAGCCGCCAGGTCACCCTGCGCTGACGGCTGCCCCATGACCGTCACCACCGTTGCCGCGGTCATTCCCGCCAAGGACGAGGCTGCGCGCATCGCCGCGACCGTCGCGGCCGTGCAACGCATCGACGGCGTCGACCTGGTGGTCGTGGTCGACGACGGCAGCAGCGACGACACCTCGGGCATCGCCCAGCGGGCAGGGGCCGAGGTCGTGCGGCACCCTCGCAACCGCGGCAAGGCGGCGGCGATGATGACGGGCGCGGGCTATGTCGCCCGCCAGGAGTGGCAGGAGGGGCGCGTCGGCAGCGGTGCCACGCGCCGGCCCCTGCTCTTCGTGGACGGTGACCTCGAGGCGTCAGCGGCCAACCTGGGCGTGCTGGTCGCGCCCGTGGTGGCCGGCATGGCCGACATGACCATCGCGACGCTGCCGCCCCAGAAGACGGCAGGCGGCGGCAGGGGTTTCGTCGTGCGCCTCGCCAGGCGCGGGATCGAGCAGCTCACCGGCTTCGAGGCGGCCCAGCCCCTCTCCGGCATGCGCTGCCTCACCCGCGCAGCCTTCGACGCCGCGAGCCCGCTGGCCCGCGGCTGGGGCGTCGAGGTCGGGCTGACCGTCGACGTCCTGCTCGCCGGCCTGCGCGTCGTCGAGGTGCCCTGCGAGCTGCACCACCGGGTCAGCGGCTCGGACTGGCGCGGCCAGCTGCACCGGGCCCGCCAGTACCGCGACGTGGCGCTGGCCCTGGTCCACCGGCGCCTGCGTCGTGTCGCGGGCTGAGCGCGGCACCGCACCCCGACCCCAGGCCACCGCAGCCGCACCGGGGGCCGGGCTCGCCGCCACCGTACGCAGCGCGCTCCTCGCCCTGTCCTTCGCGCTGCTGCTCGCCGTCGGCCTCCTCGGCCCCAGTGCCGCCAAGCCGCCGCTGGGCCCGCGGGGCTGGGCCCCCGGCGAGCTCCCGTGGTCGCCGGGCCCGGCCCTCGTCACGGGGATGCTGGTCGCCGCATACGTCCTTGGTGCCTGCGGCGTGGCCCTGGCGCTCCTCCGCGCACCCCTGCGGTCCTGGTCCTGGCGTCCCCCCTTGGTGCTCGGCGCAGTCGCGCTCCTGAGCGGCCCGTTCGGTTCGGCGGACCACACCAACTACGCGGCATACGGCCGGATCGTGGTGCAGGGCGGTGACCCCTACCTCGTCCCGCCGGAGGCCTGGGCCGGCGGCCGGGACCCCGTCACGAGCGCGGTGGAGCCGCCATGGACCGAGACCGTCAGCGTCTACGGTCCCTTCGCCACCGCGCTGCACGCGCTGAGCTCGCTGCTCGGCGGGGACAGCATGCGCCAGACCGTGTGGGTGTGGCAGGTCATCACCGTGCTCGCGTGGCTGGCGGTGCGGTGGATCCTGCTGCGCACAGCGGCGGACCGGGGCCGGGTGGACACGCTCTGGACCGCGAACCCCCTCGTCTTCGGGGTCGGTGTGCTCGGCGCCCACCTCGACGTCGTGGCCGCCGCGCTCGCGCTGGCCGCCCTGGTGGTGGCGGCTCGCAGCCCGCTCGTGGCCGGGGTGCTCACCGGGCTCGCCGTCAGCACCAAGATCACCTTCGGCGTGGTCGGGGTGGCGGTGCTGCTGGCCTGGCTGGAGCGCGACCGGGCCCGGATCCTGCGTCGTGGCGCGGTGTATGCCGCCGCGGCAGCCGCGGTCGTGGTGCCGCTGCACCTGTGGGCGGGCCCGCACGTCTTTGACCAGCTCGGCCGAGCCCGGCGGTCCGTGTCGCTGGCCACGCCCTGGCGGCTGCTCGTCGACGGGCTCACGGGCCCGCTGCCGTCCTCGACGGTCCGCAGCCTCGTCTTCGCGGCCTCGGTCGTGCTCTTCGCCCTGTTCGCGGTGATGCTCGCGAGGCTGACTGCCGGCCGGGCCCCCGCGACGGTGGTCGGCGCGGCGGTGCGGTGGGCCCTGGTCCTGAGCACCGCCTACGCGCTGGCCGCCCCCTACTCCCTCCCGTGGTACGACCAGCTCACCTGGGCGAGCCTTCCCCTCATGGCGGCCAGCGCCCTCGACCTGGTGCTCCTCGGCCGCCTCGCGGTGCTGGCCCTGGCCTACGTGCCGGGACGGGTGGTCGCCATGACCCCGGCCGTGGAGGACCTCACGCTCGCCTTCCGCCGCAGGGTCGCGCCGTATGCCGTGCTGCTGCTGTGGGGCGCCCTCATCGTCGTCTGGCGGCGCGCGTCGCGCCGGACTGACGCGCCTCGTCCAGCAGGGTCGTCACGCTGACGGCGATGATCAGGGGCACGGCGATGAGCGCCCCGTTGGCCGGCACCGCGACGCCGGAGTCGTTGATCGCGAAGCCGATCGTCAGCGTGACGAGCAGCGCGATCAGCCCGGGCCGCAGCGTGGGCGCCCGGTCGAAGGAGCGCTGCAGGGCGCGCGAGCCCCAGGACGTCGGCCGGGCCAGCACGTAGATCACGAAGACCAGAGCGATCGGCACGAGCAGGGCCAGGCGGTAGTTGCCGAAGAGGATCGCGAGGTTCTGCTGCAGCTTGCGCACGATGATGTCGAGCGCCCCGCCGTGGATCATCGTCTCGAAGAACCGGCCGAGGTGGGAGCGCGACTCCACGGGCCTGAGCCAGTCGAGGAAACCGACCAGCAGGAACAGGCCCGCGGTGACGACGCCGATCAGCGCGCCGCGCTTCCACGTCATCCGGACACCGAGGATCGAGAGCACCAGGAAGGCGAGACCGGGGAGCAGGGCGGGCGGGCCGCCGCCGTCGGCACCCCAGAACCAGGCGCCGTCGATGACGACCGCGCCCAGCCCGATGGCGGCCACGGCGGCGGCCGCCCGCCGGTTCTGGCCCGCCCGGACGTAGTGGTCCGACACCGCGATGCACAGCAGGATCGTCGAGGTGGCGAACAGCGCGAACGTGGTGTTCCCCATGCCGTAGTAGCGGCCGCCGACCACCGGCTGCAGCCCCATCAGCGAGGACAGCTGCAGCCGGGAGCCCGTCATGACGTCGATGGCGAGGACCGCCATGGTGGCGATCGAGACCGCGGCCATGGGGCCCAGCAGGGACCGGCCCCACGGACCGAGGAGGGCGATCGCGGAGATGACCGCCACGAAGAGGGAGACGCTGGCGACGATGGCCAGCATCGGCATGGGGAAGCGCCACCAGGGCAGGAGGTTGGCCAGGAAGGTCGCGGCGGGGACGGTCGCTGCGATCACGCCGACCCGACGCACGACCTGCAGCAGCCGGCCCCGGGTCTGCGGGGAGCCGAAGTCGCGCTTCCAGACCAGCAGGACGAGGGCGTAGATGGCGAGCTGGGTGTAGACGACGCCGTTGAAGAAGGGCGGCACCAGCGAGTGCACCTCGTGCGAGGCCTGGTCGTAGTCGACCAGTGCGCGCAGCCGGTCGCGGGCCGCGACCTCGGAGTTGCTGTCGGCCGGGACGCGCCGCAGGGCCGCACCGCCGAGCTCGCTGGGCACCGGCGCGCCGGCAGCCGCGATCAGCGTCACCGTCAGGTCGGGGGCCTGCACGAGTCCGGGCTGGCGGGTCGACGGCGAGGCCAGGGTGCCGCTGGCGAACCGGGGTCCCTTCGCCGCGACGAGCCGCAGCCGCTCGCTCGCTCCGGCATCGGAGAGGCTGGCGACGACGAGGTCGGCCCCCGCGGGCGCCGCCTCGATGACGTCCTGGATCCTGCGGTCGATCTCCCTGACCTGCGCGGCGCGGTCGGCGTTGGGCGCCGGCTCGCCCTTGGCGACGTCCTTGGGGTCTCGCACCGAACCCACGTCGACCAGCGTCACCGGGCACGCCGCGAGGGCGGACGTGAGCGTGTCGGGCGCGAACGCGGCATACCGGGGCATGGCCCCGCTGCGGAACGCGCCGCCGACACCCGCCCCGGGGCCGACCGCCTGGACGCACACGCCCTGGGAGGCAAGGTGCTCGCCGAGCAGACCGGGCACCGAGTCGAACTTCTTGTCGGCCGCCGCGCGGACGTAGGCCTTCCAGCCGGGCACGGCGCCGCTGTCGACGACGGGGATGGGCGGGCAGGGGTCGGTCTGGGCGCGGTCGGGCGAGCCGTCGGGCCCGGGCGCAGCCGCCCGCTGACCGGCCGAGAGCGAGAGCCAGCCGTCGACCGGGCAGGTGTTGGTGTTGACCGAGCGCACCGAGAGGGCGGCACTCGAGCCGTCCCTCAGGAACGACCACAGCGCTGGGGTGGCGGTCGCCGAGACGTCGGTCCAGGTGATGCCGCCGGTGCCGATCAGCACGATCGGACCGGTCGCCGAGCCTGCCGCCGGGGCCTGCGCCCGCGGAGCCGCCACGGCAGGCGAGGCGGCGGCACCCAGGATCATCAGGAGGCCGGCGAGCAGGAGGAGGGCGCGACGGATCACGGGGTACAGGCTACGGGCAGGCGACGCGCAAGAATGGGGCCCGTGCCCCCCACCTCCCCGCTCGCCCGTGCCTCCCTCGCCGTGGGCCGCTGGCCGGCGTGGCTGCGGTGGACGGTTGCCGCCGCCGTGGTCCTCGTGGCTGCCACCCCCGTCGTGCTGCGATACCTCGTGTACTGGCCCATCGACCAGTGGCAGGTCGACGTCGAGGTCTACCGCGAGGCCGGGGTCTCGCTGCTGACGGGCCGCCCGGTCTACTCGGCCATGACCGAGCCGCCCCAGCTGCTGCCGTTCACGTACCCCCCGTTCGCGGCAGTGGTGGCCGTCCCGCTGGCGTTCCTGCCGTTCGGGGTCATCGGCTGGCTGTGGACGGCGATGCAGATCGCGGCCAACGCCGCGATCGTCTGGTATGCCGGCTGGCGCCTGATCCACCGCACCGGCGTGTGGGTGCCGATCACCCTCGCCCTGCTGACCGCCCCCATGCTGTGGCTCCACCCGGTCTCGGACGGGATCCGCTTCGGCCAGGTCAACGCCTTCATGGTGCTGGCCTGCCTGATGGACCTTCGCCGGCCACGGCCCGGGCTGCTGCGTCGGGTGCCACCCGGGGTGCTCGTCGGGCTCGCGATGTCGATCAAGCTCACCCCGGGCGTCTTCGTGGTCCACTACCTCGTCAACCGCCGCTGGCGTGAGGCCGCGACCGCCGTCGGCACCGCGGTGGCCGTCACGTTGGGCAGCTGGCTGCTGCTGCCCGAGGCCTCCTTCGCGTTCTGGGGCGGCGCCCTCCAGGACCCCAGCCGACTGGGCCCGAACATGGGCACCTCGAACCAGAGCCTGCGCGGCTTCCTGCTGCGGGTGGGGCCGGACGGCCTCGCCGGGACGGCACTGTGGCTGGCCTGTGTCGCGGTGGTCGGCTACCTCGGCTTCCGGCTGGCGCGCCGGGCCTACCTGGCGGGTGACTCGATCAGCGAGGTCGCCGTGATGGGCCTGATGGCGGTGCTGCTCTCACCCGTGGCCTGGATCCACCACCTGCACTGGATGGTCGTGGTGGTCTTCGCCATCCTCGGCGCCGACCCGTTGCGCGACCGGCGCCGGCTGCTGGCCGCCGGTGTGGTGACGGCCTGGTTCCTGTGTCGGCTGCCGTGGTGGGGGATCAGCTGGCTCAACCACCCTGAGTGGCCGCAGCTGCCGGGGCGGATCCTGCAGAACGCCGACACGTTCGGCGCGCTGATGGCCCTGGCCCTGCTGGCGTGGTCCCTCAGCCGCACCATCCCGCTGCGTCCCCACCACCGCCACCACGCCCCGGTCGGCGCGCCGGTGGACTCCACGCAGCGGTCCGGCGCGACTCGCGCGTCCTGATGGCCTGAGCGCGCCGGGAGAGCTCAGCCGCCGAGGACGCCGGCGATCTGGAGGGTGCTGACGGCAGCCAGCAGCAGGCAGACCCCGCCGCCGACGCGGCGGATGGTGGACAGCCTCATCCGCGTCAGCAGGATCCGGCCGATCACGGCACCGAGGCCGGAGACCGCGGCCAGCGCCGCGAAGGCGCCGACCCCCACCGAGATGGGGTCGTCGTACTTGATGACCAGCGACGCGGTCAGCAGCTGCGAGAGGTCGCCCCACTCCGCGAGGAAGAGCACCATGAAGCTCGTGGCGATCACCTTCAGCCCGTGGGCGGTCGCGGCACCCTTGTGCGAGAACTCCTCCACCGTCTCCAGCTCCTCCTTGTCGGCGTCCGCGGCGCCGCGGAGCAGGAGGAAGCCGCCGATGAGGAACATGATGGTCGCGAACACCTCGACCGGCGTGCGCGGCAGCCTCGCCAGCAGGCCTCCGAGCAGGACCGCGACGACGGTCTGGACGAGGAACGCGGCCGTCACGCCGATCCACACCAGCAGCGGCCGGAAGCGGGTGGCCAGCACCAGCGTCGCGATGAACGTCTTGTCGGGGAGCTCGACGACGAAGATGAGCCCGAAGACGATGGCGGCGGTGGCGAAACTGAATTCCATAGCGCGCCGACCCTATCGGCCGGCGTGTGCACCGGCTCGCATAGGCTGCAGCGGTGCAACCGAGTGAGACCGTGACGACGCTGCTGGGGTTCGCCGCCGGAGTCCTCCTGGTGTGCCTCGGGGCCGGGCTCGCCGTTGCGCTCGTCCGCATCGGCCGCCTCCGCCAGGACGTGAGACGGCTCGGCCACGCGCGCCCGGTCGGCACCGGGGACCTCGCGGCCCTGCGCTCCGACCTCGAGCAGGCGCTGCGCCACGTGGCAGTCGTGCGCTACGACGCCTTCGGCGACATGGGCGGCAGGCTGTCGTTCAGCGCCGCCCTCGTCGACGACCGCGGCGACGGCCTGGTGTTCAGCTCCATCCACGCCCGCGGCGAGTCCCGCACCTACGCCAAGGGGGTGGTCGGCGGCTCCAGCGACGCCACCCTCACGCCTGAGGAGCAGCAGGCGCTCGCGGCCGCCCGGACCGGCTCGCAGAAGGCATGAGGCACCCGATGGCCAGCCCCACCGCCGTGACATCGAACAGCCCGGCCGGAGTCGCCCGCTACGGCTACCTCGGCCCCGAGGGCACCTTCACCCAGATGGCGCTCGACGCCTGGGGTCCCGCCCGCGGCGGCAGCCACCAGCCCTTCGGGTCGGTGGACGCAGCACTGGGCGCACTGCGCTCGGGCGACATCGAGGCGGCCATGGTCCCCATCGAGAACTCCGTGGAGGGCGGGGTCAGCGCCACCCTCGACGCGCTCGCGAGCGGCGACCCGCTCGTGGTGACCGGGGAGGTCCTCGTCCCCATCACCTTCGTGCTCGCCGCCCGACCGGGGCTTGCGCTCGAGGAGGTCCGCGCGGTCGGCACCCACAGCCACGCATGGGCGCAGGTCCGCACCTGGATGGGCACCCACCTGCCGGAGGCGGCCTACGTCCCGACGCTGTCCACGGCGGCAGCCGCAGCCGCGCTGAGCAACGGCGACTCGGCGGCATACCAGGCGGCGGTGTGCGCACCGGTGGCCGCGGCGAACCACGGGCTCGAGGTACTGGCCGACGACATCGGGGACAACGCCTCGGCGGTGACGCGGTTCGTGCTGGTGTCCCGGCCGGGCCGGCTCCCCGAGCGCACCGGCGCCGACAAGACCACGCTGGTCCTCTACCAGCGCGAGGACCACGCCGGCGGACTCCTCGAGCTGCTCGAGCAGTTCGCCGTGCGTGGGATCAACATGTCGCGGCTGGAGTCGCGCCCGACGAAGGAGTCGATGGGCAGCTACTGCTTCTCCATCGACATCGAGGGCCATGTCCTCGACGAGCGGGTGGGGGAGGCGCTGGTCGGACTGAAGCGGGTCTGCGCCGACGTGAGGTTCGTCGGCAGCTACCCCGCGGCCCACGGCACGGCCGTGCGGGTCAGCCCGCACACCACGGACCAGTCGTTTGCCGATGCGCGCGCCTGGCTTCGGGGGCTGCGCGCCCAGCACGAGGTCTGAGGGAGTGGGCCGGCTCACACACCCAGATTCCGGCCCGAACTTGACTGCCCTCCTTAGGTAAGGCTTACCTTGTACCTGATTACGCAACATCCCCGTGTCGGAAATCAGGTGCCATGCTTGTCAGCAACGCCCTCATCGGGCTCCGTGAAGGCCTCGAGGCCGCCCTTGTCGTCGTCATCCTCGTGGCTTTTCTGGTCAAGACCGACCGCCGCTGGGCCCTGCGCTGGGTCTGGACCGGCGTCGGGGTGGCCATCACGCTCTCGGTGCTGCTCGGCGCTTTCCTGACCTACGGCACGCGCCAGCTGTCCTTCGAGGCCCAGGAGCTCGTGGGCGGCACTGCCTCGATCCTGGCGGTGGCCTTCGTGACCGGCATGGTGTTCTGGATGCGCTCGGCGTCCCGCACGATCTCGGGGGAGCTCAAGGGCAAGCTGGACCGGGCGATCGACGTCGGCCCGTGGGCCGTGGCGCTCGTCGGCTTCCTCGGCGTCGGCCGGGAGGGGCTGGAGACGGCAATCTTCTTCTACGCCACCGCCCAGGCCGCCGGCGCGGGCACCACGCAGCCGCTGATCGGCTGGGTCATCGGGCTCGGTGCCGCGATCGCCCTCGGGTTCGCGATCTACCAGGGCGCGGTGCGCATCAACCTGGCGAAGTTCTTCCGCTACACCGGGGTCCTGCTCATCTTCGTCGCCGCCGGCATCCTGGCCTACGGCCTGCACGACCTGCAGGAAGCCTCGTTCCTTCCCGGCCTGAACACCCTGGCGTTCGACGTCAGTGGCACGATCGCGCCGCAGTCCTGGTACGCGACCCTGCTCAAGGGCATCTTCAACTTCACGCCGGCCACCACGGTCCTGCAGGCGGTCGCCTGGGTGCTGTACGTCGGCATCGTCCTGACCCTCTTCCTGCGCCCGCAGCGCCAGAAGGCGCCGGCCACCGCAGCGGCCCCCTCGACCTCCACGTCCGCGGCGGCCTGACCCGCCGCACGTCGCCCGTCCACCCGGCTACGTCGCCCGCACCCGACCCCTCGCACGCCCCCTTCAGGAGAACCATGCGCATCATCCCTGCCCACGCTGTCCTCGGAGCAGCCCTCGTCCTCGGCGCCGCCGGCTGCGGCGGCGGCTCGGAGTCCACCGGCACGTCGTCGAGCAAGGGTGGCGCCATCACGGTGGAGGCCACGGACACCGAGTGCAAGGTCTCGCGCACCCAGGCGCCGGCGGGGACCGTCGAGTTCACCGTGACCAACAAGGGCAGCAAGGTCAACGAGTTCTACATCTACGGCGAGGGCGGCCGGGTGATGGGCGAGCTCGAGAACATCACGCCGGGGCTGTCCCGCTCCTTCACGGTCGAGCTCACCGCGCCGGGGACCTACCAGACCGCCTGCAAGCCGGGCATGAAGGGCGACGGCATCCGGGCCGACTTCACCGTCACCGGGTCCGGCACGGCGACCGGGGCCGCCAGCTCCGACGAGAAGCTGGCCGCCGCGGTGACGGCCTACGAGAAGTACGTCGCGCACGAGGCCGACGAGCTGCTCGAGCACACCACGGAGTTCACGGCCGCGGTCAAGGCCGGGGACGTGGCCAAGGCAAAGAGCCTGTATGCCGACGCCCGCGGCCCGTGGGAGGAGATCGAGCCCGTGGCGGAGTCCTTCGGCGACCTCGACCCCAAGATCGACGGCCGCGAGGACGTGGTGGCCGAGGGCATGACGTTCACCGGCTACCACCGCCTCGAGAAGGACCTGTGGAAGGACGGCCTGCAGAAGGACAGCGGCGCGGTCGCCGACCAGCTGCTGGCCGACGTCAAGCAGGTGGTGGCCAAGGCCAAGACCGTCGAGCTCAACCCGCTCCAGATCGCGAACGGCTCCAAGGCGCTGCTCGACGAGATGGCCACCGGCAAGGTCACCGGCGAGGAGGAGCGCTACAGCCACACCGACCTCTACGACTTCGACGCCAACTACGAGGGCTGCAAGCAGGCCATCGCCGCGCTGCGTCCCGCCCTCGAGGAGCGCGACCCCGCGCTGCTGAAGGCCATTGACGCCCGCTTCGCCGAGCTCGACGAGGCGCTCGACGCCCACAAGGCCGGCGAGGGCTTCAAGGCCTACACCGCCCTGAGCAAGGACGACGTCAAGGCCCTCACCGTCGCGCTCGACGCCGTGAGCGAGCAGGTGGCCAAGGTCCCGGGAGTCGTGGCGGCGTGAGCCAGACCGGCGTGAACCAGCCGGGCGTTAAAGAGCCGGGCGTGAAAGAGCCAGACGGCATCAGCCGCCGCGGCCTGCTCGGCGCAGGGGCCGGGGCAGCCGTCGGCGGTGCTGTGGCCGGCGCCGCCGGGATGTATGCCGCGCAGCGTGCCGATGCGGGTACCGCGCCGTCCGGTGGCCCGGACCTCGCGGCGCAGGTGCCCTTCCACGGACCCCACCAGGCTGGCATCACCACGCCGGCCCAGGACCGGATGCACTTCGTGGCGCTCGACGTCACGACGACGGACCGCGCCCAGCTCGTCGAGACCCTCAAGGCCTGGACCGCGGCCGCCGAGCGGATGACCGCCGGTGCCGAGGCGGCTCCCGGCGGGGTCGTGGGCGGCGGCCCCTACGGGGTCCCGCAGGACACCGGCGAGGCGTTCGACCTGCCGCCGTCAGGCCTGACCATCACGATCGGCTTCGGCCCCTCGCTCTTCGACGGCCGCTTCGGACTGGCCGGGCGCCGCCCGCAGGGGTTCGAGGACCTCCCCGCCTTCCGCGGCGACGACCTCGACCCCGCCCGCTCGGGCGGGGACCTGTGCATCCAGGCCTGTGCCAACGACCCGCAGGTGGCGGTGCACGCGATCCGCAACCTCGTGCGGATCGGCTTCGGCACCGTTGCCGTCCGGTGGAGCCAGCTGGGCTTCGGGCGCACCTCCTCGACCAGCCGCAGCCAGGTCACGGCCCGCAACATGTTCGGCTTCAAGGACGGCACGAACAACCTCAAGGCCGAGGACGCCGGCGCCCTGGCCGAGCACGTGTGGGTGCAGCCCGGGGACGTGTCCGGCGCGGGAGCCTGGATGGCCGGGGGCTCCTACCTGGTCGCGCGCCGCATCCGCATGCACATCGAGGTCTGGGACCGCACCACGCTCCAGGAGCAGGAGCAGGTCATCGGCCGCAACAAGGGGGAGGGGGCGCCGCTCGGCCGCAGACGCGAGTTCGACACGATCGACTTCGCCGCCAAGGGTGCTGACGGGGCCCCGGCCATCCCGGACACGGCACACATCCGGCTCGCGTCCGCCGAGCACCTCAAGGGCATCCGCCTGCTGCGCCGCGGCTACAACTTCACCGACGGCACAGATGGCGTCGGCCACCTCGATGCCGGCCTGTTCTTCATCGCCTTCTGCCGTGACGCTGGCAGGCAGTTCGTGCCGATGCAGCGGGCGCTGGCCGCCACCGACGCGCTCAACGAGTACATCGAGCACACCGGGTCGGCGGTCTTCGCCTGCCCGCCCGGCGTGCGAGGGGGCGAGTACTGGGGCCAGGCCCTCTTTACCTGACGACGGCGTCGGCGCGCCGCTGCACCGGCTCGCTCTGCCGTGCCCGGTGGCGGTACCAGCCGTAGGCCAGGAGCGCGCACAGCAGGCCGTTGAGCATCCCGACACCGACGTCCGTGACGTGGTGCATGCCGCGGTAGAGGCGCGCGTAGGTCACCAGCAGAGGGATGAGCAGGCACACCACGATGACGCTCCAGCGCAGCCAGGTGCGCTGGATGCGGGTCGCGAGCAGGGCAAAGGACACGTAGAGGGCCGTGGAGGCGCCGACGTGGCCGCTGGGGTAGCTGGAGGTGGGCGGCGCCGGGTCGAGCTTGGGCACGTGCGGGCGGTCGCGGCCCACGACGTTGGCCGCGATGACGAAGATCGTCGCCTGGAGCGCGATGGCGATCGCCGGCACCGCGGCGAAGCGCCAGTCGCGGGTTCTCCACAACAGGATGGCGACGACGACCACGCAGACGCCGATGACGATCTCGGTGTTGCCGATGTGCGACCACACCAGGGTGATCTGGTTCCAGGTCGAGGTGCGCCCGGAGGCGAGGTCCTTGCTGACCGACTCCTCGTCGCGCGAGAGCCCGATGAGCGGGCCGGTGAGGGCGAACCCGATCCCGACGATCAGCCCCCAGAGCGCTATGCCGGGGCCGACGGCCCGGGTGAGGAGGTCGCGGCCGTCTTCCCTATGAAACCGATCCATGAGGAGAAGGTAATGCCTAAACCGAGAATGAACCCTGCCGCGACGTCCGAGGGGAAGTGTGCGCCGAGGAAGACCCGGTCACACCCCACGGCCAGGACCAGCACCGCGGCCGCTGCCACGAGCACGCGCCGGGCCTCCGCGGAGGTGACCAGGGGCCACAGCAGGAACACCATGACCGAGGCGAAGACAGCGATGTTCAGGGCGTGCCCGGACGGGAACGAGAACCCGGGGGAGTGGGAGACCGGCTCGGTGACGACCGGGCGTGCCCTCTGGACGATGAGCTTGGAGAAGTAGCCGACGCTCCAGCCGACCATGAGGGTGGCGAAGGCCCACAGGGCGCGGTTGCGCAGCCCCTTGGCCAGCCAGACCCACAGCACCACGAGCGTGCCGACCACGTGCACCCACCTCGGCTGTGTGGCCTCCTGGAGAGCGATCAGGGCAGGGGCCGCGCCCGTGCTCCTGGTGAGGTCGGTGGCCCAGGCGATCACCGACTTGTCGAGGCGGATGAGCGGGTCGAACTGCTCGCGCACGGCGAAGCCGAGCAGCAGCACCGGCAGGGCGAAGAGCACCATGGCCGCGACAGCGCGCAGCAGCCGGGTCCAGCGGGACGTGCCCATCAGCGCGCGGCCCCCACCCGGACGACGAGGGAGAGTGGCACGACCTCGGCGCTGATCGCCCGGGCCTTGCCGATCGTGTCCCCGTCGAGCTGGACCTCCTGGGGGCGGTCGGCGCGGATCTTCACCTCCGCGGCGGTGCGGTGGTCGACCCGGGTGTGGCCGCGTCGCCTCTTCGAGGCGATCCGCGCCGCGACCGCCGCCCAGCCCACGACGCCCGTGGGCGAGATGACCACCATGTCGAGCTGACCGTCGTTGATCTCGGCCTCGGGCATGAGCACCAGGCCGCCGAGCAGCTTGCCGCAGTTGCCGATGACGACGGTACGGGTGCGGCGGGTGAACTCCTCGGTCTCGTCGACCTTGACCCGCACCTTGAACTGGGGGCCGCGCAGGTTGCGGGCACCGGAGACGACGTACGCCGGCCAGCCCACCCTCGCCTTCAGCTTCTCGGGCGCGTCGGCCATGATCGCGGCATCGAAGCCGAGCCCGGCCATGACCAGGAAGATGTGCTTCTCCGGGCGCTCGTGCTCGCCCGAGGCGTCGACGGTGAGCCGTCCCACGTCGATGCGCTTGTTCTGGCCGGTCAGCGCGACCGTCAGGGCGTCGCTGAGCGAGTCGACCGGGAGGTCGAGGTTGCGGGCCAGCAGGTTGCCGGTGCCGCCCGGGAGCAGGCCCATGGGGGTGTCGGTGCCGACCAGGGCCTCTGCGACCGCGCGCACGGTGCCGTCGCCGCCCAGCGCGCAGACCACGCTGACGCCCTGCTCGACGGCCTGCTTCGCCGGGCCGGTGCCGGGATCCTTGATCGTGGTCTCGAGGTAGAGCGGCTCGTCCCAGCCGAGCTCGCGGCACTGGCGGGTGATCCGGCGCTGCACCGCCGCGAGGTCCTCGAACTTGCTGGGGTTGACGATGATGGCAGCGCGGCGTTTGGGGGTCTCGGGCTCGACGTGGCCCTCGGGACGGAACTCGTTGCGGTGCGGCCGGCGCCGACGGCGTCCGCGGTGGACCCCGCTGGGGACCGGTCGGCCCGAGGACCGAGCGGCGATGAGCCACGCAGCGGCGAGCACGAGCACGACGGCGCCCAGCGCGATCCATCCAGCATTGTCCAGAAGCACAGCGCGACGCTACCCCACGGTAGCCAGCCACGCGCCGCACCTCGGAAGCGAGCCCAGCGCGCGCCCCAGCCCGTGCCCCGGCGCACCTGGCCGGAGCGGACCCGGAGCGGACCCTGAGCAGGCCGGAGCGGACCCTGAGCAGGCCGGAGCAGGCCTGAGCAGGCCTGAGCCGGCCTGAGCGGGCCTGAGCGGGCCTGAGCGGGCCTGGGCCGGCGAAGGCTCAGAGCCGGAGGCGGTAGGCGAGCAGCTGGATCCCCGGCACCGGCTGCCAGTCCCGCTCGGGCGCGCGGGTGAAGCCCAGCCGCTCATAGACCCGGTGGGCCGGGCCCATCGAGGGCTGGGTGGACAGGGCGACCCCGGTCAGGCCGAGCTCGCGCGCCCGGTCCACACACTGTCGCACCAGCGCCTCCCCGACGCCACGGCCGCGCGCCCCATGAGCGACCGCGAGCATCCGGAACTCGCCCTCCTCACCGTCCGAGACCTCCGCGTAGGGCGTCCCCGGCGGGGCGAACGTGACCGAGCCGAGCACCTCGCCCGACTGCTCGACCGCCACCCAGAGCTCGGCGCCGGTTGCCCGGGCGCCGGCATCGGCGAGCACCCGGGCGTAGTCCGAGCCAGGCGGCAGGTGCCCGTCCTCCACATACGACCGCACGGTGATCTCGCCCACGGCGGCGAACTCCGACGGGGTGGCCCGTCGGATGGTGAAGGGCGCAGAGGCGGCGGGCAGCGTCATGGGCCCATTCTCCCCGGCGCGCCAGCAGCCAGCCCTGCCAGTGTGCGGCGCGTGCCGGGCCTCGCCCGGGGGGTGAGAGGGTTGGCGCATGTCGTCCGACCTCGTCTTCCTCCTGGGCGGGGTCTCGCTGCTGCTGACGGTCGTGTTGCCGACCGTCCTGCGTAGGGCGGCCCTGTCCGCCCCCGTGGTCCTCATCGGTGTGGGTGCGCTGATCGGGCTGCTGCCCATGCAGGGCGCGTCCCCGTTCGACCCCCGCGAGCACCGGGCCGTCATCGAGCACGTTGCGGAGGTCACCGTCCTGATCGCCCTGATGGGCGTGGGCCTGGCCCTGGACCGGCCGCTGTCGCTGCGCGACCGGTCGGGCTGGAGACGCTGGTCGAGCACATGGAAGCTGCTCGGCATCGCGATGCCGCTGACCATCGGGGGCGTGGCCCTCCTGGGTTGGTGGGGGCTGGGGATCGCCCCGGCCGCCGCGCTGCTGCTCGGGGCCGTGCTCGCCCCGACCGACCCGGTGCTGGCCTCGGACGTCCAGGTGGAGGGCCCCAGCGTCGACGACGACGCCGAGGAGATCGACGAGGAGGACGAGGTGCGCTTCGCCCTGACCTCGGAGGCCGGGCTCAACGACGGGCTCGCCTTCCCCTTCGTGTATGCCGCGGTGTTCCTGGCAGGCCATGGCGCGGTCAGCGGCTGGGGCCTGCGCTGGCTGGGCTGGGAGCTGGTCGGCAAGACGGTGATCGGGGTGGCCGTGGGCGTCGCCCTCGGCTGGATGCTGGGGCGGATCGCGTTCCGCTCGAGGGCGCAGTCGCTGAGGGTCGCCGAGACGGGCGAACCGCTCATGGCGCTCGCGGCGCTGCTGCTCGCCTACGGGGCCAGCGAGGTCGCCGGCGGCTACGGCTTCCTGGCGGTCTTCGCCTGCGCCATGACCATCCGGTCGGCCGAGCGCTCTCACGACTACCACGCACTGATGCACCAGGTGGTCGAGCGGCTCGAGCGGCTGCTGACCCTGCTCGTGCTGCTCTTCCTCGGCATCGGCCTCACGCACGGCCTGCTCTCCCACCTCGACTGGCGCGGTGTGGTGGTGGGCCTGGCCCTGGTCTTCGTCATCCGGCCGCTGTCCGGTCTGCTGGCCCTGTCGGTCGGCGGGGACCGGATGGGCCGCAACCGGGACCTCTCGCTGGGGCGCCGCGAGCGTTTCGCCACGGCCTTCTTCGGTGTCCGTGGCGTGGGCTCCATCTACTATCTCGCCTACGCCCTGGGTCTGGTGGCCTTCGCCGAGGAGCGCTGGCTCTGGTCGACGGTCGCGTTCACCATCGTGCTCTCGGTCATCGTGCACGGGGTCGCGGTGACGCCGGTCATGCGCGGGCTCGAGCGCAGGCGGGAGACGGCCGGCGCGGCGTAGCGTGGGGGCGTGACCACTCCCCTCGAGCCCGCGCCGATCGAGCCCGACACCAAGGACTGGACCTGGACGCTGCGTGAGACCTGCCCGGACTGTGGGTTCACGGCCAGCGCCGTGGACGGACCCTCGATCGCTGAGCGGGTGCCCGCGCTGACCGAGCCCTGGCAGGAGGTGCTCGCCCGGTCCGACGCCCGCGAACGCCCCTCACCCTCGACCTGGTCGCCCCTGGAGTACGCCTGCCATGTGCGCGACGTCTGCCGGACCTTCACCGAGCGGGTGGACCTGATGCTGCGCAAGGAGGCGCCCGAGTTCCCGAACTGGGACCAGGACGCCGCAGCCGTGACCGCCCGCTACCACGAGCAGGACCCGGCAGCGGTGGCCATGGAGCTGCGCGAGGCCGCAACCGACGCCCGGGACGCCTTCGCCACCGTCGAGGGGGAGCAGTGGCGGCGCACCGGTACGCGCAGTGACGGCTCGGTGTTCACCGTCGAGTCCCTCGGCCAGTACTTCCTGCACGACCTGGCGCACCACCTGGTGGACGTGAGCGCTTAGGACCTAGGCCCGCTGCGGACCGCCGGTGAGCACCGCCGCACCTCCCAGGGCGAGGTAGACGGCCCCGCTGAGGTAGCGGCTGCGGTGCATGGCCTGGGGACGCCGGGCCAGCCACCGGCCGATGGAGCCCGCCGCGAGGGCGTACATCGAGTCCGAGGTCAGCCCGATGGTCACGAAGACGGCGCCGAGGACGAGCACCTGGGGGACGACCGGACCCGAGGCCGGGTGGACGAACTGGGGGAAGAAGGCGAGGAAGAACAGCGCCACCTTGGGGTTGGTGATGCCGACCAGGAAGGCGTCGAGGTAGGCCCGGCCGCTGCTGGCGGGCGCGGGCTGCTCGAGGCGGAACCGGCCGCGCGAGCGGAACTCCCGGACGGCGAGGTGGAGAAGGTAGGCCACGCCCGCGTACTTGACGACCGAGAAGGCGATGACCGACGAGGAGATCAGGGCGGTCAGGCCGAAAGCCGTCAGCACCACGAACACCGAGGTCGCCGTGGTCACACCCAGGGTGGAGGCGAGCGCAGCCCGACGCCCTTGGGCGATGCCGCGGCTGACGATGAAGATCAGGTTGGGGCCCGGCAGCAGCACGAGGGCGGTGGCCGCCGCGGCGAAGGCGAGCAGGGTGGGGGTGGAAGGCATCGGTGCTCCGGTGGGTCGGCTGGCCCCAGTCTGGCACCGGGCTCCCGCCGCCAGCCACGGATTTCGGGCCGGGCGGCCCCGATAGGCTGGCCCGGTGATCGACATCAGACTCCTGCGCGAGGACCCCGACCGGGTCCGCGCCTCCCAGCGTGCCCGTGGCGAGGACGAGGGGGTCGTCGACCAGATCCTCGCCGCCGACGAGCGCCGCCGCTCCTCCCTGACCGAGTTCGAGCGGCTGCGGGCTGAGCAGAAGTCGATGGGCAAGCAGGTCGCGCAGGCCCAGGGCGAGGCCAAGCAGGCGCTGCTCGCGCAGACCAAGGAGATGGCCGCGCGGGTGAAGACCCTGCAGGCGGCGGCCGGCGAGGCCGAGGAGCTCCTCGACACCCTCGTGCGCCGGATCGGCAACATCATCGAGCCCGGCGTCCCGGTCGGCGGCGAGGAGGACTACGTCGTGCTCGAGACGGTCGGCGAGCCGCGGGACTTCGACTTCGAGCCGAAGGACCACCTCGCCCTCGGCGAGGCGCTCGACGCGATCGACATGGAGCGCGGGGCCCGGGTCGCGGGGTCCCGCTTCTACTTCCTCAAGGGCGTCGGCGCCCGGCTCGAGATCGCCATGATGAACCTCGCCCTCGCGCAGGCCGTCGAGCACGGCTTCATCCCCATGATCACGCCGACGCTGGTGACACCTCAGGTGATGGGGGGCGCCGGCTTCCTCGACGCCCACGCCGACGAGGTCTACCGCCTCGAGGCCGACGACCTCTACCTGACGGGCACCTCCGAGGTCGCGCTCGCGGGCTACCACGCCGAGGAGATCCTCGACCTCTCCGACGGCGCCAAGCGGTATGCCGGGTGGTCCACCTGCTACCGCCGCGAGGCCGGGTCCTACGGCAAGGACACCCGCGGCATCATCCGGGTGCACCAGTTCAACAAGCTCGAGATGTTCGTCTACTGCCGTCCCGAGGACGCCGTGGCCGAGCACGAGCGGCTCCTGGCCATGGAGAAGGAGATGCTGGGCAAGATCGAGGTGCCCTACCGCATCATCGACACCGCGGCCGGCGACCTCGGCGGCCCCGCAGCGCGCAAGTACGACTGCGAGGCGTGGGTCCCCACGCAGGGGCGCTACCGCGAGCTGACGTCGACGTCGAACTGCACGACCTACCAGGCCCGCCGACTGAACACCCGGTACCGCGCGGAGAAGGGCACTCAGACGGCTGCCACGCTCAACGGCACCCTGGCCACGACGCGCTGGCTGGTGGCGATCCTGGAGAACCACCAGCAGGCCGACGGCTCCGTGGTGGTGCCCCAGGCCCTGCAGCCGTACCTCGGCCTCGAGGTCCTCAAGCCGGTCTGACCAGCGATCACTGGAGTAGGGGAGACATGACCGAGCGCCTCATCGCCCTCGACCTGGACGGCACGACCATCACGCACGCCGGGGTGCTGCGCCCGGCAGTGCGCGAAGCGGTGCAGGCCGTCGCCGCCACGGGGATGCACATCGTGGTCGCCACCGGGCGCTCCATCGTGGCCACCACACCGATCCTGGACGCCCTCGGCCTGACCACCGGCTACGTCGTGTGCTCCAACGGTGCGGTCACCCTGGCCCTGGACCCCGACGAGCCGCAGGGATACCAGATCCTCGAGACGGTCACGTTCGACCCAGCGCCTGCCCTCGCGCTGCTGCGCGACTCGTGGCCGGACGCTGTCATCGCCGTGGAGGAGCTCGGCGTGGGCTTCAAGGTCAGCGCCCCCTTCCCCGACGGCGAGCTCGACGGCGAGCTGCGGGTCGTGTCGTGGGACGAGCTCGTGGCCGACCCGGTCACCCGTGTGACGTTCCGCAGCCCGACGGGCACCAGCGAGGACTTCGAGGAGCTCGCCGAGCGCATCGGCCTGCACGAGGTCAACTACAACATCGGCTTCACCGCGTGGATGGACATCAACCCCGAGGGCGTCTCCAAGGGGTCCGCCCTCGAGCTGCTGCGCCGGCGGCTGGAGGTCGAGCCCATGCACACCGTCGCGGTCGGTGACCAGCGCAACGACCTCGAGATGCTGCAGTGGGCTGCCCGCGGGGTGGCGATGGGCAACGCGCCCGAGGAGGTCAAGGCTGTCGCCGACGAGGTGACCGGCCACGTCGACGACGACGGCCTCGTCCCCGTGCTGCTCTCGCTGCTCTCCTAGCGCGACTGCAGGGCGTCGAGCGCGACGGCCATCGACAGCGCGACCCGCCAGTCCGCCTGCCAGCCGTTGCTCGCCACCGGCACGTGCACGGCATACCGGTCACGCAGGGAGCGCAGGCGCTCGGACGACATCACGAGCGTGCCGTCGCCGGCGGTGAAGTCGAAGTGGAAGATGAACGGGCTCGGGAGGTCGCTGACCACCGGGAGCCATTCCCAGGCGCGCCTCAGCAGGGCGACGTGCTGGTGGCGCTCGGTGCCGAAGGCCTCGAGGCCGTCGGCGGTGCCGAGGTGCCAGGAGGAGCGCAGCAGCGACCTGCCGAAGTCCTTGCGGAACCAGCCGATCGGCTGGCCGTCGGCGTCGAAGACGTCGTAGGTGGCAGCGAGGTCGAGGTGCTGGCGCGCCTTGAAGGAGAACACGGGTTCGGTGCGCGTCTCGTCGGCGTAGAAGGTGACGTGCTCCTTGAAGGCCATCCGCTTCTGCTGGGCCACCGCGACCAGTGCGCCTTCGGCGCCGGACTCGTCCATGGTGCGGATCTCGTAGCGGTTCACCATCAGGGTGATCCTCTGGCGCAGGCTGAAGCGCTCGGTCGTCACAGGCAGTGTCATGCCGGGCATTGTGTCCCACGCCCGCCCAGGACGATCAGTGACATGCTGGGGCCGCCATGTCTGACCTGATCATCACCTCGCCGTCCAACCCGCGGCTGAAGAACCTCACCGCCCTGCGCCGCCGCCGCTCCCGGGAGGAGTCGGGCCTGACGCTGATCGAGGGCTTCGAGGAGCTGTCACTGGCTCTCGGGGCCGGGGTGCTCCCGCGCGCCGTCTACTACTGCCCGGAGCTCATGCTCGACCCGGAGGCGCAGCTCGACGTCGTGTCCGGCGTCGCGGCCCACGGCGTGGACACCATCCAGCTCGGCCGCGGCGCCTTCGAGAAGGTGGCCTACCGGGAGGGGCCTGACGGCTTCCTCGCGGTGGTGGAGTCCGTGACCCGCACCTGCGCCGACCTGGAGGTCGGGCCCGACTCGCTCGCCCTCCTGTGCCAGGGCGTCGAGAAGCCCGGCAACCTCGGCGCCATGCTGCGCACCGCTGACGCCGCCGGTGTCGAGGCAGTGATCGCGGCGGACCCGGTGACCGACTGGGGCAACCCCAACCTCGTGCGGGCGAGCAAGGGCACCGTCTTCTCCGTGCCCGTCGCCTCCGACAGCACCGCCGCCACCATCGACTGGCTGAGCGGGCAGGGGATCGCCCTGGTCGCGACCACCCCCGACACCGACGTCGACTACACCGAGGTCGACTACACGGGGCCGGTGGCCATCGCCGTGGGCGCCGAGAAGTACGGGCTCACGGACGAGGTCCTCGCCGCGGCGGCACACCGCGTGCGGATCCCCATGGCGGGCCGGGCCAACTCGCTCAACGTCGCCACCTCGGCCGCCATCGTGATCTACGAGGCGGTCCGCCAGCGCAGGGGGCGTTGTGCCCGTCCTCCCGGGCGCGAGTAAGGGGTGGTCCTACCCCCTGTCAAGGGCGCCCCAAATCGTGTGTCACGATGGCGTCATGCGAGTTGACCACGTTTCCTACGCCGCCGAGCACGACGGGCTGAAGGCGACTGCTGAGCGTCTCGCCAAGCTGATCGGCGTGGAGCCGGTCGATGGGGGAATCCACCCGCGGTTCGGTACGCGGAACGTGATCTTCCCGCTGGCGCACGAGCGGTACGTCGAGGTCGTCGAGGTGCTCGACCATCCCGCCTCCGACAAGGCGCCGTTCGGCCAGGCCGTCCGCGCGCGCTCCGAGGCCGGCGGGGGCTGGCTCGGCTGGGTCGTCCGCGTCGACGACATCAAGCCCTACGAGAAGCGCCTGGGCCGCGAGTCCGCCGAGGGCAACCGCCACCGCCCCGACGGCACCGAGCTGAGGTGGCGCCAGCTCGGCGTCAAGGGCCTGATCTCCGACCCGCAGCTGCCGTTCTTCGTGGAGTGGGAGACCCCCGAGTGCCACCCGTCCAACGGCGCCCGCACCCACGTCACGATCGAGGGCCTGCAGATCGCCGGCGACCCGGCCCGGGTGCGCGACTGGCTCGACCTGCCGCCTGAGGGCACGTCCACGGTCATCGACTTCACGTTCGTGGCGCCGCACGGCACCCCCGGCCTGCTCGCCGTCACGTTCGACACCCCGAACGGCTTGGTCACCGTCTGACCTGCCTGGCCGGGCCGCTGGCCCTGCGCCACTACGCCTCGCCCAGGTAGTCCTTGGCGAGGCGGTTCGGTGCACGGGCGACCCAGGCGTCGGTGACGACCTCCTCGAGCTCGCGGCGGCTCAGCCGGCCGAGGTGGCGCTCCCTCAGGAGCACCGCGCGGTAGCCGTTCCAGTGCGGCGTGGTGAAGAAGGGCCCATCGGCCTGGACGAGGGCCTCCTTGTCGGCGAGGTCCCCGACATGGAAGACGATGACGTCCTCCATCCGCTCACCCGTCTCGGGGTCGAGCGCGTCCTTGCGCGGCTCGCGGAAGAAGACGAACGCCCGACCGCCGACCGAGTAGGAGGGCAGGCCCGCGCCGGACGTGGAGCTCTCGACCTGCGGCAGGCCCATGGCGATCTCGTGGATGTCCTCGCGTCGAGCCCTGCGCCCAGCCATCCCCTCACGCTACCCATGGCCTGCACGGGCGGCCTACGTCATCTGGCCGACGCGGCCCCCGCGCCCGCGGTCCTAGCCTGACCGGGGTCAGGCCCGCCCGTCGGCTGGAGGCGCCATGCCCCGTCCGCTCCTGCTCGCCGTCGACGCCGACCCCGAGACGCTCTCGCGGATCGAGACGCACCTGCAACGCAGGTTCGGTGGCGACTTCCGGATCCGCGGCGAGCTCACCGCCGCGGCCGCCCTCGCCCAGCTCGAGGCCGCCCGGGACCGCCACGACCCGGTGGTGACCGTGCTCGCCGACCAGTGGCTGCCCGACCTGCCCGGCGCCGAGCTGCTCGCCCGGGTGCGCACCATGCACCCGGACGCCCGACGGGCCCTGCTCGTGCCGTGGGGCGCGTGGTCCGACCGTCCGACCGCTGAGGCCATCCTCCGGGCGATGGCCCTCGGCGACATCAACTACTACGTGCTCAAGCCCTGGTCGGAGCACGACGAGCTCTTCAACCGCACCATCGGCGAGTTCGTCCACGAGTGGTCGCGCACGGTGACCTCACCCGAGCGCGAGGTCGTCGTCGTCGCCGAGCGCCGGGCAGCCCGCGGGCACGGCATACGGAGCCTGCTGACCCGCAACGGGATCCCGCACACGTTCCTGGAGCGGGGCAGCGCCGACGCCACTACGGCCCTGGCGCAGATCGGCATCCGCGCCGCGGAGGAGCTGACCGGCCCGGTCGTCGTGTGGATGCCGGCCCTCGGTGGGACCGTGCTGCTCGACCCCACCGACGCCGAGATCTGCGAGGCCTGGGGGATCCCGACGACCCTGCCGGACGAGGAGCGCGACTTCGACGTGCTCGTCGTCGGTGCCGGACCCGCCGGGCTGGCCGCGTCGGTCTACGCGTCGTCGGAGGGCCTGCGGGTGCTCGTCGTCGAGCGCGAGTCGCTCGGCGGCCAGGCCGGCTCGAGCTCCCTGATCCGCAACTACCTGGGCTTCTCGCGCGGCCCGAGCGGGGCGGAGCTGGCACAGCGCGGCTACCAGCAGGCGTGGGTGTTCGGCGCGCACTTCCTGGTCACCCGTGAGATCACTGCCATCCACCCGGAGCGTGGCGGCTTCACGGCCCAGGTCTCGATGGTGGGGGAGGTCACCGCCTCGGCGGTCGTCCTGGCGGCCGGCGTGGCCTACCGGCGTCTGGGCATCCCCGCTCTCGAGGCCCTCAGCGGCGCCGGCGTCTACTACGGGGCCAGCGTCTCCGAGGCCCAGGCCCTGGCCGGCCTGCACCTCGTGGTGCTCGGGGGCGGGAACTCCGCCGGGCAGGCCGTGCTCCACCTCCAGCGGTATGCCGCGGACGTGCGCCTCGTCGTGCGCTCGGCTGCACTGGGCGAGGGAATGTCGCAGTACCTGGTCGACGAGATCGAGGCCACCCCCGGGATCACCGTCCACCTCGACTCGGAGGTCGTCGGTGGCGGTGGGCAGGGCTGGCTGCAGGAGGTCGTCATCGCCAACCGCACGACCGGGGAGCGCCTCAGCGTCCCGGCCGACGGGCTGTTCGTCATGATCGGGGCCGAGCCCCACACGGGGTGGCTGCCCGAGGAGGTCCAGCGCGACGACCACGGCTTCGTCCTGACGGGCTCCGACGCCGCCTCCGCCGGCGCCTGGCCGCTGGAGCGGGCGCCGCTGCCGTACGAGACCTCCCTGCCGGGGTTCTTCGCCGTGGGCGACGTGCGGCACGGGTCGGTCAAGCGGGTGGCCTCCGCCGTGGGAGAGGGCTCGGTCGTGGTCTCCCAGCTGCACCAGTACCTCTCCGCGGCGCGGGCTGCCGCCGCCACCGGGCGGACGTGATGGCCGGGGGCGAGTCGGTGGCGCCGGCCGGTGCCGAGCCCCACCGGGACGACTCCGGGGCACGACCTCGGGCGCGGGTGGTCGTGGCCGGGGTCATCGCCTTCCTCATCCCCCTGGCCGGGCTGGCGCTGCTGCTGCGCCGGCCGTCCATGGACCTCGTGTGGGAGAACCACCCGGCGCACTTCTGGCTGGTCTTCGGCGCGGCGGTCCTGAGCGCGATCGTGGCCTACGGGACGGGGGCAGCGGCCCTGCAGCGCGGGGACGCTCGGGTGATGTTCGTGTCCCTGGCGTTCCTCTCCGCGGCCGGGTTCCTCGGGCTGCACGCGCTGGCCACCCCCAGGGTCCTCCTCGACAGCGCCAACGCCGGCTTCACCCTCGCCACCCCCGTCGGCCTCTTCATCGGGTCGCTGTTCGCGGTCGTGTCGGCCGGAGACCTCGAGGGCGAGCGCGGTGTCCGCCTGATGTCCCATGCCCGCTGGCTGCGCGGGGCCCTGCTGGGGCTCATGCTCCTGTGGGCGGTGGTGTCGCTGGCGAGGCTGCCCCCGCTGCAGGCGAGGACCGCGCCGGAGCGCGCCTCGGGGTGGATGGTGCTGCTCGCGCTGTTGGCCATCGGCCTCTACGGGTGGAGCGCTTGGAGCTATGGGGTGCTGTGGCGCCGACGTGGCGGCCTGATGCCGCTGGCCATGGCGGCGGCCCTCGTCCTGCTCGGCGAGGCCATGGTGGCCATCGTGTTCGCCCCGAACTGGCACCTGAGCTGGTGGGAGTGGCACGTGCTCATGCTGACGGCCTTCACCCTGGTGGCCTGGGGCGCGCAGCAGCAGTGGCGCGAGGAGCGCTTCGGCGGCCTCTACCTCGACCAGACCCGCTCGGGCACCCGCGAGATGAGCATCCTGTTCGCCGACCTGCAGGGCTTCACCAGCTGGTCGGAGGCGCACGAGCCGGGGGAGGTCACCGCGATGCTCAACACCTACTTCGAGGTGGCCATCCCGCCGGTCGTCGAGGCCTTCGGCGGCGACATCGACCGGATCATCGGCGATGCGATCATGGCCACGTTCAACCGCCGCGGTGACCAGCCGGACCACGCCATGCGCGCGGCGGGGGCCGCCCTGGCCCTGCAGGAGACCACCGCCCAGGTGGCGTCGGAGCACCCCGGGTGGCCGCGCTTCCGCGTCGGCATCAACAGCGGGGAGGTCTCCCTCAGCCTCCTGGGGGCCGGTGGCGGGCGCACCCACACGGTCATCGGCGACACGGTCAACGTCGCCTCGCGGCTGGAGGCCAAGGCCCCGGTGGGCGGGGTGGCCATCGGGCCGGCGACGCGCGCGTTGCTGCCCGAGGCCGTCACCAGGCCGCTCGGCGCGCTGGAGCTGAAGGGAAAGTCCGAACCGGTCGAGGCCCACGTCCTCATCGCCCTCGGCCCCGCGCGGCGGTGAGGCGCGCCGCCAGGCACAGCAGCGGCATACGGGCCGGGTCACCCCCGGCTCTGGGGCGCCCTGCGGAGTTCGCTAGTCGAGGTAGTCCACGAGCGCCGGCGCCACACCCACGTAGGTAGCGGGCGTCATCTCCGAGAGCCGCTTCGCGACGTCGTCAGGCAGCCCGAGGCCGGCGACGAATGCGCGCAGGTCCTCGCCCGTGATGCGCCGGCCGCGGGTCAGCTCCTTGAGCCTCTCGTAGGGGTTGTCCATGCCCGGCACACCCTGGGCGCCGAGGGCTCGCATCGCCGACTGCACCGGCTCACCGAGCACCTCCCAGTTGGCGTCGAGGTCTGCGGCCATCGCCTCCGGAACGGCGTCGAGGCCCTCGAGGCCGCGCAGGACGTTGTCGAGTGCGAGCAGCGAGTGGCCGAAGGCCGTCCCGATGTTGCGCTGCATCGAGGAGTCGGTGAGGTCGCGCTGCAGGCGGCTCGTCACGAGGGTCGAGCCGAGCACGTCGAGGAGGGCGTTGGAGACCTCGAGGTTGGCCTCGGCGTTCTCGAAGCGGATCGGGTTGACCTTGTGCGGCATGGTGCTCGACCCGACCGTGCCCTGGCCGCGCACCTGGGCGAAGTAGCCCATCGAGATGTAGGTCCACACGTCCGTGCAGAGGTTGTGCAGCACCCGGTTGAAGCGAGCCACGTCGGCGTAGAGCTCGGCCTGCCAGTCGTGGCTCTCGATCTGGGTGGTGAGCGGGTTCCAGGTCAGGCCGAGGCTCTCGACGAAGGTCCGGCTGATCTCCGGCCAGTCGGCGTCGGGCACCGCGGCGAGGTGGGCGCCGAACGTGCCGGTCGCGCCGTTGAGCTTGCCGAGGTACTCCGCCGCCTCGACGCGCCGCAGCTGGCGGGTCAGGCGGTGGGCCAGCACGGCGAGCTCCTTGCCCAACGTGGTGGGGGTCGCCGGCTGGCCGTGGGTGTGGGCCAGCAGCGGCACCCCGCGCAGGTCGGACGCCATCGTGGCGACCGCCTCGACCACGGTGTGGGCCCGCGGCAGCCACACCTGCTCGACCGCCCCCTTGACCATGAGCGCGTAGGAGAGGTTGTTGATGTCCTCGGAGGTGCAGCAGAAGTGGATGAGCTCGGCGAGACCCCGGTCCTGCTCTGACGGGGCGATCTCGGTCAGGCGGCGCTTGAGGAAGTACTCGACGGCCTTGACGTCGTGCTGGGTGACCCGCTCGATCTCGCCCATCTCGGCGACCTCGTCGGGGCCGAAGTCCTCGACCACCTGCCGCAGGGCGGACTGCTCGGACTCGGTGAGGGCGCGCACGCCGGGGACGACGTGCCTGCTCGTGAGGTGGATCAGCCACTCGACCTCGACGCGCACGCGCTCGCGGTTCAGGGCCGGCTCCGAGAGGTGCTCGACGAGCGGGGCCACGGCGGAGCGGTAGCGGCCGTCGAGAGCTCCGAGGGCGATGGGCGGGGTCGCGTCAGCAAGCGAGGCCATGGGCCTCATCCTCCCAGAGCCGGGGAAGCGCCGGTCAGCCAGCCTCGGTGAGCCCGCCCCGGTCAGCCGTCCTGCAGCTCTCGGTCGGCCTCGCGCCGGAGCGCCAGCTCGGCGCGGACGTGCTCTACGACCCCGTCGGCGGCTGCCTTGATCTCGCTGTAGGTCTGGTCGAAGGCCGCCTCGGTCTCGCCGAACCAGGGGTCGTCCATGTCGAGCTCGCCGGCCGCGACGGCCTCGGGGTCGAACTCGCGGAACAGCCGGATGCGCGCCCGCTGCTCCTCGGTCCGGGCCAGGCGCCGAAGGTCGGACAGGTGGCCCGAGTCGGCGGCCAGGATCAGGTCGCGGTCGTCGAGCCAGCTGTGCTCGAACTGCCGGGCGATGTGCTCGCTGCCTCCGAAGTCCCCGTGGCCGTTGCGCTCCAGCACCGACAGGGTGCGGTGGTCAGCCGGGTTGCCCACCTCCCAGGACGTCGTGCCGGCCGAGTCGACCACGACCTGTTCGCCGAGACCGGCCTCCTCGAACTTCTCGCGCAGGATGAACTCGCCCATGGGGGAGCGGCAGATGTTGCCGGTGCAGACGACGATGACGCGGTACGTGGTGGAGCTCGGGCTCATGCCCCCATTGAACCCAGTCCCAGTCGATCACGGCAGCCGGGGCGGAGGCGTCACCCCTGCGCGCTCGTCCCGTGCCGCGCCTCGACCTCGGCGAGGGCGGCTTTCAGGTCGGCGATCTCATCCGCGGAGGCGTCCCCGAGGAAGTGCAGCATCGCGGCCCTGCGATCCTCGCTGCCCATGCCCACCAGCTGCTCGCGCATGGTGTCGGCGGTCAGCTCCTCGCGGGTGCCTGCAGCGGCGTAGCGGAAGGCCCTCCCGGCTTTCTCACGGGTCAGCAGGCCCTTGTCGCTGAGGCGGGCCATGACGGTCATCACCGTCGTGTAGGCCAGGTCGCGCGAGCCCGCGAGCTGCTCGTGGACCTCGCGCACCGACACCGTGGCGGCGCCTCCGTCCGCGGCGGCCCACACCTGGTCCATCACGGCGCGCTCGAGTTCGCCGAGTCGGTTGATGGCCCTGCCACGCATCGGGTGGTCACGCTCCTGCCGCGCGGGCGGTCGCCGCGCCGAGGTCCATGATGCGCCCTGCGCCGTCCAGGCCCTCCGGGCGGTGGCTGACCAGCACCATGGTCCGGCCCGCAGCCGAGCGGAAGAGGTCGGCCAGCACCGCCTCGGCGGTCGGGTGGTCGAGGTGCGCCACCGGCTCGTCGAGGAGCAGGACGGGGCGACCCGACAGCAGGGCGCGGGCGATGGCCAGCCGGGCCCGCTCGCCGCCGCTGACCCCGAGACCGCCGGAGCCGAGGCGGGTGCCCAGGCCGTCCGTGAGCCCGGTCCGCCAGGCGGCCAGTCCCGCGGCGTCGAGGGCCGCCTCGAGCTCCTCGTCGGAGGCGTCCGGCCGGGCCAGGAGCAGGTTCGCCCGCAGCGTCCCCGCGAAGAGGTGCGGCTCGTCGTCGACGACGGCGAACAGGGAGCGGACCGCGTCCAGGGAGAGGCCATCCACGTCCTGGCCGTCGACCTCGTAGCGGCCGGCTGTCGGGTCGAGCTGGCGGGCGAGGACCGCCAGGAGGGTCGACTTGCCGCTGCCGTTCGGTCCCGTGACAGCCAGGGTGCTCCCCGGCGGGAGGTCGAGGTCCACCGGGGGCAGCGAGCCGCGCTCGCCGTCCCACGAGGCGCTCACCCCGAGCAGGCGCAGGTGCGGCGCCGTGGAGGACGTCGCGGGCAGCGGTCCCGACCCGACCCCAGCCACCGCCGGGTCCTGGTCGAGCAGCGCGTGCAGCCGGCGGTCGGCACCCTGGGCCCGCGCCAGCGCCCGCATGGCGTCGGCCAGCGGCGCGAGCACGTCCGAGAGCGCAAAGGGGGCGAGCACCAGCAGCGCGGCGACAGGGGCCGAGACCTCGCGGTCCGCGACCGCCATCGCCGCCAGGACGGTGGCCACCGCGGTCGCCAGCGGCAGGGCGGCCGCCGCCACAGCCCTGCCAAGACTCTGCCGACGGGTCGCGCGCTCCAGGGAGCGGTGCGCCTCGCGGAGCCACTCGAGGGCGGCGTCCTGGGCCCCGATGCCCTGCAGGGCGAGGGCCTGGCTGGTGGCGAGCTCGCTGACCCTTGTTGTCTGCGCCCGGGCCGCGAGCACCTCGTCCTGGCCGCGGGTCTCGAGCCGCCACGCCAGCCACGACGTCGCGGCGGCCACGAGCAGGAGGCCGCCCACGGCATACCCCACGACGGGCTCGACGAGGGCGGTCAGGACCGCCGCGAGCAGTCCGGTGACGGCCGTCGCGATGACCGGAACGGTCACCCGCACCTGCGCGTCGACCACGTCCGCGAGGTCGTCCACGACGCCGCCCAGGAGGTCGCCGCGGCTGCGCCGACCCAGCCGGGCGGGGGTGAGGGGCACCAGACGCGCATAGGTCTCGGTGCGGCGCCGGGCCAGGTCGTCAAGGGCCGCGTCGTGCGATCGCAGCCGCTCCCAGTAGCGGAACACCGGGCGGGCGAGGCCGAACGTGCGGACCGCGACGATGGCGGTCAGCAGCGTGAGGATGACCGGCCGCTCGCTGGCCCGCACGATCAGCCACCCGGACGTCGCGGTCAGGGCCACGCCGGCGCAGAGAGCGGCCCCGCCGAGGAGGCCTGCTACGACAACGCGCAGCGGGGCGTGGCTCACTGTCCCACCCCCGTGCTCGTGCGACCGGCCCTGAGGTGCACGTGCTGGTCGGCCAGGGCCACGAGCTCCGGACGGTGCGTGACCGCGATGACGCAGCGTCGCTCGGCCAGCCGCGCAATGGCCTGGTGCGCGATGCCCACCGCGTCGCCGTCGAGGTGGGCGGTGGGTTCGTCGAGGAGGACCACCGTGGCAGGGGAGAGCAGGGCGCGGGCAAGCGCGAGGCGCGACCGCTGGCCGGCCGAGAGCCCGAAGCCGTCGTCGCCGAGCGGGGTGTCGAGGCCCTGGGGCAGGGACGCGACCACGCCCTCGAGGCCCACGTCCCGCAGTGCCTCCCACATGGCGGCGGCCCCGGCGCCGGTGCCCAGCGACAGGTTGGCGCGGACGGTGTCGGCCGTGAGGAACGCCCGCTGCCCCGCGAGGTGAGCAGGGGCTGCGCCAACCTGCCCGGCCTCGGCCGCGCGGATGCCGGCGAGCACCTCGAGCAGGGTGGTCTTGCCCGTGCCGGACGGTCCGGTGAGCACCGTGAGACCTACGCCGGCCGTGAGGTCGACGCCATCCAGGACCGGCTCGGCAGCCCCGGGGTAGGAGTAGCGCAGTCCGCGCGCGGTCACCGACGCGGCTGGAGCTGGGGCGGCGGGAGGCGGGGCAGCGGGGGCCGCGGTCCGGGCGCCGACCGCCGCTGGATCGGAGCTGTGGGCCAGCTCGGAGGAGATCTGGGCGAGCGCGGCGGCCCCGTCGGCTGCGGAGTGGAACTCGGCTCCGACCCGCCTGATGGGCCAGTAGGCCTCCGGGGCCAGCAGGATCGCGACGAGGGCGGTGCCGAGCGCCATCGAACCGTGCGCGAGCCGGATGCCAACGGTGACCGCCACCATCGCCACCGAGAGCGTCGCGAGCAGCTCGAGCGCGGCCGAGCTGAGGAAGGCCAGCCGCAGCGTCTCCAGCGTGGCTCGGCGGTGGCGCTGGCTGACCTCGGCGATCGTCGCGGTCTGGCGCTCCGCCCGGCCGTAGGACACGAGGGTGGGCAGGCCGCGCATGACGTCCAGGAAGTGACCCGACAGCCGGGACAGGGCCCGCCAGCGGCGCTCGGTCGACTCACGGGTGCTGGCCCCGATGAGGGCGGCGAAGACGGGGAGCAGGGGCACCGTGAGCAGGACGATCACGGCGCTGGGCCAGTCGACCAGGCCTAGCGTGAGGATCGCCAGTGGCGGCACCGCCGCCGCGGTGACCAGGGAGGGCAGGTAGCGCGCGACGTAGGGCTCGACGCTGGCGGCCCCCTGCGCCGCCAGGGTCACGGCCCGCGCCGGGTCGGGGCGACCGTCCGCCGTCCGCGAGAGCCACGAGGCCAGCAGCTGCTCGCGGACCGATGAGCTCACGCGGACCCCGGCCCAGGCCGCGGTGCGCTCGGCCACCCAGGCCAGCGCTGCCCGCACGGTGAAGACCGCCAGCAGCCACGCCACGGGCCGGCCGACCGGGAGACCGACCACGACAGCGACCACGAGCGCGGTCAGCGCGAAGGCCGTCGCCACGGTGGCGATGCCCTGCAGCACGCCGACCGCGGCCAGCGCCGCAACAGGTCTGCGCGCGGCGGGGGCCGCGCGCAGGAGCTGGGGGTCGAACGGCCGCATCAGTGCGAGAGCGCTGGCTGCGCGGCAGCCGGGATGTGCTGCGTGCCGATCCGCTTGCGGAAGACCCAGTACGTCCAGGACTGGTAGAGCAGGACCAGCGGGGTGAACACCAGCGCGACCACGGTCATGATCTTGAGCGTGTACGGCGTGCTCGACGCGTTGTCCACGGTGAGCGACCAGGCCGGGTTGAGCGAGCTGGGCATGACGTTCGGGAACAGCAGCAGGAAGTACGTCGCCACCGCCATGGCGATGGTGACGAAGGTGCCGGTGAAGGCCCAGCCCTCGCGGCCGCGCAGGTTGGCGACGAGAGCCCCGACGAGGGCGAGGGCGGCGACGACGGTGGTCAGCCACGAGCCGGCGTTGCCGTGCTGCGCGCCCAGGACAGCCAACAGGGCGACAGCCAGCACGGCGGTGGCGACCCCGACCCGGGTCGCGACGCCCCGAGCGTCCTCGCGGATCTGGCCGGTGGTCTTCAGGGCGGTGAAGAGCGCGCCATGGGTGAGGAACAGCCCGAGGGTGACCAGGCCGCCGAGGAGGGAGACCGGGTTCAGGAGGGTGAACAGGTTGCCCCTGAACTCCATGTCCGCGTCGATGGGCAGGCCGCGGACCAGGTTGGTCAGGGCCACGCCCCACAGGAGCGCGGGCACGAAGGAGCCCACGATGATCGCCTTGTCCCAGTTGGCGCGCCAGCGGTCGTCGTCGCGCTTGCCGCGGTAGTCGAAACCCAGGTTGCGCACGATGAGCGCCACGAGGATGAGCAGCAGCGGCAGGTAGAAGGCGCTGAACATCGTGGCGTACCAGTGCGGGAAGGCAGCGAAGGTCGCGCCACCGGCGGTCAGGACCCACACCTCGTTGCCGTCCCAGACCGGCCCGATGGTGTTGATCAGCACCCGGCGCCGCTTTTCGGTGTCGGCCGCGTCGGTGCCGCGGCCGAGCACCGGCAGCAGCATGCCGACGCCGAAGTCGAAGCCCTCGAGGACGAAGTAGCCCGTCCAGAGCACGCCGATGATGACAAACCAGATGGTGGGGAAGTCCATGTCCCTGAGTCCTCAGTCCTAGTTTCGGTATGCCGCAGCGTTCAGTGGGTGCCTCAGTACGCGAACGCCAGCTCGGCGTCCTCGTCCTGGGTGGTCCGGTCGACGGGTGCCTCGAACGGCGGCGCGCCGGCACGCATGTAGGCGAGGAAGAGCTTGACCTCGACGACCGCGAGGATCCCGTAGAGCAGGGTGTAGACGACCATCGACGTGACCACCTCACCTGCGGCGACCGCCGGGGAGACACCCGTCGAGGTCGCCATCAGGCCGAAGACGAGCCAGGGCTGTCGGCCGACCTCGGTGAAGATCCAGCCGAAGCTGTTGCCGAGGATGGGCAGCAGCGGCGTCAGCAGGATCAACCAGCGCCACCACCGGGCCTGGGGCACCAGGTCCCTGCGGGTGGCCCACAGCACGGCGGCGGCCGCGGCCATGGCGGCGAACCCGACGCCCATCATGAGGCGGAACGACCAGTACGACAGGGGGATGTTCGGCACGTACGTCGCGTCCTTGACCAGCGGGTTGCCGCTGCCCCCGTAGGTGGTGGCGTACTGGCTCTTGAGCTCGTTGATGCCCTTGACGCCGCCGTCGAACCTGCCGGTGGCGAGGAAGGACAGCAGCCCGGGCACGGTCACCGAGAACTTCTCCTGGGTGCCGTCGAGCGATCCGACCGTGAAGAGCGAGAACGGCGCGTCGTGGTCGGCGGACTGGTACAGCGCCTCAGCCGCGGCCATCTTCATGGGCTGGACCTCGGTCATGATCTTGCCCTGCACGTCGCCGCTGACGGCGACCGCCAGACCGGCGACGAGGGTCACGACCGCGCCGAGCCGGGTGGCGCTCCGGTACATCGGCAGGTCGCTGCCGACCGTCGCGCGGCGCACGTGCCACAGGCCCACGCCCATGACGACCGCGCCACCAACCATGTATGCCGCGGCGATGACGTGCGGGAACGTCACCAGCTGCACCTTGTTGAACATCACCGCCGCGAAGTCGGTGAGCTCCGCCCGGCCGGACTTCGGGTTGTAGCGGTAGCCGACGGGGTTCTGCATGAACGAGTTGGCGGCGAGGATGAAGTACGCCGAGAGCAGGGTGCCGATGTGGACCAGCCACATGCACGCCGCGTGCAGCCTCTCCGGCAGGCGCCCCCAGCCGAAGATCCACAGCCCCAGGAACGTGGACTCCAGGAAGAACGCGAGCAGGGCCTCGATCGCCAGTGGGGCGCCGAAGATGTCCCCGACGAAGCGGCTGTAGTCGGACCAGTTCATCCCGAACTGGAACTCCTGCACGATGCCCGTCACCAGGCCGAGCGCGAAGTTGATGGTGAAGAGCTTGCCGTAGAACTTCGCCAGGCGGAGCATCTCGGGGTTGCGCTTGCGGATCCACGCGGTGTGGAAGACGGCCACGAGGGCCGAGAGGCCGATCGTGACCGGGACGAAGAAGAAGTGGTAGACGGTGGTGATGGCGAACTGCCATCGAGCAAGGTCCAGCGCGTCCATGGTGACAGGCTCCCGGGGCAGGCGGCTACGGCGATCTACTACAGAACGTCGTAAATCGTACCGGTCCACCCCGCTGAGCCACCCGGGGCCAAGGTCCCGAACCGCCAGAGTCCTCGGTCACGTCGTCCGCCGGGCGGCCGGGTCAGTCGGGGTAGCCCAGCGGGTTGTTCCGCTGCCAGTGCCACTGGTCGGCGCACATGTCGTCGATGGTCTTCTCAGCCCGCCAGCCGAGCTCGGCCTCGGCGCGGGAGGGGTCGGCGTAGGAGGCCGCGATGTCGCCGGGCCGCCGTCCCACGACCTCGTACGGCAGCTCGTGGCCGCAGGCCCGCTCGAAGGCGTGCAGCACCTCGAACACGCTCGTGCCGTGGCCGGTGCCGAGGTTCCACGTGGAGACCGGGAGGTCGGTGGTCAGCAGCCGGTTGAGCGCCGCCAGGTGGCCGGCGGCGAGGTCCTCGACGTGGATGTAGTCGCGCAGCGCCGTCCCGTCAGGGGTGTCGTAGTCGTCACCGAAGACCCGCAGCTTCTCGAGCTTGCCGACCGCCACCTGCGCGATGAACGGCATGAGGTTGTTGGGGATCCCCTGGGGGTCCTCGCCGATGGTGCCGGACGGGTGGGCGCCCACCGGGTTGAAGTACCGCAGCAGCGCGATGCGCCAGTGGGGCTCGGCAGCGGCGACGTCGCGCAGCACCTGCTCGATCATGACCTTGGTCCAGCCGTAGGGGTTGGTGGCCGAGGTCGGCATCTCCTCGCGCATCGGGACCGGCGCGTTGGCGCCGTAGACCGTGGCGGAGGAGGAGAACACCAGCTTGTCGACGTGGTGGCGACGCATCGCCCGCACGAGAGAGAAGGTCGCGCCGAGGTTGTTCTCGTAGTACTCCAGCGGCTTCTCGACGCTCTCGCCGACCGCCTTCAGGCCCGCGAAGTGGATGACGGCGTCGATCTTCTCGTGGGCGAACAGGTGCTGGGTCTTGTCCTCATCGCGCAGGTCGAAGCCGTGCACCGGCAGGTGCGTCCCGGTCAGCGCCTCGAGGCGGTTGATGACCGTCGGCTTGGCGTTGGCGAAGCTGTCGACGATGACGACCTCGTGGCCCGCTGCCACGAGCTGGACGACGGTGTGGGAGCCGATGTAGCCGGCGCCGCCGGAGACGAGAACGCGCATGCCCACACCGTATAGGCGGCCTCACATGGTGCGGCGCAGAACCGGCAGGCTGAGGAAGACCTTGGCGACGATGAAGGACACCACCACGACGGCGGCGTTCAGGCCGAGGACACCGAGCACGGTGTCCGGCGCCTCGCCCGTCCCCATGCCGGCCAGGTGTTTGAGCACGAAGAGCACGAGGAGGTGGCACGCGAACACGCCGAAGGTGAGGTCGCCGAGCGCGCGGGCGCGGCGCGCGGTCTCGGGGGTGGCGGCGCGGGTGCCCGGCCGGGTGGCGCTTCGCACCCAGATGAAGAGGCCGATCGCGCAGAGACCGAGCAGCCAGCCCTGGTAGTTCACCGGGATGAAGGTGTTGACGTACAGCGGCCAGGGCTTGGGCAGCCTGCCGAGGAGAGTCACCTGGGCCGTGATCTCCGCGGCCAGCAGGAGCACGCCCACGCCGAGGGCGGCCAGCGCCCAGCCGCGGACGATCACCGAGCGCAGGGCGTAGCCGAGGATGAAGAACCCCACATAGGGCACGAACTGGGTGAACAGCGTCGGCTCGCCGAGGGGCATGGGGTTGTCGCGCAGCCGGCCGATCACGTTGCGGGTGACGAGGTCCAGCGCGGGCAGTGCCGTCAGGCCCGCGCCGATCACGATCAGCTGGCGCCGGCTGGCGCTCTCGACCAGCGGCCAGAGCAGGGGCGTGACGACGTACAGCCCGAGGATGAGCCAGAAGAAGTACAGCGCCGTGTAGGCCTCGCCCCTGAGGACGTTGCCCATCACGATGTCGCGCTTGAGGTCCGGCGAGATGACGAACATGACGAGCGAGACGTAGACGGCGTGCCAGACGAGCAGAGGGATGCCGATCCGCGACAGGCGGCGCCGGTAGAAGACCGAGGCCGAGCGGTTGGCCGGCGGCTTCAGCAGCAGCGTGCCGCTGACCATCACGAACACCGGAACGGCCCACTTCGTGCTGAACGTGAGCACGCTCGCGACCCACCAGGCCGAGCTCCCGCGCGCGCCCTTGAGCACGTAGGTGGAACCCGACACATGGATCAGCACCACAGCGACGATGGCCACCACCCGGAGGTAGCTGGTGAAGGCCAGGGTGCGGACGGGGTCCTCGGCAGCGGTGATCTGCGGTGCGGTCTGCGTGGTCATCGCTGCACAGCATGGCGCACCGCGTCGCCTTCATGCCAACGCTGCAGGCTGGGCACTTGCGTGGCGCGAGCCGGCGGCCAGCCTCGGCGGGGCGCCCTCAGCGCCGCTACCCCCGGGAGATCGACCGGGACCGGCCGCGGAACTCGGCGATGACGGCGCCGTCCTGCTCGCGGGTGACGGTGACGTCCGTGAGGCCGCTGCGCCCGTATGCCGTGCGCACCCGGGCCTGGGCGACGAGGAGGTCACCGCGCCGCGCCGCCGCGACGAACGTGATGTCCGCACCGGCCGCGACGGTGGTCGCGCCACGGCTGTTGCAGGCCAGGGCGAAGGCCGAGTCGGCGAGGGTGAAGATGTAGCCGCCGTGGGCGATGTCGTGGCCGTTGACCATGGCGTCGGTCACCGTCATCCGCACCTCGGCGTAGTCGGTCTCGATGACCACCGCGTCCATGCCGAGGGCGCGCGAGGCCTCGTCGTCCTGCCACATCCGCAGGACATGCTCGAGGCCGCCCATCAGGCGTCCCCCTCCGCCAGCGCCGGGCTGGGGCGGTAGCGCCCTCCGGGGAACGCGCGGTCGAGGGCAGCGAGCTGCTCTGCCACCACGGCATACCCGATGTCCCGGCCCCAGGCGATGGGGCCGCGCGGGTAGTTCGTCCCGAGGGTCATCGCGGTGTCGACGTCTTCGGCGGTGGCCTCGCCCCGGCGCACCAGGTCGACCGCCTCGTTGACGAGCATGGCGAGCGTGCGGGCCACCGGGTTGGTCTCGACGGGGCCGCCGAGGAGCTCGGCCATCCGCGCCTCATCGGGGACGGCGTCCAGGGCAGTGCCGTCCGGGCCGTACCGGTAGACGCCCTGCCCGCTCTTGCGGCCGAGGTGGCCGGCGGCGACCAGCTGCCGCTGCAGCGCCGTCGGCTCGTACCGCGGGTCACGCCCCGTCTGCTCCCAGACGCTGGTGCCCACGGCGAGGTTGACGTCCTGGCCGATGAAGTCGGTCAGCTCGAGAGGACCCATCCGGAAGCCGGCCGAGCGCACCGCGGCGTCGAGGGTGGCGGCGTCGGCGACCCCGTCCATGAGCATTCGCTGCGCCTCCCCGTAGAACGGGCGGGCCACGCGGTTGACGATGAACCCGGGTGTCGAGGTGCACCGCACGGGCGCCTTGCCCCAGGCGCGCATGAGGTCGGTCGCCGCCTCGAGGACCTCGGCCGCCGACTCCGCCCCGCCGATCACCTCGACGAGGCGCATGGCCGCGGGCGGGTTGAAGAAGTGCAGGCCGATGACACGGCTCGGACCGGGTATGCCGTCGGCGATGGCCGTGATGTCCAGGCTGGAGGTGTTCGTGGCCAGGACCGCGTCGGCAGGCTGGGAGGCCGCGACTCGGGTGAAGAGCGCGCGCTTGGTCTCGAGGTCCTCGCGCACGGCCTCCACCACCAGGCCGCACGGAGGAAGCCCGGCGACCGACTCGACTGGGGTGATGCGCTCGACGATCTCCTCGAGCTGCGCGGAGCTGATCCGGCCCTTGGCCTCCTGGCGCTGCAGGCTGGCGATGATGCGCGCCACCGCCTCCTCCACCGCCCCGGTGACGGCGTCGACGAGGGCCACCGGGTGGCCCGCGGTGGCGGCGACCTGGGCGATGCCCGAGCCCATGGCCCCGGCCCCGACCACGGCAACGGCGGTGTCCCTCGACAGTGTCGGCATGTGACACATGGTGGCATCCGCGGTGACCCGGTGTAAGACGGGTGCACCTCCGCGGTGACTACGATGGACGCGTGACTACGGCAACGACGCCCACCCACCCGCTGGTCGACAAGCACGCCTCCGTCCTCGAGGAGGCGGCTGCGGCGCTGGCCGCGCGCTCGTTCTACTCGCGCTACCCAGAGTCGCCCTCTCCCCGCGTCTACGGCGAGGGCGCCGCCGAGGCCGGCAAGGCGGCATACGAGGCCCATCTCGGGAAGACCTTCGACGCCCTGGCCGACCAGCCCTCCGACGGGACCACGGTCGGCGACGAGGTCTCGCCGTACGGCCCGAGGCTCGGCGTCGGCTATCCCCACCTCGACCTCGACGCGGCCGTGGCTGCCGCCCAGTCCGCGCTGCCCGCCTGGCGCGACGCCGGGGCGCGGGCGCGTGCGGCGGTGTGTGTGGAGATCGTCGACGCCATCAACCGGCGCTCCTTCGAGATGGCCAACGCGGTCATGCACACGACCGGCCAGCCGTTCGTGATGGCCTTCCAGGCAGCCGGGCCCCACGCGCAGGACCGGGCCCTGGAGTCCATCGTCGCCGGCCTGGTCGAGCAGGAGCGGGTGCCCGCGTCAGTCGTCTGGGAGAAGCCGGGCAAGGACCGCCAGGGCAACCCCGCGCCGATCCGGATGCAGAAGGACTACCGGGTCGTGCCGCGCGGCCTCGCGCTGGTCATCGGCTGCAACACCTTCCCGACCTGGAACAGCTACCCCGGGATGTTCGCCTCCCTGGTCACGGGCAACCCCGTCATCGTCAAGCCGCACCCGCGGGCCGTGTTGCCGCTGGCCATCTCCGTCGAGGCCGCCCGCTCCGTGCTGCGCGACGCCGGCTTCGACCCCGCGCTGGTCCAGCTGGCCTCGGAGGCCGACGGTGAAGGCCTGGCCAAGACGCTCGCCGAGCGCGACGAGGTGAAGATCCTCGACTACACCGGTGGCCCGGGCTTCGGCGCCTGGCTCGAGGAGAACGGCGCCGCCCGGGGCCAGCTGGTCTACACCGAGAAGGCCGGTGTCAACACGGTCGTCGTCGACTCCACCGACAACCTGCGCGGGGTGCTGGGCAACCTCGCCTTCTCGCTGAGCCTGTACTCGGGCCAGATGTGCACCACTCCGCAGAACGTCTACGTCCCGCGCGAGGGCATCGAGACCGACGAGGGCCACCTGTCCTTCGACGAGTTCGGCCAGCGGCTCGGCGCGGTCATCGGGAAGCTCACCGGCGACGACGCCAAGGCCGTCGAGCTGCTCGGTGCCACGGTCAACGACGGCGTGCGGGCCAACGCCCGTGGCCTCGCGGCCCTCGCCGAGGAGGCCGGCGGCACGGTCGTCCTCGACTCCCGCAGCGTCAGCCACCCGGCCTACCCCGACGCCGTGGTGCAGGCGCCCGGCCTCATCGCCATCGACGCCAGCCGCGAGGACGTCTACACCCAGGAGTGCTTCGGGCCGGTCACCTTCCTCATCGGCACGGCGTCAACTGCCCAGTCGCTGGCGCAGTTCCGCGACACCGTCCGCGAGCACGGCGCGATGACCGCAGCGGTCTACTCGACCGCGGAGGACGTCCTCGACGCTGCCCGCGAGGCGGCGGCCGACGCCGGCGTCGCGCTCTCCGAGAACCTCACCGGGCCGGTGTTCGTCAACCAGACCGCCGCGTTCTCCGACTTCCACGGCACCGGCGCGAACCCCGCCGCCAACGCGGCCTACGTCGACGCGGCGTTTGTGGCCAGCCGCTTCCGCGTGGTCACCAGCCGCCGCCACGTCTGAGGCGCCTGGCCGCCCGCACCACAGCGCCCCGCCGGGGCCCGCGCCAAATCCGGGCGGGGCGCTGGGCGTTCTGCCACGATGACGCCATGAAGTCCATTGCGATCAAGATCGCCGTCAACGCCGTTGCGCTGTGGGTTGCCGCGCTGGTCATCCCGGGCATCCACCTCGGCGAGGATGCCGACCAGCTCAGCACCCGCCTGCTGACCATCCTGCTGGTCGCGCTGCTCTTCGGCGTGATCAACGCGTTCGTCAAGCCGATCGTGACGCTGTTCTCGCTGCCCTTCATCATCCTGACGCTGGGCCTGTTCACCCTCGTCGTCAACGCGCTCATGCTCGAGATCACGTCGGGGCTCTCGCACGCCATCGGCCTCGACTTCGACGTCGAGCACTTCTTCTGGGACTCCGTGCTCGGCGCGATCGTCATCACGCTGGTCTCGATGATCCTCAACCTGATCCTGCCCGACAACGACTGACAGCGGCGGTGACGGCAGCTGCGGTCACGGCGCCGCAGCATCAGGGCTCGGTCAGGCTCGGTCAGGCTCGGCAGGCCCGTTCAGCGCCAGTCAGTGCCAGTCAGTGCCAGGAGCCGCCGTTGCCCCAGCCGGCCCCGGGACGGATCCTCGTCTTGCCGGGCGGCGGCTCGTCCTCCCACGACTCGTCGCGGTGGCGGCCGTGGCCCTTCACGATCGAGACCACCAGGGCCACGACGAACGCCGTGCAGGCGAGGGCAAAGACCCCGATGAGAAAGACCTCGATCACCGCAACCTCCGCAAGGACCTGACCGCGGACAGCGGCCCTGCTCGCAGTGTTCCACAGCAGCCCCGTCGGCGATGGGCGATCGGACGCCAGCCCATACAGTGACCCCATGAGCACCAGCGACGACCGTCGGGGCGTGCGGCTGCGCAGCGCCCTCACCCAGGTTCCCGCCTATGTCCCCGGGAAGCCCGCGGCACCGCGTGAGGGGGTCACGGCATACAAGGTCTCCTCCAACGAGAACCCGTATTCCCCGCTCCCCAGCGTGCTGAAGGTCGTGCAGGAGGCGGCGACCGCGATGAACCGCTACCCCGACATGGCCGTCACCGAGCTGAGCCAGGCCCTGGGCGACACTCTCGGTGTGCCCGTCGAGCACATCGCCACGGGCACCGGCAGCGTGGGGGTCCTCGGCCAGATCATCCAGGCCACGTGCGACCCCGGCGACGAGGTGGTCTTCGCCTGGCGCTCCTTCGAGGCCTACCCCATCGTCACCGCG
>DASULG010000399.1:0-2965 GCA_036278335.1 Pedococcus sp.
GTTGAAGATGCCGATCTCACCGCGGGCAGGGACACGCAGGCTGTAGCGCCACAGATAGTCGTGATCCAGCTCCTCGTTGGAGGGGACCTTGAAGCTGTGCACCGACACACCCTGGGGGTTGACCCCGGTCATGACGTGGCGGATCGTGCCGTCCTTTCCACCGGCGTCGAGCGCCTGCAGCAGCACCAGCACGCCGTGCGTGTGCTGTGCGTACAGCCGTGACTGGTACTCGGCCAACAGCTCGACCCCTTGGGCAAGCAGGTCACGGCCGCGCTTCTTGGAACGGATCGTGCCCTTGAATGCGGGGTCGAAGTCCTTGGCAAGAGTGACCTTCGAGCCAGGCTCGACTCGCAACGCCTCGACGAAGTCGGCGATCCGGCGCTCACGAGATGTCATCGGCTGTTCCCGCCCGTCATGGAACAGCTCTCGAGCCAGCCGGTCATTGAGACCGCGGTGGCCGGCGGCATACCCTCAAGCATCCTGACCACCATCCCGGCGAGGACGGCCGGCCCAGCGGTTCCGCGACTGCGTCCGGCCATGTCACTCCTCCTGAGGTGCTCGCCTGGAGGGCATCGGTTCGACCACATCTTCCGCCACCCCGGCTCACCCCTGCCTCACCCCGCGGGGGTGAGCCGGGACACCCGCGAGCCCCTCGCGGCACGTGGGAGAATCCGCCATGGCGACCGAGCACGGGTGGATTACCGAGCACCTGCATGTCGAGGGCCGATCCGTCCACATTCGGCGCAGCGTGGGCGGGAGCGGGGTGCCCGTCGTCCACATCCACGGTTTCGCCATCTCGGGTTCGTACCTCATGCCCACGGCACGCGTCCTTGCCGGCCCGCGGGTGAACGTGGTCCCGGACCTGCCCGGCTACGGTCGCAGCGAGCGGCGCGACCGCGTCCTGGACATTCCCGCTCTGGCTGCCGCCCTGCTGGGCATCCTCGACGCGCTCGACATCGACCAGGCAGTGCTGGTCGGGAACTCGATGGGCTGTCCGGTCGGCCTCGAGGTGGCGCACGAGGCACCCGAGCGGGTCGACCGCCTCGTCCTGGTCTCCCCGGCCGGGGGCGTGCAGAACCAGCCGCTGCCCCGCGCGCTCGGCCAGTTGGCGCTGGACGTGGTTCGCGAGAGCAGGAGGATGGTCCCCGTCGCGCTACCGGACTACCTGAGGTTCGGACCGGTTGACGGACTTCGCCTGTTCCACCAGCTGACCCTCTTCCCCTCGCTGGAGAGGCTGCTGCACACCCCTGTCCCGACCTTGGCCGTCCTGGGTGGCAGGGACCCGCTGATGCCTTCCCCGTCCCGGGTCCGCGAGGTGGCCCGGCTTGCTCCTCAGCACGTCACGGTTGCCCTCGTCGAAAAGGCGGCGCACGCGGTGAACTTCAGCCACCCCGAGGAGCTGGCACAGGCGATCGAGGCCTGGCTGGACGGCGCGCTGGACGCCGGCGGCGCCCGACTTCCTGTGGGGGTGCGCATCGTTCACACGCCCCGCGACCCCGTGTGACCCCGTTGTCCACCCTTCCGCCAAGCGGCCTACGCCTGAGGGAGGCTCCAGGCCCGAGCCGGCGCGACGGCGGACTGTGGGCTCAGGGTCACCGGCTTGCGCTGACGGCGCCTCCTGATCACCTTGCCGAGCTCGACGGCGATCGGGAGGATGGCGGCCAGGCCGGCGCAGGCGAGCCACTCGTGTGGGGTGAGCTGGACGGTGAGCAGCCCGCTCTGGAGCGTCGGGAGCTGGGTCGCCAGGAAGAGCGCGGCAACGGGAATCAAGCCGATCGCCAGTGCCTTGGCGATCGGTGGTGTCAGCCCGCTGGTCGGGTCGCGTCGGTTGACCACCGCGTTGAACACGGTCCCCAGACCCATCACGACGAAGGTCATCGTCATCGACACGGTGCCGTGCGTGGTGCTCGGCTCGTCCGGCCCGAGGACCAGGGGCGTCACGGCTGCGAGGAACAGCAGGAAGGCGTACACGACCCACATGACCACGGCGCTTCGGTTGGTGATCGTGATGGCGGGGTCACGCGGTGGCCGGTGCATGACGTCGGGGTCACCGGGGTCCACAGCGATGATGACGACACCGACCGCCGTGGCGAAGAACAGCAGGAACAGCACCATGGGCGGGGTCATCGCCACACCTTTGTTGATGTTGAACACGGTCGCGGCGAGGAAGAGGAAGACCAGGGACAACAGCTGCGTCATCTGGTAGCGCACGTACGAGACGATCTTGTCGTAGACGCGCCGCCCGATGTCAACGGCGTGGACGAGGGTGCCGAAGTTGTCGTCGGTGAGCACCATGCGTGCGGCCTGTTTGGTGACCTCGCTGCCAGTTCCCATCGCCACGCCGATGTCGGCCTGTTTGAGAGCGGCCGCGTCATTGACGGCGTCGCCGGTCATCGCGACGACCATGCCGAGCTCCTGCATCGCGCGGGCGAGCCGCAGCTTGTCCTCGGGCGTGACCCGCCCGAACACGTGCAGCTGGGGCAACCGCTCCTTCAGCTGCTCGTCGGTGAGCGCCCTCAGCTGCGTGCCGCTGATCGCTCCTGGACCAAGGCCAAGGTCCTCGCCGATGGCCTGCGCGGTGACTGCGTGGTCACCGGTGATCATCCGCACGTCGATGCCCGCTGTGAGCGCCGTCTCGACCGCGCTCTTCGCCTCCGCGCGCAGGGGGTCGATGATTCCCGCCAGCCCGACGAACGACAGCCCCCGGGTCAGGGACATCGGATCGTCGGTCATTGCGGTCAGCTCGTCGTCGGCAATGAGGCGGGCCGCGAACGCCAGGACGCGCAGGCCCTTCTGCCCCATCCGTACGTTGGCCTCATCCATCCCGTCCCGCGCCTCCACGATGGGGACCTGAGAGCCGCTGAGCGGGCCGCCCGCGTAGGTGCATCGCGCGATGACGACGTCAGGCGCTCCCTTGACCAGCTCGATCACGTGGTCGACGCCGTCGATGTGCACCCGGTGGAAC
>DASULG010000400.1:0-14750 GCA_036278335.1 Pedococcus sp.
GCACCGACTCGGCGCTGACCCCGCTCTCCCAGCGGACCATCGTCCCGTCGCGGCGCACCTCGGCTGCCTCGACGCCGGCAGCGATGGTGCGGGCCACCCGGCGCGCCGGCGCGGCCTCCGCACCGATGGTCGCGAGGCGGTCGGGGTGCACGAGGGCCTCGGCGAGCAGCTCGTCGCTGGTGCGCCCGCCCCCGCCGGCCAGCTCCTCGCGGCGCAGCGCCCGCCGCAGCCTGCGCAGGGCGACGGCGTCTGCGCCCCCGATCGGGGACAGCAGGGTGTCGACGGCGACCTGGGGGTCCACACTCTCGGCCTCGCCGCGGGCGAGGTCGAGGACGACCCGCAGCAGTGCGATCAGCGGGCGCACGGCCACCTCTTCGCGCACCGGCAGGTCCGTCGCCGTGCCCGCGACGGGGACCCCGGACGACATCAGCACGCGGCGCAGCGTGGCGGTCCGGCCCTGCCCGCGCACGATGACGGCCATGTCCGACCACGGCAGGCCCGCGCGCAGGTGGGCCTCGCGCAGCTCGGCCGCGACGAGGGTGGCCTCCTGGGACACCGCGCGCAGCAGGTGCACGTCGACGCGTCCGCCCGGGCGTCCGGCCGTCGCCTCGCGCTGGAGGCCGCCGCCGAGCGCGCCGATCTTGGGCGCGACCCGGCCCACCGCGGCACGCACGTCCACCGGCATCCGGTATGCCGTGGGCAGCACGAGCGTGGGTCCCTCGCCGAGAACGGTCCACCCGCTGGCGAGGTAGCGCGGGTCGGCGCCGCGGAAGGTCTGCACGGCGCTGTCGGGGTCGCCGAGCAGCACCACCTCGGTGCCGGGCCCGGCCACCACGCCGAGCAGCCGAGCCGCCGCAACGGTCATCTCCTGGGCGTCGTCGACGACCACGAGCCGGGTGTTCTCGCGGATCCGTTCGAGGGCGTCCGGGTCGTCCTCGATCAGGTCGGCTGCCGCCCCGAGGATCCAGGCCGGGTCGTACGCGCCCGGCGCCGAGAGGGCGGTCACCTGGTCGTACTCGGCCAGCACCTGCGCGGCCGCCACCCACTCGGGGCGGCTGTGGGTGCGCCCGAGGGCGGCGAGGTCCTGGGCCTCCAGGCCGTGCTCGACCGCGCGCATGAGCAGGTCGCGCAGCTCCCCGCGGAACCCGCGGGTCGCCAGCGCCTCGTGGACCCGCTCCGGCCAGGCTGGGCCGCGGCTGTCGCCACGGCGGTGGCCCTCGAGGAGGTCTCGCAGGATGACGTCCTGCTCGGGCCCGCTGAGCAGGCGTGGGGTCGGGTCCCCGCGCAGGGCAGCCGCCTGCCGCAGCACGCCGAAGCCGAAGGACTGGTGGGTGCGGGCCAGCGGCTCGGTGGAGGTGCGCGCCAGCCTCGCGGTCACGCGCTCGCGCAGTGACGCCGCGGCCAGCCGGGAGGACGCGAGCAGCAGGCACTGGTCGGGCTCGAGCTCGCCGGAGTCGACGCGGGCGACCACGACCTCCACGGCCGTCGTCGTCTTGCCGGTGCCCGGCGCGCCCAGCACGCGCAGCACCCTGCCGCGGTGGTCGACGGCGGCCCGCTGCCGCTCGTCGAGGGGCGGGGCACCGACAACGAGGGTCGGGGCGCGTCGCAGGGTCAGCACGCGACCGATTCCATCACCTGGACCCGACACCCTCGGCGTCGGCACGCCCTACCCGGAACGTGCCGGCCCCGCCCAGCGTGCGACGGCGAGGTCCACCCGGCGCCCCCGCAGCGGGCCACCGACGAGTGGAGTGCCCTCCTCGCGGTAGTGCGCGAGCGCCTCGTCCTCCAGGCCCTGCGGGAAGGCCCCGCCGGCGCGGATGACCCGCCACCACGGCACGTCCGAGCCGTACCTGGCCATGACGGTGCCGACCCCGCGCGCTCCGCCTCGCCCGAGCAGCTCGGCGATGTCGCCGTAGGTCATCACCATGCCCTCGGGGATCTGGTCCACCACGTCGAGCACGTCGTCGGCGAACTCGCTGGGCAGCCCGTGCTCGCGGGCCTGCGTCACCACGTCAGTACACCGGGAGGGACGGGTCGACGTCGTGCACCCAGGCGAGCACCCCACCGCGGAGGTTGCGCACACCGGAGCGCCCGGCCTCCGACAACAGCCGCGCGGCCTCCGCCGACCGGACCCCGGACTTGCAGAGCACCACCACCGGTATGCCGTCGGGCAGCTTCCCCAGGGCCGTGCCTGACCGGAACTCCTCGAGGTGGATGGCGCGAGCGCCCGGGATCGCGACCACGGCGCGCTCGCCCTCGTCGCGGACATCCACCAGCTCGAAGGACTCCTCGCCGCGGTCCCTGGCGTCGAGGAGGTCCGCCAGCTCGCGCGCCGAGACCTCACCGAACGCCGCCGCGTCTGCCGCAGCAGCGGAGGCCGCGGCGTCGCCCGTCGAAAGGCCGCAGAACGCCTCGTAGTCGACGAGCTCGTGGATGGTGGGGTGGTCGCCGCAGAGCGGGCAGGCCGGGTTCTGCCTTACCCGCAGCGTGTCCCAGGACTGGCGGAGGGAGTCGTGGACGAGGATGCGACCGACCAGCGGATCGCCCTGTCCCACAATGAGCTTGATCGTCTCGGCGACCTGTACCGAGCCGATGGCCGCGCACAGCACCCCGAGCACGCCACCGGTGGCACACGACGGCACCGAGTCCGGCGGCGGCGGCTCCGGGAAGACGCAGCGGTAGCAGGGGCCATGGCCGGCGAACCACACGCTGACCTGCCCGTCGAAGCGGTAGATCGAGCCCCACACATGCGGCTTCCCAAGCAGCGCACAGGCGTCGTTGACGAGGTAGCGCGTCGGGAAGTTGTCGGTGCCGTCGAGGACGATGTCGTAGCCGGCGATCACGCCGAGGGCGTTCGTGGAGTCCAGGCGCAGGTCGTGACGGATGACCTCGACGAGGGGGTTCACGCGGGCGACGGCCTCGGCGGCCGACTCCGTCTTGGGCCGACCCACGTCGGGCGTGCCGTGGATGACCTGGCGCTGCAGGTTCGAGGCGTCGACGGTGTCGTCGTCGACGATGCCGATCGTGCCCACTCCCGCGGCGGCGAGGTAGAGCAGGGCAGGAGAGCCCAGCCCGCCTGCCCCGACGACCAGGACCCTGGCGTTCTTGAGCCGGCGCTGCCCCTCGATGCCGATGTCGGGCAGCAGGATGTGGCGCGCGTAGCGGGCCTTCTCCTCGGTGGTCAGGTCAGGCCCGGGTTCGGCCAGCGGCGGGATGCCCATGTGACCGAGGTTACCCACCCGTACGATGGGGCCACACGCACCTGAACCGGAAGGCCCCCGATGTCGCTCAGCGCAGACTCGCGTACCGACGCCGCCCGCGGGCAGCGCCTGACCCGATCCGCCCGCCGGGCCCAGCTGCTCGAGGCCGCGCAGGCCGCCTTCGTCGAGTCCGGCTACCACGCGGCCGCCATGGACGACATCGCCGAGCGAGCCGGGGTCTCCAAGCCGGTGCTCTACCAGCACTTCCCCGGCAAGCTCGAGCTCTACCTCGCCCTCCTCGACGGCCACTGCGACATCCTCGAGCAGCTCGTGCGCGAGGCCCTGGCGTCGACCACGGACAACACCGAGCGGGTCTACGCGACCATCGCGGCCTACTTCGACTTCGTGTCGCGCGACGGCGCGGCCTTCCGTCTGATCTTCGAGTCCGACCTGACCAACGAGTCCGCGGTGCGCAACCGGCTCGACGCCATCGGCCTCGTCTGCGCCGAGGCCGTCGCCGAGGTCATCGCGGAGGACACCGACATGCCCGACTCCGAGGCGTCGCTGCTCGGCATGGCCCTCACCGGTCTGGCCCAGGTCAGCGCCCGCCACTGGCTGGCGCAGGGCCCCACGATCCCCCAGGACGAGGCCGCCCGCCTCGTGGGCACCCTCGCCTGGCGAGGGCTCGGCTACTTCCCCAGGGTGGGCGGGGAAGGTTCGCCGGCCCCGGCTGGTTAGCCTGAGCGCAAGACCCGGCACCGGCGGTATGCCGCGTGCCACCGCATCGACGAAAGGCCACTCACGTGGAGGTCAAGATCGGCGTCCAGCGCGTCGCGCGCGAGATCACATTCGAGACGGAAGCCAGCGCGCAGGACGTCGCCAAAGCGGTGTCCCAGGCGATCGAGAAGAACGGCCTGCTGACCCTGACCGACGACAAGGGGCGGCAGATCATCGTCCCCGGAAACGTCCTCGGCTACGTCTCCCTCGGCGAGAGCGAGCGGCGCGGGGTCGGCTTCGGCGCTCTCTGACTGACCGGTTTGCCCGACGAGGCAGGTCGCTGACCTGCCATTTCGAAATGCGCTTTTCCCCCAACCGTGGTCGAGTATTTCTCGAAGCCGGGTAACCGGCCTGCGAACAGGCGCGACCACCGTCGCGCAGAAGGAGGCTGTCATGGTTGTTGAGATCATCGGCACCATCATTTTCGGCGCCGTCATCGGCATGCTGGCACGTCTTGTCCTACCGGGCAGGCAGAACATCAGCGCCGTTGTCACCGTCATCCTCGGCGTGCTCGGCGCCCTCATCGGCTACTGGCTGTGGGGGATGATGGGCGGCGGCGACACCAGCGGCATCGACTGGATCCGCTGGATCATCAGCATCATCGCTGCAGCTGTTCTGGTCGTCGCGTACATCGCGTTCACCGGCCGCTCGCGCAGCACGCACGTCTAGCCTCTAGACCGAGCGAAGGGCGCCGTCCGCAGGACGGCGCCCTTTCGCATGGCCAGCTAGGTTGTCCGTCCGAGGGCGCCGGACCGGCCCCTCAGGAAGCCCTGCCAGGAGGGCGGGCCGCTCCCCGGCATACGGATCGGGCTCTAGGCCGCCAGTCCGAGGCGACCCATGCGGCGGGTGTGCTCGTCGGTGAGCCGGGCGAACATCCGGCCGAGCTCGGCGAGGTCGGCACTGGGCCGGTTCCGGGCGCCCACCCCGCCGACGAGGAGCGAGGAGAGGGAGTCGCGCTCGACCGCGACCTGCTGGGCCTGGGAGAGGGCCTCCCCGACCAGGCGACGCCCCCACAGGGCGAGCCGGCCGGCGACACGCTCATCGGCCTTGATCGCCTCGCGCACCACCTTGACGACGAACTCGGACTGGCCGACGTCCTGCATGGCGTCGTGGACGAGCGCCTGCGTCGACGGGTCTACGTACGCAGAGATCTCACGGTAGAAGTCGGTGGCGATCCCGTCGCCCACATAGGCCTTGACCAGACCCTCGAGCCAGGTGCTCGGCCGCGTGCGCTCGTGGAAGGAGTCGAGGGCCTTCACGAACGGGGCCATCGCCCTCTCGGGGTCGGCGCCCATCTCCTCCAGGCGCCGCACGAGGATCTCGTAGTGACGGAACTCGGCCACAGCCAGGCCGGCCACCGCGGCCTTGAGCGGCTGGGTGGGGGCGAGCTCGGAGTCGCCCGCCAGCCGGGTGAAGGCGCTGAGCTCGCCGTACGCAAGGGCCCCGAGGAGGTCCACGACGGCCTCGCGGTACTGCGGATCGGCGAGCCAGTCGTCCTGCGTCATGGGCCACACCCTAACGGCGCGCCTGCCTGTCAGAGCGCTGCCGCTACACTGAGGGGGTTATCCGGTGCCCGGTCGGCCCGAATCAGCTCGCGGGATGGTTCCCGCGGCCCCTCACCGAAGACCTCCGATCGGCCCCACGTGCGAGCCGCCTCCCCTCTTGGGACGGCCCCCGATCGAGAGAATCTCCTTGACTGACATCACGAGCCCTGAGACGACCACGCCCGAGCCCACACCTGAGTCCGTACCCGAGTCCGTACCTGAGTCCGTGCCCGCGGTCCCGACCCCGACGTTCGCCGACTTCGACGTGCACCCGGACATCGTGGCCTCCCTCGCCCAGGCGGGGATCGTCACCCCCTTCCCCATCCAGGCCATGACCCTGCCGGTGGCCCTCTCCGGCCACGACATCATCGGCCAGGCCAAGACCGGTACCGGCAAGACGCTGGGCTTCGGCGTGCCGATGCTCAACCGCATCACCTCCCCGCGTGACGCGGGGTTCGAGACCCTGCCGCACGCGGGCAAGCCGCAGGCCCTGGCCGTGGCCCCCACGCGCGAGCTCGCCGTGCAGGTTGCCGGCGACATCGAGCGGGCCGGCAAGGTCCGCGGCGTCCGCGTGCTCACCGTGTACGGCGGCCGGGCGTACGAGCCCCAGATCGAGGCGCTCCAGCGGGGCGTCGAGGTCGTCGTCGGCACCCCCGGGCGGCTGATCGACCTGGCCAAGCAGGGCCACCTCGACCTCTCGCAGGCCAAGACGGTCGTGCTCGACGAGGCCGACGAGATGCTCGACCTCGGCTTCCTCCCCGACGTCGAGAAGCTGCTGGCCCTGACCTCGCCGGCGCGCCAGACGATGCTGTTCTCGGCGACCATGCCCGGAGCCGTCGTCGCCCTGGCCCGGCGCTACATGACCCAGCCGACGCACATCCGCGCGATGGGCGACGACCAGGAGAACGCCCACACCGTCAAGGCGGTCGAGCAGTTCGTCTACCGCGCCCACGCGATGGACAAGGTTGAGATGCTGGCCCGCATGCTGCAGGCGAGGGGTCGCGGGCTGACCATCATCTTCAGCCGCACCAAGCGCACGGCCGCCAAGGTGGCCGACGACCTCATCGAGCGCGGCTTCGCGGCCGCCCCCATCCACGGCGACCTCGGACAGGGCGCCCGCGAGCAGGCGCTGCGCGCGTTCCGCAACGGCAAGGTCGACATCCTCGTCGCCACCGACGTCGCCGCGCGGGGCATCGACGTCGACAACGTCACCCACGTCATCAACTACCAGTGCCCCGAGGACGAGAAGACCTACCTTCACCGGATCGGCCGCACCGCGCGGGCCGGGAACACCGGCATCGCCGTCACGTTCGTGGACTGGGACGACATGCCCCGCTGGGGCCTGATCAACAAGACCCTCGACCTGGGTATCCCGGAGCCGGAGGAGACCTACTCCTCATCGGACCACTTCTACGAGCAGCTCGACATCCCGCGTGAGGCCAAGGGCCGTCTCCCCAAGGCCGCGCAGACGCGCGCCGGCCTGGGGGCGGAGGCCCTGGAGGACCTCGGCGAGACGGGCAAGAGCGCCGGGCGCAAGCCCGCAGGCGGCCGCGGTGGCCACACGGGTGAGCGCCGCGACGAGGGGCGGGGCGGCCCCGCCCGGTCAGGCGGCCGCGGCGAGCGCAGCTCCGAAGCCCGCTCGGCCGGCCACGCCGAAGGCGGCGACGCCAAGCCGCGCCGCAGCCGCAACCGCCGCCGCACGCGCGGAGGCCAGGAGGCAGGCGACGCCCAGCAGGGCTGACCCTCCCCACCACGACGTATGCCGCGTGGCCCCCGACCGGGGCCACGCGGCATACGTGTGTCTGGGCCTGGCGCTCCAGCGCCCGCCAGGACCCCCTCGGTCAGCCTGCCGGGATGGTCGAGGTGTCGATGACGAAGCGGTAGCGCACGTCCGAGCCGACGACGCGGTCGTAGGCGTCGTTGACCTGCTCGGCGGAGATCTTCTCGATCTCGGCGCCGATGCCGTGCTGCGCACAGAAGTCCAGCATCTCCTGCGTGAGCGCGATGCCGCCGATGTTGGACCCGGCCAACACCTTGTCGCCGGTGGCGAGGGAGCCGAAGCGGACCGACTGCGCCTCGGGCGGCAGGCCGACGCTGACGAAGGCGCCGAACGGGCGCAGCAGCCCGAGGTAGGCGTCGACGTCGAAGCTGGCGCTGATGGTGCTGACGATGAGGTCGAACTGGCCGCGGAGGTCCGTGAACACGCTGCCGTCCGCGGTCGCCCGGTAGTCCACCGCACCGAAGCGGCGGCCGTCGGCCTCCTTGCTCATGCCCTGGCTGAGGACCGTCACGTCGGCACCCATGGCGCTGGCGATCTTGACGCCCATGTGCCCCAGACCGCCCATGCCGACCACCGCGACCTTGGCGCCCGGGCCGGCGCCCCAGCGCTTGAGCGGCGTGTAGACGGTGATGCCGGCGCACAGCAGCGGTGCGGCGACGTCGAGGTCGAGGCCGTCCGGGATGCGCACGGCGAAGCGCTCGGAGACGACGATCTGCTGGCTGTAGCCGCCCATGGCGGGCTCGCCGTCGAGGTTGACGTCGTTGTAGGTCCAGACCGTGTGCTCTTCGCAGAAGTTCTCGTGGCCGTCCTTGCACTGGGCGCACTGCCCGCAGGAGTCGACCATGCACCCGACGCCGACGCGGTCGCCGACCTTGTACCTGGTCACACCGTCGCCGACGGCAGAGACGACACCGGCGATCTCGTGGCCCGGGACCATGGGGAACTGCGCGCGGCCCCACTCTTCCCTGACCTGGTGGATGTCGCTGTGGCAGATGCCGGCGAACTGAATGTCGATCCGGACGTCGTCGTGGCGCAGGTCACGCCGCTCGATGGTGGTCGCCTGCAGGGGGGCGCCGGCGGAGGGAGCGGACAGGGCAGCGGTGCGGGACATGGAGTCTCCTTCGTTTTCGCGAACAGTCACCGTCTAGGGACAAGTCATCGCCCCGCAGGCCTATTCCGCGGCTCGCACGACAAGAGCGCCCCCAGACGGTCACGCGCCCGGGAAGGAGCAGGTCAGAGGCCCTGCAGCAGGCTCCCGGCCACCTCGCGGTACGCCTGGGCGCCCTTGGACCGGTTCGAGGTGGTCAGGATCGAGCGGCCGACAGCCGGGGCCTCGGCGAAGCGCACCGTCTTGGGGATCGGCGGGCTCAGCACGGGGAGGTCGTAACGGTCGCCCACGTCGGCGAGCACCTCCTGCGCGTGGTTGCTGCGGCCGTCGAACAGGGTGGGCAGGATGCCGAGCACCACGAGGTCCCGGTTGAGGATCTTCTTGACGTCGGCCACGGTGTCGAGCAGCTGGCCCACGCCGCGGTGGCTGAGCATCTCGCACGGCATGGGGATGATCAGCCCCTGGCTGGCGGTCAGCGCGTTGAGCGTGAGCACCCCCAGGCTGGGCGAGCAGTCGAGCATGATGATGTCGTACTCGGCGCGGACATCCTCCAGGGCCGTGCGCAGCACGTACTCGCGGCCGGGTCTGGGCAGCAGCTGGGCCTCGGCGCCTGCCAGGTCGATCACGCTGGGCACCAGGTCGACGCCGTCGGCGCACTCCACGCGGACGTCGGCGACGGTGGCGTGCCCCAACAGGACCTCGTTGACCGACAGCTCGACCTCGTCGGGGTCGACGCCGAGGCTGAACGTCAGGCAGGCCTGCGCGTCGAGGTCCACGAGCAGCACGCGCTTGCCGCGCTCGGCGAACGCCGCCCCCAGCGAGGCCACCGATGTCGTCTTGGCGACCCCGCCCTTCTGGTTCGCGACGGAGATGACCGTGGCCGGCTTCGTGCGGGAGTTCGCCACGTGGTGACCTTTCGACGACGAGCGGGTATGCCGCGGCCAAGTCTCTCAGGTCCGCACCGGCCCCCGTTGCCAGCTGGGGGCTCGGTGCCGAGCGATCTCGGTCACGTTGCCGGCGGTGTACCCCGCCTCCGGCGCTGGACGAGGCCCCAGGTCTCGAGGCTCACTCCTCCCCGCGAGGCTCACTCCTCGCCCTCGAGGGCCGCCCACCCCGACTTCTCCGGCCCTGCCGCCTGCCCGGCCGGGCAGTGCGCGCGGAAGTCGCACCACTGGCACAGCGGGCCCACCCGGGCGGGGAAGCGCCCGGAGTCGACGCCGAACTCGGCGTAGTCCTCCTCGGCCCGCTGCGCGTCACGGGCGATGGACTCGGCCTCGTCGATCTTGCGCTTGAGCGACTCGCCGGTGTGCTCATGGCCCGCCACCGTGCCCGTGGGCAGGTGGTGGAGCTCGACCCGCACGCAGCGGCGGCGGAACATCTTCCAGACCGACGCGGCATACAGCGCCAGCGGCAGGGACGTGCGGGCCTCGTCGTCGGTCGGTGGCACGCGGCTGGTCTTGTAGTCGACGACGACGAGCTCGCCGTCGCGCTCGTCGAGCCGGTCGACGCGGCCCTGCAGGGCCAGGCGGGAGGTCTTGAGCGAGACCGTGCGCTCGATGCCGAGCGGCTGCCGGGCCGGGTCCACCCCGCCGAGGTAGGAGACGACGTTCTCCTGGGCACGGCTGCGCCAGCGCAGCGACTGGTCCGGGTCGCGGAAGCCGACGTCGATCCACGACGTGCGCACCAGCTCCGAGCCGGCAGCCGCGGTGCGCTGGCCCGTCGGGAGGTCCCACCAGTCGCGCAGCGCGTTGTGGACCGCGACGCCGACCGAGGTGTGGGCGCGCTGCGGCCGGGTCGGCGGCGACGGCCGGTCGAGGTACTGCAGCCGGTAGCGCCGCGGGCAGTCGAGCCACGCGAGCAGCCGGGAGGGACTCGCACGGAACAGCCGCTGCGGCATACCGGCGAACTCCTGCTGCGCGAAGCGCTGCTCCCCCACGGTCATGGCGGCAGGCTAGCCCTGGCCGGCGACAAAGGCCCGGACGCTGTTGGCGAGCATCTGGACGGCGATGGCGGACAGCAGCAGGCCGGCGATCCGGGTGATCAGGACGGTGCCGCTCTCCCGCAGCAGGCCGTGCACCCGACCGGCGAAGCGGAGGAAGAGCCACACGACGACCAGCGCGCTGACGAGCGCGAGCGCCACGGCCAGGTACTCGGCGCTCCGGTCGGACTTCTGCACCGCCAGCATCGTCGCCACGATCGCACCGGGGCCGGCCAGCAGCGGGGTCCCCAGCGGCACCAGGGCGACGTTGACGCCGGCATCGAGGTGCTGCTCCGACTCCTTGCCGGTCAGCAGCTCGAGGGCGACGAGCAGCAGGAGCAGGCCGCCGGCACCCTGCAGTGCCGGTAGCGAGATGTGCAGGTAGCCGAGGATCTGCTGGCCGAACACCGCGAAGGCCGCGATGACCCCGAAGGCCACCAGCGAGGCCCGGCGAGCGGCGGCGACCCGCTGCCTCTGGGTGAGCGACTTGGTGAGCGCGAGGAAGATCGGCAGCGCTCCCGGAGGGTCCATGATCACGAGAAGAGTGACGAAGACCGAGACGAAGACCTCAAAGTCGAGCAGTCCGCTCACGGGCGCACCACGGTCACTCCACTGCTCGCCTGCTCCTCGATCTGGGCCAGCACAGCCGGCTCGGTGGTGTTCTCGCCGAGGCGGTTCTCCTTGCCGGCCCCGTGGAAGTCGCTGGACCCGGTGGCGAACAGTCCCAGCCGCTCGACCAGGGCCTGGCCGTGTGCCCGCTCCGGGCCGAAGTGGTCACGGTGGTTGATCTCGAGCCCGGCGAGACCGGCGGCGGCCATCTCCTCGATGACCTCGTCGCTGACGGTGCGACCACGCCGGTTCGCGAACGGGTGGGCCATGACCGGCACGCCGCCCGCCGCCCGCACCAGCCGCACCGCCCGCACGACGTCGGGGGCGTAGTGGTGCACGTAGTAGGGGCTGCGGTCGTGAAGCAGGTCCTCGAACGCCTCGTTGCGGTCCCGGACGTGGCCGGCCTCGATCAGGGCGTCCGCGATGTGCGGCCGTCCCAGGGTGGCGCCCGGCTGCGCCTGGGCGAGCACGGTCTCCATGGTGACGGGTATGCCGGCGGAGGCCATCTTCTCGACCATGCGCACCATCCGCGTGTCCCGGCTCGCCCGCGCGTGCTCCATCTCCCTGACGAGGTCGGGGTTCTCGGGGTCGACGAGGTAGGCCAGCAGGTGGACGCTGATGCCGTTGTGCTGGGTGGAGATCTCCACGCCGGGCACGAAGCTGAGGCCGTGTCGCACCGCCGCCTCGACCGCCTCGCCCCAGCCGGAGGTGGTGTCGTGGTCGGTCAGCGCGATCGTCGTCAGCCCATGGTGCGCAGCCTCGGCGACGACCTCGGCGGGGGCGAGGGTTCCGTCGCTGGCGTTGGAGTGGGTGTGCAGGTCGATGGGCACGGGCCAAGGGTAGCCAGCGGGAAGAAGCGACTCCGCGGCGAGGCAGCGCTAAGCGGGCTCCGCACTCGCCTCTGTACTTTCCCGCGCGAGGCAACCCGGGATGGCTCCCTGACGTAGTGCAGGGTGAGACCGACAACCGGGGGGCCGATGGGCAGGCAGGAGAAGGCAGAGCGCGACGCGGCGTGCGCGGCGTTCGTCGAGCAGTCCACACCGTCGCTGCTGCGCTCGATCACCTTCACCGGCGCCGACGGGAAGGCGCACAGCCACAGCTACCAAGCCGGCAACCGGTGACCGAGACGCCCCGGCGCACCGGGGAAGTTCCGGTGGTCGGCTCAACCTTCCGGACGACGGTGCCGTTGAGGTGGGTGGCACCCTGACGATGGGTGCCGGACGAGGGGGAGGCACATGACCAGCCAGCGGGAGCTCGACGAGGAGTTCGCCGAGTTCGCCCAGGGTGCAGCACCACGGCTGCTGAAGGCCGCGTGGCTGATCTGTGGCGACCCCCACCAGGCCGAGGACCTCGTGCAGTCGGCGATGGTCAAGGTCTACCTGAGGTGGTCGCGCCTGCGGGAGGGCAGCCCACTGGCCTACGCCCGCCGGTGCCTCCTCACCACCCACATCGACAGCCACCGTCGCACCGGCCGCGAGACCGCGGTTGCCGCGACCCCCGAGGTCGGCAGTTGGGACCGCAGCTGGGACGACACCGACGAGGTGGTGCGGCTGCTCGCCACGCTGCCCCTGCGGGAGCGGCAGGTCGTCGTCATGCGCCACTACGCGGGCCTCCCCGAGGCCCATGTCGCCGAGCTGCTCGGGATCAGCGTCGGCACCGTCAAGAGCAGCGCCTCGCGCGGCCTCGCCAGGCTGCGCCAGGCACTCCACCTGACCGTCGACGCCCACGAGGACGCCCGGTCGGCCGAGGTCCGGGAGGGCAACCATGTCTGACACGCACGAGCTCGACGAGCTGCTGCAGCGGGCCACCGCCCCGCACATGAGCTTCGACCCCTTTGCCGCCATCGCCACCGGTCGGCGGGTGCGCCGCCGGCGCAGGATCGCGACAGCCGGCGGCGCCCTGGCCGCCGTCACCGCAATCGGCATCGCGGTCTCAGCAGCCGTGCCGGGTTCGGCCCCCCTGCTGCCGGCGGGGTCGTCCCAGACCCGGGCCGTCTCAGCGAAGCCCACCGGGGCGGCGGTCCCGTCGGCCGCGAAGCGCTGCTTCCCCTCCGACTCTGAGCGCGGCACCACCTGGGCAAGAGGGTCCGCCAAGGGCAGCCAGCGGGGCGGCAAGGTCGTCGTCGAGGCGACCGTGCGCGACGGCTGCGGCGGCGACGTCGTGGGGGTCGGTGACTCCAACGGCGACGCGCAGGTCACGGTCATGTTCAGCTCAGCGCCGACCACGGCCCAATGGGTGGTAGCCGATGCGGCCGTGCTGTTCCTGCCAGCGGGCCAGCGACCGTGCGGCTACTCCTTCGGCACCGACCTGCCGGCGCCCACCGTGCTGCCGCAGCCCAACGGCTGGGACCTGGTCATCCAGCCGGTCCCGGCAGCCCTGCTCAGGTCCGCGGCCGAGACCGGCACCGTCGACATATGCCGGGGCAAGAGCCAGGTCGTCAGACGGCTCGAGCAGATCGGCTCCGGCGCCGCGGGAACCCGCCAACCGGACGGCGAGGGCAGTCACGGCGGTCAGGGCCCCGGGCCTGGCGCCACCACCGGTTGCGACCTCGACAACCTCGTCGGCGTGACGGTCCCCGGCGCCCAGCAGTGGGTGGACGAGACGCTCACGATTCCCGGCGCGGGTCGCCTCACCGTCGACGCGCAGGTCCACCCGGGCTGTACCGGTGACGGACACACCAGCTCGTGGGACCCCAAGCGGGGTGCCCGGCTGGAGGTCGACGTGCCGGCCACGCCCAAGGCCGCGTTCTGGGACACCGTGTGGATGGGCGACGCGCTCACCGGCGTCTTCCTCGTACCGCCGGGACAGTCCCTGTGCGACATCGACTTCTCCCGCTCAAGGCTGGCCGGCGCACCGAAGCTCGTGGCGCCGCAACGCCTTTCGCAGTCCGACGGGTGGACCGTAGTCGCGCAGCCCCTGCCCAGGGTCGACAACCCGCTGTCCCTCACGGCCAGCTTCTGCACCGGACAAGAGGTCACGACCATCGGAGTGGTGCCGTCCTCCTGACGTCGACTACGACGTCGAGGCCGCCCGGCCCCCCGGCCAGTTCTTGTCCGGCTCGGGCGTCGGGCGGCCGGGCTGCTCGCCGCCGCGGGCGTCGAGGTAGCTCTGCTTCGGGACCATGACCTTGCGCCGGAAGATGCAGACGACCTTCCGGTCCTGGTTGTAGCCGATGGTCTCGACGTGGACGACGCCGCGGTCGTCCTTGCTCGTCGACTCCCACTTGTCCAGGACGGTGGTCTCGCCGTAGAGGGTGTCGCCGTGGAAGGTGGGGGCCACGTGGCGCAGGGACTCGATCTCGAGGTTCGCGATGGCCTTGCCCGAGACGTCAGGGACGCTCATGCCCAGCAGAAGGGAGTAGATGTAGTTGCCCACGACGACGTTCCTGCCGAACTCCGTGGTGTTCTCCGCGTAGTTCGCGTCCAGGTGCAGCGGGTGGTGGTTCATCGTGATGAGGCAGAAGAGGTGGTCGTCGTACTCGGTGACCGTCTTCCCGGGCCAGTGCTTGTAGACCGCGCCGACCTCGAACTCCTCGTATGAGCGCCCGAACTGCATTCCGACTCCTTTGTGCGGGGGACGGCCACCATCCTGCCGACTCGCGCCACCGGGCGGCACCCACACCGCCCGTGCGCTCCCTCACACTGCCCGCACCTGGGCCTCACCGGCGCTCCCACGGATGGCGCTCCTCCCCGATCTCGGCCAGCGCCTCGAGGTCCTGCAGGAGGGGCACGATGCGCTCCGGGGCAAGGACGTC
>DASULG010000401.1:0-8622 GCA_036278335.1 Pedococcus sp.
CGGCGCCCGTCGAGTCGGCGGCGGTGGAGTCGGCGGCGGTGGAGACGGCACCCGTCGAGTCGGCGTCCGTGGAGACGCCCGCGGAGAAGACAGCAGACACCAGGACTGAGAGCGGCGAATGACCGACCACAGCGCACCATCGCAGGACGACCACGTCGAGGCAGCAGCCCAGACCGGCGAGGCCGGCGAGACGGGCGACGTGCTCATCGACGCGGCGCTGCGGGGCCTTGCCGAGGCCCCGCCCGAGGACCTCGATGCCCAGATCGAGGCAGGCAGACGGGTGCACCAGACGCTCCAGGCGCGCCTGTCCGACCTCGGCGGGGAGTGAGCGGTCCCAGCCGGCTCGACGCTGAGCTCGTGCGGCGCGGCCTCGCCAGGTCCAGGGGTCACGCCCGCGAGCTGATCGACGCCGGCCTCGTCTCCGTGGCGGACCGCCCCGCGCGCAAGCCCTCCACCCCGGTGGGTGTCGCGGACGACGTTGTCGTCCGCGATCCCGGCCCCGCATGGGTCAGCCGCGCGGCATACAAGCTCGTCGGCGCGCTGGAGCGGTTCGGCCCACTGGGCCTGAGTGTCCAAGGGAAGCGCTGCCTGGACGTCGGTGCCTCCACCGGCGGCTTCACACAGGTGCTGCTGCACCACGGCGCCAGTCACGTGGTCGCCCTCGACGTGGGCCGCGACCAGCTGGTTCCTGCTCTGGCCGACGACCCCCGGGTCACGGAGCGCTCCCAGACCACGGTCCGGGGCCTGGCGGCCGAGGACATCGGCGGGACGGTGGACCTGCTCGTGGCGGACCTGAGCTTCATCTCACTGACCCTGGTGCTCGCCACCTTCCGCGGCCTGCTGCGCGAGAGCGGCGACGCGGTGGTCCTCGTCAAGCCGCAGTTCGAGGTGGGCCGGAGCCGCCTCGGCAAGGGCGGCATCGTGCGCGACCAGGGCGACCGCGCGTGGGCCATCACCGAGGTGGCGCGGGCCGCCGTCGAGGCGGGCCTACACCCCCGGGGGCTGGCCCCGAGCCCGATCCAGGGCGGAGAGGGCAACACGGAGTACCTGCTGTGGCTGACCCCCCGTGCAGCGGAATCCATCGGATGGGAGGCTCTGGTCAGGACAGCCGACGAGGTGACGTTGAAGGGAGAGCCGTGAGCGGATCCGCACGCCGCCGCATCCTGCTCGTCGCCCACCCCAAGCGGCAGGAGGCCCACGACCTTGCGGCCGGGGTGGTGCAGCGGCTGCACGACGCCGGCATGGAGGTCGTGGTGCTGCCCGACGAGGCCGCCGCCGTCGACCTGGCGGGCAGCCCCAACGTCACCCTCGCCGACCCGGGTAACCCCGCCGAGGGCTGCGAGCTGGTCTGCGTCCTGGGCGGCGACGGCACCATCCTGCGCGGCGCCGAGATGTCGCGGGGCAGTGGCGCCCCGCTGCTGGGCGTCAACCTCGGGCACGTCGGCTTCCTGGCCGAGTCCGAGCGCGAGGACCTCGGTGCGACCGTGGAGCGGATCGTGGCCCGCGACTACAAGGTCGAGGAGCGGATGACCCTCGACGTCACCGTCAACCACGACGACGAGCAGGTCTACTCCAGCTGGGCGCTCAACGAGGCCTCGGTGGAGAAAGCCGCGCGGGAGCGCATGCTCGAGCTCACCGTCGAGATCGACGGCCGCCCCCTGTCGACCTGGGGCTGCGACGGGGTCGTGATGGCGACCCCGACGGGCTCGACGGCGTACGCCTTCTCGGCCGGCGGGCCCGTGGTGTGGCCCGACGTCGAGGCGATGCTGCTGGTGCCCATCAGCGCCCACGCGCTGTTCGCCCGTCCGCTGGTGGTCGGACCGAACTCGCACCTCGCGCTCGAGGTCGTGCCGGTCACGCAGGGGGTCGGCGTGCTGTGGTGCGACGGGCGCCGGGCGGTCGACCTCCCACCGGGCGCGCGGATCGAGGTGGTCCGCTCGGAGACGCCGGTGCGGCTGGCCCGGCTCACGTCGTCGCCGTTCACGGACCGGCTCGTCGCGAAGTTCGACCTGTCGATCCACGGCTGGCGCGGCGCCGCCCGCCGGGAGCAGGCCGCCTCCAGTGCCGCGTCCAGTGCCGCCTCCAGTGCCGCGTCCGCAGCCAGGGACGGCGCCCGCCACGCGGACTGAGTCCCTGCGGCGGCGCGTCGGTACCGTGTGACAGTCTGGCCCGGTGCTGCAGGAGATCCGCATCCAGAACCTCGGGGTCATCGATGACGCCGTCCTGGAGCTGCACCCCGGCCTGAACGTCGTCTCCGGTGAGACCGGCGCTGGCAAGACCATGGTCGTCTCCGGGCTCGGCCTGCTGCTCGGCGCGCGTGCCGACGCCGGACTGGTCCGCGCTGGCTCGCGCTCCGCGGTCGTCGAGGGCGTGGTCGAGGTCCCGCCCGGGCACCCGGCCGCGCAGCGCGCCGTCGAGGCGGGGGCCGACGCCGAGGACGGCCTGGTGCTGGTGCGCACCGTCACCGCGGAGGGCCGCTCCCGCGCGCACGTCGGTGGCCGGTCCGCCCCCATCGGAGTGCTGTCGGAGATCGGCGAGCACCTGGTGGCGGTGCACGGGCAGGCCGACCAGTGGCGCCTCAGGCAGCCCGACCAGCACCGCGCGCTGCTCGACCAGTACGCCGGCGGTGCGGTGGCCGAGCCTCTGGCCCGCTACCAGTCGCTCTTCGACGAGTTCGAGGAAGTCCGCGCCGAGCTCGCGCGGCTGCGTGAGGCATCCCGTGACCGGGCCCGGGAGGTCGAGATCCTGCAGATGGGGCTGGAGCAGATCGAGGAGCTCGACCCCCAGCCCGGGGAGGACGCCGAGCTGCGCCTCGAGGACGAGCGGCTCAGCCACGCAGAGGGCCTGCGGGCCGCAGCCGGGGAGGCACGCGGCCTGCTCGCGGGCGCGGAGGAGGAGTATGCCGCCGAGCCCGGCGCGAACGTCATCGCCGCCCTGGCCGCCGCCCGCGCCGCCCTTGCGGGCATGCTCGACCACGACCCCGCGCTGCGGGAGTTCGACCGTCGTCTGGCGGACCTGGGGTACCTCGCCTCCGACCTCGGGGCCGACCTGAGCAGCTACCTGACCGACATCGACCTCGACCCGGCCAGGCTGGCCTGGGTGCAGCAGCGCCGCTCCGACCTCGGCACCCTGATGCGCAAGTACGGCGACAGCGTGGACGAGGTGCTGGCCTGGGGCCAGCAGTCCGCCGCCCGGCTCGACCTGCTGCTCAACGCCGACGACACCCTCGCCGAGCTGACCGCCCGGCTGGACACCCTGCGGGCTGACCTCGGCGACGCAGCGGCCACCGTGAGCCACGCGCGCACCGCCGCCGCCGCAGACCTGGCCAAGGCGGTGTCGGGGGAGCTGGCCCACCTCGCGATGGGACGCGCCGTGGTCGAGGTCTCGGTCGCCTCGAAGCCGGCCGAGGGCGGGCTGCCCGTCCCAGGGGTGGGGGCACCCGTCCGCTTCGCCCGGCACGGCGTCGACGACGTCGAGATCCTGCTCGCCGCCAACCCGGGCGCGCCCGCCCGCTCCGTGGCCAAGGCCGCATCGGGCGGGGAGCTGTCCCGGGTGATGCTCGCGCTCGAGGTCGTCACCGGCGCGCGGGGAGCCGCCGAGGTGCCGACCTTCGTCTTCGACGAGGTCGACGCGGGCGTGGGTGGCCGTGCCGCCCTCGACATCGGCGCTCGGCTCGCGGCGCTGTCCTGCCATGCACAGGTGATCGTCGTCACCCACCTGGCGCAGGTCGCCGCGTTCGCCGACCGCCACCTCGTGGTGACCAAGAGCAGTGACGGCCACGTCACCTCGAGCGGGGTGGTGCCCGTCGAGGACGAGGCCCGGCTGCGCGAGCTGGCGCGGATGATGGCCGGCGTCGACTCGGACACCGCCCTCGAGCACGCCGGCGAGCTGCTCGCACAGGCGGCGCAGCGCCGCGAGGCCGCCCCCACCGGTCGGGCGCGGGGCTCCACTGCTTCCACGAACCGCGCAGGCGGCAGGGCCAAGGCCACGGCACGGCGAACCTGATCGGACGGCGCCTCGCACGGTCCCCGTGGATCACAGCTCATGCCCCTTCGCGTCCTCGCGGGAGCCGAAGGCGCGTGGAGGGGCCCACGGCCGTGCCCCCGGGGCAGCCGGGGGACATGCTCAGGCCACCGCTCCGGGAGGGCAGCCGCGCGCCTGCGTGTGCGTGGCGGCATACCCATCCCGGCATGGCACGATGGGCCTGATGCCCCTCAAGATCCCCCGCCAGCGTGCCCGCGAACCGGAGAGCCCCGGTGTGCGCGGGACCGTTCGCGTCGACACCAGGACGAAGAACCTGACCAAGCGGCTGCGGCCGGGTGAGATCGCGGTCATCGACCACCAGGACATCGACAAGGTCAGCGCCGAGGCCCTCCTGGCCTGCCGCCCGGCAGCCGTCGTGAACGCCGCATCCTCCATCTCCGGGCGCTACCCCAACCTGGGGCCCGAGATCCTGGTCGAGGCGGGGGTCCCGCTCGTCGACAACGTCGGCAAGGACGTCATGCACGACCTGCGCGAGGGGCAGGAGGTCTCTGTGGTCGGCGGCGACCTGCTGGTCGGCGAGAGCGTCGTGGCCAGCGGCACCGAGTTCGACCTCGACATCGTGCAGAGCGCCATGGCCGAGGCCCGCTCCGGCCTGGCCGTCCAGCTCGAGGCGTTCGCCGCCAACACCATGGAGTACCTCCGGCGCGAGCGTGACCTGCTGCTCGACGGCGTCGGCGTGCCCGACATCCGCACCGACCTCGACGGCCGCCACGCCCTCGTGGTGGTGCGTGGCTACCACTACAAGGAAGACCTGCAGACCCTTCGGCACTACATCCGCGAGTACCGCCCGGTGCTGATCGGGGTCGACGGCGGGGCGGACGCGCTGATCGAGGTCGGGCTGAAGCCACACCTCATCGTCGGTGACATGGATTCGGTGTCCGACGCCACGCTGCGCTGCGGCGCCGAGATCGTCGTGCACGCCTACCGCGACGGGAACGCCCCAGGGCTGGAGCGGGTCCGCAAGCTCGGCATCGAGCCGGTGGTCTTCCCGGCGACCGGGACCAGCGAGGACGTCGCGATGCTGCTCGCCGACGACAAGGGCGCCTCTCTCATCGTGGCGGTCGGCACCCACGCCACGCTCGTCGAGTTTCTCGACAAGGGCCGCTCCGGCATGGCAAGCACGTTCCTGACGCGGCTGCGGGTCGGCGGCAAGCTCGTGGACGCCAAGGGCGTCAGCCGGCTCTACCGGTCGCGGATCAGCAACCTGTCGCTGGCGGTGATGCTGGCCGTCGGGCTCAGCGCCCTGTTCGCCGCTCTGTGGGCCACGCCAGGGGGACATGCCTTCCTGCAGGTCATCGGTGCCCGCTGGGATGACCTCTGGTCCTTCGTCGTAGGAATCTTCACGTGATCGATTTCCGGTACCACCTTGTCTCCATCGTCTCCATCTTCCTGGCCCTCGCGGTCGGCATCGTGCTGGGCGCCGGCCCCCTCAAGGAGGACATCGGCAACACGCTGACCTCCGAGGTGACCAAGCTGCGCGAGGACCGGACCCAGCTGCGTGCCCAGCTCGACGACGCCGACAAGGCCGCCCAGGCCCGTGACACGTTCACCGAGGCGAGCAACAAGTCGCTGCTGGCCGGTCGGCTGGAGGACACCACGCTGACCGTCGTGGTCCTGCCGGGCGCGGACGCCAACCTGGTGAAGGCCACGACCGGGACGTTGTCCCAGGCCGGGGCCAAGATCGGGTCCACCGTGACCGTCCTCGACGCCTGGGTCGACCCCGACAAGGATGCGTTCCGCTCCACCCTCGGCGAGCAGCTCGCACCCTCCGTGCAGGCCCCCCTCGATGGGAGTGGGGAGGTCGTCGACCAGGTGCTGGCCCGTGCCCTCCTCACCAAGGCGGGGGGCAGCGGGTCCGGCGCAGCCGCCGCGCTCGAGGGGCTGCGCACCGGTGAGCTGATCCGCTACACGCCAGACAACGTCACCGCGGCGACGGGGGCGGTCGTGATCGGTGGTCCCGTGAAGGGCGGCACGGCCGAGGAGCGCACGGCCAAGGCCACCGCCCTGAGCCGCCTTGCCGGCGCCCTCGACGCCGCGGGCAACGGCGCGGTGCTCGTGGCGCACTCGGCAGACCAGGGGGACAACCCCCAGGAGTCGGTCGTGACGGCGGCCCGCCAGGACTCCGACCAGGCCAAGCAGCTGACCACGGTCGAGCACGCCGAGATGCCGATGGGCCAGGCCAGCATCGTGTTCGGCCTGCTCGAGCAGTTCGCCGGCGGCGCTGGGCAGTATGGCCTCGAGGCCGACGCCAACGCCCCGTTCCCGGCCCTGGCGACCAAGTAGGCCGACCATGACGGTTCGCGCCCTTGCCGCAGGAGCCACCGCGGGGATCACCTCCGTCCTGGCCCTGCGACTGCTGCGGGACACCCCGCCCGGGGGAGCCGGGCTGTGGGACCGCACCAACCACGCGGGCGAGCCGGTGACGCTGTTCGAGGGCCCGGCGTTCGTCCTGGGGTCCACACTCGCCGCCACGGCCGCCGGACCGGGCCCGGCTGTGGCAGCCCTCGGGGCAGGCGCCCTGGGCGCGCTGGACGACCTGGCCGGCGACTCGAGCAGCAAGGGGCTGAAGGGACACCTGACCGCACTGACCCACGGCGAGCTCACGACCGGGGCCGTGAAGATCCTCGGGCTGGCCGTGACCGGTCTCGTGGCTGCGGCGCTGATCGACCGCCCGAGAGCCGGGGGAGAGCGCGCAGTGGGCGCCCTGGACACCCTGGTCGGAGGGGCCGTGGTTGCCGGGGCTGCGAACCTGCTCAACCTCCTGGACCTGCGGCCGGGCCGGGCGCTGAAGGCCACCGTCATCGCCGGCGCCCTCACCGCGGCCGACCCGCGGGCTGCGGCAGATCCGGCCGCCGCAGCCGCCGCGGCAGCCGGCGCTGCCGTCGGGCTGCTCGGGCCGGACCTCGCCGGCGAGACCATGCTCGGCGACACCGGCGCCAACAGCGCCGGCGCCCTGCTCGGCGCCGCGCTGGTGGCACGGACGGGCCGCAGGGGGCGGCTGGTGGCCCTGACCATCCTGAGCGCCCTCACGCTGGCCTCGGAGCGGGTCAGCTTCACCGCAGTGATCGAGTCCACCCCCGGCCTGCGCGAGCTCGACGCGCTCGGCCGCCGATGAGCGCCGAGCCGGCAGAGGCAGCGCGCCGACCCCGTCGCGGGGTGACGACCTCGGTCGCCCGAGCTGCCGGCATCATCGCCGTGGCGACGCTCCTGGCCCGGGTGGCGGGCTTTGCGCGCACGCTCGTCTTCTCCGACAGCGTCGGCACGTCGGGGGTCGGGTCGGTCTACCAGACGGTCAACACCATCCCCAACGTCCTGTTCGAGGTGGCAGCCGGCGGGGTCCTGGCCGCCGCGGCCGTGCCGCTCATCGCCGGGCAGCTGGGGGCCCAGCGCGAGGACGATGCCGACCAGACGTCCTCGGCGCTGCTGACCTGGGCGGTCGCCGTGCTGCTGCCCCTGTCCGCTCTGCTGGTTCTGGCCGCACCCGCCCTGAGCGACTTCATGCTCGGCGCCCGGTACTCCCAGGAGGCGGTCGACCTCGGCACGCGGATGCTCGTGATCTTCGCGCCCCAGGTGGTGCTCTACGGCATCGGCATCGTGCTGACGGGGGTGCTGCAGGCCCGCCGCAGCTTCCTCGCACCGGCGCTCGCCCCCCTGCTCTCCAGCCTCGTCGTGATCGCCGCCTACGTCGCCTACGGCCAGCTCACCGAGGCGGCCAGCTCCCCCGAGGCGGTGTCCGATGCCGCGGTGCTGGTCCTCGCCGGCGGCACGACCCTGGGTGTCGTGGTGCTCAGCCTGCCGCTGTTCGTTCCCGCCTGGCGGGCGGGGGCCCGGCTGCGGCCGACGTTCCGCTTCCCCGAGGGCACGGTCCCGCGCGTGGCCGCCCTCGCCGGGGCCGGACTGGTGGCGCTGCTCGCGCAGCAGGCCGCGGTGCTCGTCACGCTGTGGCTCGCCAACAACCGCGGCAGCCAGGGCGCCGTCAATGTCTACGCCTACGTGCAGGCCGTCTACCTGCTGCCGTATGCCGTGCTCGCGGTGCCGATCGCGACCTCCGCCTTCCCGGCGCTGGCCCACGGGGAGGGGACCGGCCGCCGGGAGCACGGCACGCTGTCCCGCTCGCTGCAGGCCATCCTCCTGCTGTGCGGCGGCGCCGCCGCGGTGCTCGTTGCCGTCGCTCGTCCCGTGGGTACGTTCTTCCAGGCGCTCGACCGAGGGGCCAGCGCCGGTGGAGGCGACGCCCTGGCCGCGATCCCCGAGACGCTGGTCGCCTACGCACCCGGCCTGGTCGGCTTCGGCGCCGCGGCCCTGCTCACCCGCGCGCTCTATGTGCGCGGGCGTCCCGCGCTGGCCGCGCTCGCCGTCGCCGGCGGGTGGCTGGTCGCGGCGCTGTGGCCGATCATCACGCTGCCGGATGACGCCGGTGCCGCCGGCACACTGCGCAGCCTCGGTGCGGCGTCGTCGGTCGGCATGACGCTCTCGGCGCTCGCCCTCGCCCTCCTGGTCCGCCGGGCCTGGGGCGTGGAGGCCACACGGGGGGCCGGGCGCACCCTGGGTGCGCTCGTGGTGGCCGCTGCCGTCTCG
>DASULG010000402.1:0-6988 GCA_036278335.1 Pedococcus sp.
AGGGCCGCGCCTTCGGCGACGTCCCGCTCAACCTCGAGTACAAGCTCGAGGTCTGGGACTCCCCCAACAGCGCCGGCATCATCATCGACGCCATCCGCGCCGCCAAGATCGCCAAGGACCGCGGCATCGGCGGCGCCCTGACCTCCGCCTCCTCCTACCTGATGAAGTCCCCACCCGTGCAGCGCGAGGACACCGAGGGCCGCGCCCGGCTCGAGGCCTTCATCGCCGGCACCGAGCAGCGCGGACCACGCGCACCAGCCTTGGTGTGGCACCACCACCGTGATCTGGGCAGAGTGAGTGTCTGTCACAACCGCGGGAGGAACGATGGGCAGAGAAGGGTTCCCCGGGGCGGGTCGGTGGGTGCCCGACCGTCTGTCGCTGTCCTCGATCCGCACCCACGCCGAGCAGTGCCGCGGCTGCGAGCTCTACCGGGACGCGACCCAGGTGGTGGTGGGCGCCGGCCCGAAGAGCGCCGCGCTGATGGTGGTCGGGGAGCAGCCCGGCGACAAGGAGGACCGCGTGGGTGAGCCCTTCGTCGGCCCTGCCGGGCAACTGCTCGACCGGGCCCTCGAGGAGGCGAGCGTCGACCCCCGGTCGGTCTTCCGCACCAACGCGGTCAAGCACTTCCGGTTCTCCGGCACTCGTGGGAAGCAGCGGATCCACAAGACGCCCAGTCGGTGGCATGTCACGGCCTGCGGGCCCTGGCTGCTCGCCGAGCTCGAGGTCGTGCGGCCCCGCGTGGTCGTGGTCCTCGGGGCCACCGCGGGGCAGGCGGTCTTCGGCCCGGCGTTCCGGGTCGGCGAGTCGCGCGGCCGGCGGCTGGACTGGCCTGGGGACCGGGCGCCGCTGACAGAGGCGCCAGGGACGGTCGTGGCGACCATCCACCCGTCGGCGGTGCTGCGCTCCCGGCGGCGTGACGAGGACTTCGCGGCGCTGGTGGCTGACCTCAGGATCGCCGCTGCCGCCCTCCCGTAGCCGGCCTCGGCGCCGGCCCGACGTCGCCGGGGGCGCGGATTCGATGGACGGCGCGGCGGCCACGCACGGCGCGGCCGCCCTAGCCCGCGCCGCTGACGAAGGCCGCGACGACGACGCCATAGAGCACGTGTGCCACCAGCCCCACGGTCGCCGTCTGGGACCCGTAGTTGCGGCCCAGGAACCCCGGCGCCTCCAGGAGGGCCACGGAGGTGGCGTCGCTCAGCGGCGTGCCCATCCTCGGGTGGACCAGCGGGAGCAGCACGTTGATCAGAACGGTCCCGGCGACCATGCCGTGGCCGAGGCCGAACAGCGCGCCCAGCCACCACTCGTGGTGGCCGAGCACCGCGAACATCGCGGCGTAGACGAGGGCGAAGACGAGGCCGAGGACGAAGTGCGCGGCATACCCCAGGGCCTTGGCCAGGGTGCGGTTGGCGGTCAGCGCGGTGCCCAGCAGGAACGGCAGGTCGATGCGCGTCAGGTGAAGCTCCGTCGCCGTGCGGAGCACAGTCGTCAGCACCAGGGTGCCGGCGAGACCGCCGACCAGGGCGGCAAGGACGCTCACGTGGTGGTCACCTCCTCGAGGGCAGTCGCGGCGCCGATGAGCGCCAGGTGGCTCAGGCCCTGCGGGAGGTTCCCGAGGAAGTCGCTCGACTGCGGGTCGATCTCCTCGGCGTAGATGCCCACGTCGTTGGCCAGGGCGACCAGCTCCTCCATGAGGGCGCGGCCCTCCTGGGGCCGGCCCGTGCGGGCCAGCGCCTCGACCAGCCAGAAGGAGCAGCTGACGAAGGCGCCCTCACGCCCGGACAGCCCGTCCTCCCCGGTGTACCGGTGCAGGAAGGGGCCGTGCCCGAGACCGCGGGCGATCGCCTCCACGGTGCTGGCCCACCGCGGCGAGGAGGTGCTGCCATACCCCGACAGCAGGCCGAGGAGGACGCTCGCGTCGAGCTCGTCACTCTCCGAGGAGCGCGCGTACGACTCCAACGAGGAGGAGTAGCAGCGCTGCTCGATGAACTCGCGGCACGCGGCTGCCTCGCCACGCCAGCGCTCGACGTGCCGGCCGGGGACCAGTCCGCGGCCGGCCAGCCGGCAGGCTCGGTCGAGGGCAACCCAGCACATCATCTTCGAGTGGGTGAAGTGCCGGGGCGCACTGCGCACCTCCCAGATCCCGGCGTCCCGCTCGCGCCACAGGCGGCACACGAGGTCCGCCACCTCCGCCAGCCGGCGGCCGACCTCCCCGTCGATCCGGCCGCCGGATTCGGCGTAGAGCCAGGCACACTCCAGCAGCTCGCCGTAGCTGTCGAGCTGCACTTGGGCCGAGGCCGCGTTCCCCGCCCGCACGGGACTGGATCCCTGGTAACCCGCCAGGGCGAGCACGCGCTCCCTCATGCGCGCCCCGCCGTCCAGACGGTAGAGGGGCTGCAGCCTGGGGTGCGTGAGCTGGGTGGCCTGGAGCAGCCACCAGAAGTACGCCTCCGCCTCTGGGGCGCAGCCGAGCCGCAGCAGCGCGTCGAGGATGAAGGCGGCGTCGCGCACCCAGCAGAAGCGGTAGTCCCAGTTCCGCTCCCCACCGACCTCCTCGGGTAGCGAGGTCGTCGCCGCCGCGGCCAGGGCACCGGAGGGGGCGTACACCAGCAGCTTGAGGGTGAGCGCGCTCCGCAGCACAGCCTCCCGCCACGGCCCCTGGCAGGAAAGCGAGTCCGCCCAGGCGCGCCAGCTCGAGATCGTGCCGTCGAGTCGTCGGTCCAGCTCCGCGCGGGTGGGGAACACCAGCGGCTCCTGGTGCGCGCCGCACAGGGCCACCACGGCGCTGGAGCCAGGGCTGGTCGAGAAGCTGCCGTGGATGGCGCCGTCGTCGATGACCGGGCTGCCTGCGTCGAACGAGCAGACCGCCAGCGCGTCGCTGCCACAGGTGGCCACGGGCACGCCGGACCGCCAGCCGAGCCGGGTGGGGCGCTGGCCGTACCCGAAACGGGGCCGCACCGCCCACTGCATGGGCACCGCACCGCTGACGCCCTCGACGCGGCGCTGGGCCTCCCGGGACGGCCCCAGCCCGGTGCCCCGGAGGGTCAGGGCGTCCACCACCCGCGCGACCCCGGACCGGGTCAGGAAGGTCGTCTCCAGGACGTTCGTGGCGGGCAGGTAGCGCCTGCTCACTGTGAACGGCACCGTCGGCGCCACCACGCAGGATCCCCCGGTGCCGGCGTCGAGGAGTGCGGCAAAGACGCTGGGAGAGTCCAGGTCCGGCCACGCCAGCCAGTCGATCGACCCGTCGTCCGAGACCAGGGCGACGCTGCGCCCGTCGCCGATCGGCGCGTAGGCGCGCAATGCGGCATACCCGTTCCTGCGGGCGGCGGCGGGTGCCCTGGTCCCGGGTGCCACGGTCAGCCCCTCACCCTCGCGGCGACCCGAGTCCCGCGAGGGCGAAGAACTCCGCGCGCGAGCTCGGGTCGGAGCGCAGCGTCCCCAGCAGGGCCGAGGTGACGGTGCTCGACCCGACCGCCTGCACTCCGCGCAGGGTCATGCAGCTGTGCTCGGCCTCGATCACCACGCCGACGCCCCGGGCGCCGAGGTGCTCGTGGAGCCAGTTGGCGACCTGCATGGTGAGCCGTTCCTGCACCTGGGGGCGGCAGGCGAAGTGCTCGACGACCCGGGCGAGCTTGGACAGCCCCAGGATCCGGTCGCCGGGCAGGTAGCCCACGTGGGCAACTCCCACGAACGGCAGGAGGTGGTGCTCGCAGACCGACCGCACCGGGATCCGCCGCGCCAGGACGAGCTCGTCGTAGCCCTCGTCGTTGGGGAAGGTGGTCATCTCGAACAGCCGCGGTGTGAGCAGCTCTGCGTAGGCCCGCGCCATCCGGGCAGGGCTCTCCTCCAGTCCCTCTGCCTCCAGGGACAGACCGAGGGCGTCGAGGAAGTCCGCGGCCGCGGCCTCGGCAGCGGCGAGGTCGACGTGACGTCGGTGGGGCGTGACCCTCAGGGCCGGCTGGGTTCCCATCGATCCATCCCTTCAGCGGGTGGAGCCGTGTGAGGCGCGCCGCCCCGGGCGGTAGACCCGGGCCAGCTGGGCCAGGGCCAGCGCTGCGAGGAGGAGGCCGAAGTCGCGCAGGGCCACGTCGTAGAAGCCCGGGTAGGTCAGGAGGTTGACGATAATGCCTCCCAGCCAGAGCGCGACCACATAGGCCGCGAGGGCCGGCCTGAGGGCGACCAGGACGCCAGCGACGATCTCGACGACGCCGACCACGAGCATGGCCGTGTGCGCGCTGAAGGGGAGCAGGCCCACGACCCAAGGGGCGAGGTATCCCTCCCACCGGGTGAGCACGTTGGCGAACTTGTCGAGCCCCATCACCAGCGGCAGGACGGTGAAGCCCACCCACAGGATCAGGAACGCACCGTATGCCGGCTCCGACCGGGCCCGGCGCAGGGCGCCGGCCAGGCCGTGGGCGGCGGGAGTGGGAAGAGCGGTGGCAGCCATGAGGACCTCCTTGTAAAAACAATGATTTGTGTTTTTAGAATCGCCCGATCCCGAGGGTTTGTCAATGATCTTTGTTAAAATGGCGGCGACGACGGAGGAGATGGCGGGATGGACGGCGCGGAGCACCGAGACACACACGCTGACCCTGACGCTGCCCTGGGGGACGTCGCGCCGCTCAGCGCGCTGGACGACCCCGTGCGGCGCCGCCTCTACGACTACGTGAGCGAGCAGGACCAGCCGGTCTCCCGCGACCAGGCCAGCGGGGCAGCGGGTATCGGCCGCACCCTCGCGGCATACCACCTCGACAGGCTCGAGGCCGCGGGGCTGCTGAGCGTGGAGTACCAGCGGCCCGAGGGCCGTGGAGGGCCGGGGGCCGGGCGCCCCGCCAAGCTCTACCGCCGGGCCGAGCGGGAGTTCTCCGTGACCCTCCCCCCGCGGGACTACGAGCTGCTGACCCAGGTACTGCTGGAGTCGGTGGAGCGGGACGCGACGGGCACGGTACGGGACGCCACTGGAGCGGTCGCCGAGCGCATGGGCCGCGCGGCCGGAGAGGCCTCTGTATCGGGCGCCGCCGGCACCGCGGACGGCGCCGAGGTGCTGACCAGCGCCCTGCGCCTGTGTGGGTACCAGCCGAGCCTGCAGGACGCGGGGGACATCACGCTGCGCAACTGCCCGTTCGACCGGGCGGCCAGGACCCACCGCGACATCGTGTGCCTGCTCAACCTCCGGCTCGTCCAGGGCCTCGTGGACGGCGTCGGCGGCGACCCGGCGCGGGCGGCACTGGAGCCGACGCCCGGCCACTGCTGCGTGGTCATCCACCCCGAGGGCTGACGGCCCGGGACTGCGGCCCAGGGCCTCGACCGCCCTCCGGCGCTCACGTCAGGGCTCCCGTCTGGGCTCGAACATGCAGGGGTGGTACCCGCAGGGCAATTGCCGCATGATGACCCAAGGGGGCACCAATAACGTGCAAACGCCAGAACTACGGGGGTGATGGCGGTGGTCACTGGTCCGTACGCAGAGAGCCTGCGGCTTCCGGCGACCCTTGCTGCCCCCGGGCTTGCACGGCGACGGGTGGTGCTTGCCTGTGATGGCCTGGATGACGACGCTCGGTCCACCGCGGAGCTGCTGACCAGCGAGCTGGTCGCGAATGCGGTCCTGCATCCCGATGGGGGCGCCGGCCGGGTGCCCGAGATCGGGCTGCACATCCGGCGCACGGACCAGCTGCTCCGCGTCGAGGTGCACGACCACGACCCGACCCCGCCCGTTCCGCCGAACTCGTCCGCCAGACTCCGGGACTCCGGCATGGGCCTGCGCCTGGTCAACGAGCTCTCCAGCGCGTGGGGGCACGAGCCCATGCCGAACCAGCAGGGCAAGGCCGTGTGGTTCGAGCTGCGCCTGGGCTGACAAGCGAGCGGCACCGAACGCCGTGGCGGGGCCCAGCGCCCGGTGGGGGTTGTGCAGACTGTGGCCATGCTTCGCCTGCACATCTCTGCCCCAGCACGGATGACCGACGCCGTGCTGACGATGCTGACGGACGACCCTGCCGTGAGCAGCCTGGCCGTGGTGCGGGGGGCCTCGGTGCGACCGGTGGGTGACCTTGTCTACGCGGATGTCGCCCGCGAGGCGGCCAACGACGTCATCGACGGGCTGCGGGCGATCGGCGTCCACCTGGAGGGCACCGTGCACATCGAGGCAGTGCCCGCCTGGCTGTCCCAGCGGGGGTTCGAGGCCGAGCGACTGGCGCCGGGCAGCGGGGCGGACTCCGTGGTGTGGGCCGACGTCACGCAGCGCGCCTACGACGACTCGGAGCTCAACTGGACCTATGTCAGCTTCATGGTGCTGGCAACGCTGATCGCCGGGATCGCCATCGTCCTCGACTCCCAGATCCTCGTGGTCGGCGCCATGGTCCTGGGCCCGGAGTTCGGGGCGGTCGCGGCGCTCGGGGTGGCACTCGTGCGGCGGCGCGTGTCCCTCCTGCGCCTGGCCGCTCGCACGCTGGTGGCGGGGTTCGCCGTGGCCATCGCGGTGACCACCGTTGGGGCGCTCGCGGGACGCGCTCTGGGCTGGATCACCATCGACGACCTGACCGGCTCCAGACCGCAGACGGCGTTCATCTACCGACCCGACAAGTGGTCCCTGATCGTGGCCGTCGTCGCAGCGGCGGCCGGCGTCCTGTCCCTCACGTCGGCGCGCGTCGGCGGGCTCACCGGGGTGTTCATCTCGGTCACCACCATCCCCGCGGCGGGCAATGTCGCCCTCGGCCTGGCGTTCGGCGCCTGGCCGGAGGTCCGGGGCAGCACCTTCCAGCTCCTCGTGAACCTGACCGGCATGGCCCTCGCAGGCTGGGCCACCCTCGCCCTCCAGCAGGCCGTGTGGTCGCGGGTGTCCACGCGTCGCGCGCGGCTCGTGGCGCGGCTGCGCCGCAGCTGACCTGGGACGTCAGGGCGTCGCGGGCTGTGCGGGCCGCGGCACCATGACGCGGATCTCCTCACCCAGCTCGGCCCCCTGGAGCAGCTCCAGGCCGTCACCGGACCAGAACAT
>DASULG010000403.1:0-22900 GCA_036278335.1 Pedococcus sp.
GAACTTCACGATGAGCGAGCGGCCCGTGTAGCCGCGGGCCAGGCGGATCGCGCTCATCGTCGCCTCGGTGCCGCTGGAGACCAGGCGGACCTGCTCGACGGGCTCGACCCGCGCGACGATCTCCTCGGCGAGGAGCACCTCGTTCTCGCTGGGGGTTCCGAACGAGAAGCCCGCCCGGGCGGCCCGCGACACGGCCTCGAGCACGTCGGGGTGCCCGTGGCCGAGGATCATCGGGCCCCAGGAGCAGATGAGGTCGACGTACTCGCGCCCGTCGGCGTCGCGCAGGTAGGGGCCGGAGCCGCTGACCATGAAGCGCGGGGTGCCGCCGACCGCCCGGAAGGCCCGCACGGGCGAGTTCACGCCGCCGGGGGTGACCGCGAGCGCACGCTCCAGGAGGGCCTGCGAGGCGGGGGCGTCCAGGGGGTATGACGTCATGGGCGGCATTGTCTCAGCCGAACCTGTGCGCAGGATGCGCAGCCCCTGCAGGTCAGCGCAGGTCAGCGCAGGTCAGCGCATCTCCGGGCAGCTCAGGGCAGCTCGTGCCCCTCGGCCGCCCCGCTCTCGGTGATCGCCTTCTGGACGGCGTCCATCGCGCGGCCCAGCGCCGCGAAGAGCTCGGGCGGCATCGTGTCGAGAAGGTGGCGGCGCACGCTGTCGACATGCACGCGGGCCATCTCCTGGACCGCGTCGTAGCCCGCGTCGGTCAGCACCAGCTCGACCCCGCGTCGGTCGGCCAGGCAGGACTCTCGGCGGACCCAGCCGCGCTTCTCGAGGCGGGCGGCGGTGTGGGTCAGTCGGCTGCGGGACTGCGCCACGAGGTCGGCCAGGCCCGACATCCGCAGCCGGCGGCCTTGTGCCTCGGACAGCATGGAGATGATCTCGTACTCGGAGAGCTGGACTCCGTGGGACTGCAGGTCTCGGTCGAGGGCAGCCTCGAGCAGCCGGCTGCCGCGCAGGTAGGCCCGCCAGGCATGCTGCTCTTGGGCGCTGAGCCAGCGGGGCTCCGTCGCGGTGGTGGTCGTCACAGGACCAGTATTTCACGAGTTCGGCTTAGTTGAAATATAAATCAACTCTGCTATGTTGGAAGCAGTGACAGCGAAGGAACCCGCCTTCGACACTCGTCTCAACTCAGGAGATTTCCCCATGACGATCACCACCGCCCGCATCACCGCCCTCCCCACCGGCACCTGGACTGTTGACCCCGCGCACACCGAGGTCGGCTTCACCGCCCGCCACCTGATGGTCACCAAGGTCCGCGGCCAGTTCAAGGACGTCGAGGGCACCGTGACCGTCGCGGAGCCCTTCTCCGCCTCGCAGGTGCAGGCCACCGTCAAGCTGGCCTCCGTCGACACCGGCTCGGCCGACCGCGACGCCCACCTCAAGGGCGCAGACTTCTTCGACGTCGAGAACAACCCGGAGATGACCTTCGTCTCCACCGAGGTCTCCGACGACACCCTCAAGGGCGACCTGACGATCAAGGGCGTCACCCGCCCGGTCGAGTTCGACCTCGAGTTCGGCGGCGTCGCCACCGACCCGTGGGGCAACACCAAGGCCGGCTTCGAGGCCAACACCGAGATCAACCGCAAGGACTTCGGCCTGGAGTGGAACGTCGCGCTCGAGGGCGGCGGCGTGCTCGTCTCCGAGAAGATCAAGGTCAAGCTCGACGTGCAGCTGCTCAAGACCGCCTGAGCCTGACACCCAGCGCTCGAAGGGCTGGCCTCCGCACCGGAGGCCAGCCCTTCGGCATACCCGGAGCAGGTATGCCGCGGGGCCGGCTACTCGCGGACGGCGCCCTCGAGCATCCCAGCGATGAAGTGCCGCTGCAGGAACAGGTACACCAGGACCACCGGGGTCGCCACGATGCAGGCGCCGGCGGCGAGCAGGGTGAAGCCCTGGGTGTACTGGCCCTGGAAGAACGCCAGGCCGAGCGGGGCGGTGCGCAGCGACTCGGAGGTCACCATGACCAGCGGGATGAGGAACTCGTTCCACGTCCACATGAAGACCAGCACGGTCAGCGTCACGATGGCCGGGCGGGCCAGCGGCACCAGGACGCTCCAGAGGATGCGCCGCGTCGACGCGCCGTCGAGCCGGGCGGCCTCGACCAGCGAGCGGCTGCTGGTGCGGAAGTACGCGCGCATCCAGAACGTGCCGAACGCCACCGACTGCGCGATCTGCGGAAGCACCACCGCCCAGAGGGTGTCGGTCAGCCCGAGGGTGCGCAGGTCGTAGTAGAGCGGCACGACGATGGCCTCGCTCGGCATCATGATGCCGACGAGGAAGGCGTAGAACAGCACCGTCGAGCCGCGAAAGCGCATCGTCCCCAGCGCGAACCCGCTGAGGATCGAGAGCACGACGCTGACCACCACGACGGTCGTGGAGACCAGCACGCTCGTGGCGAGGTAGGACGAGAAGTGCCCGACATTCCACGCGATCGAGAAGTTCCCGGGGTGCAGGCCCAGGACCGAGCGCGTCGCCCGGCCGGTGTCGTCCGCCCCGAGGGCTGCCGCGAGGATGGTCAGCACCGGGTAGAGCGCGAACATCGCGAACCCGATCAGGATCACGTAGTTGGCGGTGCGCTCGGCGCGCGAGACCCTCATCGGCTGTCCCTGTCTGCGACCCGGGTGATGCCGACCGAGATCACGAAGATGATCAGGGTCAGGACCACGGCGACCGCCGTCGCGGACCCGACCCGTCCCTGCTGGAACGCCCGGTTGTACACCTCGAAGGAGGGCACCGACGTGCTCAGCCCCGGGCCGCCGCGCGTGGTGATGTAGACGAGGTCGAAGGTGCGCAGTGCCGCGATGACCGTCAGGGTCAGCGCGACGGCCATCTCGCCGCGCACCGACGGCAGGGTCACCGCGAAGAACTCGCGCACGGGTCCGGCGCCGTCGAGCCTGGCGGCCTCGTAGAGCTCACCGGAGATCTGCCCCATCCCGGCCAGGAGCAGCACGGTCACCAGCCCGATCTCGAACCAGGTGCCGATGAAGCCCACGGCCGGCAGCGCAGCGGCGTAGTCGCCCAGCCAGCCGCGGGTCAGGGAGTCCAGGCCGACCGCCCGGAGCAGGTCGTTGACGCTGCCGTCGGGGGCGTACATCCGCCGCCAGGCGACGCCGATGACCACCATGGCCACCACCTGGGGCAGGAAGATCACCGTGCGGAAGAACGCCAGGCCCCGCACCCGGGCGCGGTTGAGGATCGAGGCGAGTCCCAGGCCGATGACCAGCGGCAGCACGGCGTAGAAGAAGACCAGCACCAGGGCGTGGCCGAAGGAGGACCGCAGCGCCGGGTCGGTGACGACCTCCACGTAGTTGTCCAGGCCCGCCCAGGTCGCCAGCGTGTTGCCGTTCCAGTCGTACAGCGAGATCTGGACCGAGCGCACCAGCGGGTAGAGCAGGAACGCGGCATACACGAGGAACGCCGGGAGCAGGTAGAGGTACGCGATCCGCCGCGGCTCGCCCGGCGGCCCGGCACTCTTGCGTTGCGCCATCGTCACCCGTTCGAGGAGACGAACCCGCTGTAGTCCTTCTCAACGGTGTCGAGGAACTGCTCGGGCGTCGCCTTCTTCGCCAGCAGGTCCTGCAGGGAGGCGCCGAGGGTGTCGGCCATGGTCGGGGTCGCGTAGTCGAGGTAGGGCACCAGGGCGTTCTTCTGCACCGCCGTGCCGAAGGCCTCGAAGACCGCCTTGCCGAGCGGGCCGGTGGCCTTCTGCTCGGCCGTGTCGGCGATCGGGAGGTTGTCGTTCTTCGCGAGCACCGCCATGGCGTTCGGGCTGGTGATGAAGTTGATGTAGGCCGCGGCCGCATCCGGGTGCTTGCTCTTGCTCGAGATGGCCCACGGGATGCCGGTGCCGCCGGTGGCAGCCGGGGTGCCGGAGGCCGGCGGCGGCAGCATGAACGTCACCTTGTCACCCATGGCCTTGCCGAGGTCGGCCTGCAGCCAGGTGCCGGCGATGAGGTAGACGCCGGTGCCCTTGGAGAACGCCTGCCACGCCGGGTCGTAGCCCTGGCCGTTGACGTCCTTGGACAGGTAGCCCTTGTTCACCCAGTCGACCAGGGTCTGCGCCGCCTTGGCGTTCTCGGGGGTCTTCCACGAGCCGCCCTTCTGGCCGAACCCCAGGGTGCGTATGGCGTCCGGCTGGACGTTCTGGGCCTGCACGGTGCCGAACACGTGGATGGCCGGCCACTTGTCGAGGTTGCCCAGCACGAGCGGCAGCTCGCCCTTGGCCTTCAGGGTGGCGAGGCTGGCCTCGAAGTCGGCCCAGGTCTTCGGCGGCTCGTTGACCCCGGCCGCCTTCAGCTTGGCGGTGTTGACGTAGATGCCGACGACCTCGCCGACCTGGGGCAGCCCGTAGAGGCTTCCGGTGCCGAAGGTCTTGCCGTCCGTGGAGTACGACGAGTACTTGCGCACCGTCTCCGGGTACCGGTCCGTCCACTTGTACGCCTCGGCATACCGGTCCAGGGGCACGAGCTGGCCGGCTTGGACGAAGGACCCCATGTCGGGGCGGCCGTTGTTGGCCTGGAAGACGTCGGGCGGCTGGTTGCCCGAGAGCGCGAGCTTCAGCGTCGTCTTCAGGTCGTCGAAGGACCTCGTGACGCGCTTCAGCGTGATGTTCGGGTACTTGGCCTGGAACTCCTTGTTGAGCTCCATGATCTGGGCCGCCTGGCCGCCACGGACCTCCTGGTCCCAGACGGTCAGCGTGACGGTGCCGAGCTTCGAGGGGTCAGTGGTGACCTGGCCGGTGGCCGACGCCGCCGGCTTGTTGCCGGCGTTCGACCCGGGCGCGCAGGCAGCCAGGGCCACCGCGCCGATCAGCCCGGCGGTGGCCAGCAGGGTGGTGGGTCGGCTCCTCATGGCAGCTCCTTGGTCAGTGGTTTCATCAGGTCCCCGCCACGTCAGCATGACGGGCGATGGTCGCACTCGCCCGACGGCCGACCCCGAGCGGCACGTCGGGCACGAGGTCGTCGAGGAAGGCGTACCGCCGCAGCAGCGAACGTTGGTAGGAACCGGCGCTCATGCCGGCTCGCTGGTGGGCCCACCAGTCCGCGATGTCGCCCCAGCCCGGAGCAGCCAGGGAACCGCCGAACTGCTGCACCGACAGCGAGGAGCAGAGGGCCGCGAACGCCAGGCGCTGCTGCAGGGGCCAGCCGGCGATCGTCCCGAGCACGATCGAGGCGCAGAAGACGTCGCCGGCGCCGGTCGGGTCCATCGCCGAGACGCGCAGCGCGGGGACCACCGCCTCCTCCCCGGTGGTGGAGTCGATGGCCATCGCGCCGTTCTCGCCGTTGGTGACGATGGCGAGCGGCACCAGGTCCGCGAGCGCGTACAGGGCCTCGGTCGGGCTCTCCGAGCGGGTGTAGGCCATGGCCTCGCCGGCGTTGGGCAGGAAGGCGTGGCACACCGCGAGCTGGTCGAGCACCTCCCGGGGCCAGCGACCCGACGGGTCCCAGCCCACGTCGGCGAAGACGAGGGCGCCGTCCTCGCGTGCCATCTGCACCCAGGTGGGCTCCTCCTCGCCGAGCAGGACGCTGCCGTCGCCGAGCGCCGCCATCACGGCTCTGGCCCGCGGCGGCCGCCCGATGAGCTCGGTGGGTCCGATGGGCGGCTGGTGCCCGTGGCTGACCATGCCGCGGTCGCGGTGGACGGCCATGGAGACGGTGACCGGCGAGTGCCAGCCCTCGAAGCGGCGGGAGCGGCTGAGGTCGATGTGCTCGAACTCGGCCAGGGTCTCCCAGCAGAAGTCGCCGTAGGCGTCGTCGCCGAAGGCTGCCGCCAGGGAGGTGCGCAGCCCGAGCCGCCGAGCGGCCACCGCGAGGTTGGCGATCCCTCCCGGGCACGAGCCCATCCCGTCGGCCCAGATCTCCTCGCCGCCTTCGGGCAGCCGCTCCAGGCCGGTGAAGATGATGTCGAGGAAGACCGTCCCCCAGACGAAGACGTCGATGTCCGGTTCGCCGTCCGCGCGAAGCGACGCAAGAGGGTCGTACACCTGGTCGGGCACGGCGCGAGGCTCCTGTCTTCAATGGTCTCCGCGCCAGAATGCACCCATCATGGGCACCATGGCCAACAGCGAGCACCGTGCGGCATGAGACTCGCGATCCTGGGCGGCGGCGGTTTCCGCACACCCCTGGTCTACGGGGCGCTGCTCACCGACCGGCATGTGCGACGGGTCGAGGAGGTGCGCCTGCACGACACGGACCCAGCCCGCCTTGCGGTGATCGGCCGGGTCCTTGAGGAGATGGCCCAGGGGCACGACGACCCGCCGGTCGTGCGCACGACGACCTCGCTGGACGAGGCGGTTGAGGGCGTCGACTTCGTATTCTCGGCCATCCGGGTGGGCGGCCTCGAGGGCCGCACGGCCGACGAGCGGGTGGCCCTCGACCTCGGCCTCCTCGGGCAGGAGACCACGGGTCCTGGCGGGCTGTCCTACGGGCTGCGCACGATCCCGGTCGCCCTTGAGGTCGCCGAGCGAGTCAAGGCCCTCGCGCCGGATGCCTGGGTCATCAACTTCACCAACCCCGCGGGCATGATCACCGAGGCCATGCAGGGAGTCCTCAGTGACCGGGTCGTCGGCATCTGTGACTCGCCGATCGGCCTGGGGCGACGAGCCGCACAGACCATGGGGATCATCCCCGCCGAGACCACCGTGGACTACGTCGGGCTGAACCACCTCGGGTGGCTGCGCGGGGTGCACCACGAGGGCCGGGACCTCCTGCCCGAGCTCCTCGAGGACGACGCGCGGCTCGGCTCGATGGAGGAGGGCCAGCTCTTCGGGCTGGACTGGATCCGCACCCTCGGCGCCATCCCGAACGAGTACCTCTACTACTACTACTTCACCCGCGACGCGATCGCGTCGATCACGGGAAGCGGCCAGACGCGCGGCGAGTACCTCCTGGACCAGCAGCGCGGTTTCTACGCTGCCCTCGCCGGCCGACCCGACGGCGCGCTGCGCGAGTGGGACCGGGTGCGCCTGGAGCGCAACGCCACCTACATGCGAGAGGCCCGAGCCGAGGGCGAGGAGCGCGACGAGCACGACGTGCAGGGCGGCGGCTACGAGGGCGTGGCGCTGGCGATCATGGCCGCGATCGCCCGCGGCGAGCAGGCCTCGCTCATCCTCAACGTCCGCAACGACGGGGCCGTCCCCGGACTGCCGGCCGACGCCGTGGTGGAGGTGCCCTGCACCGTGGACGAGTCGGGCCCCCGACCCGTGCGGGCGGGTCCGCTCGCGGGCCACCAGCTCGGGCTCGTGCAGCAGGTCAAGGCCGTGGAGCGCCTCGTCATCGAGGCGGCCACCACCGGCTCGGAGCAGCGGGCGGTGGAGGCGTTCGCCCTGCACCCGCTCGTGGACTCGGTGACCGTCGCCCGCGAGCTGTTGCGCGGCTACCGCTCCCGCATTCCCTTGGTGGACGCGGTCTTCCGGCGCTGACGGCCACAGCCGGTATGCCGCGCGGTCAGCGGAGCAGGGCCGCAGCCTCCAGCGCGTAGTACGTGAGGATGATCTGCGCGCCTGCCCGCCGGATGCCGAGCAGGGACTCCATGATCGCGCGATCGCGGTCGATCCAGCCGTTGGCCGCCGCCGCCTCGATCTGGGCGTACTCCCCCGAGATCTGGTAGGCCGCCACAGGCACCGGGGACATCTCGGCAGCCGCGCGGATGATGTCGAGGTGCGGCGTCGCCGGCTTGACCATGACGATGTCGGCGCCCTCGGCGATGTCCAGCTCGAGCTCGCGCACGGCCTCGGTCGCGTTGGCCGGGTCCTGCTGGTAGGTCGTGCGGTCGCCCTCGAGCGAGGACTCGACGGCCTCGCGGAAGGGGCCGTACAGGCCAGAGGTGTACTTCGCGGCATACGCGAGCACGATGGTGTCCGTGAAGCCGGCGGCATCGAGGGCCTCGCGCACGTAGCCGACCTGGCCGTCCATCATCCCGGACAGGCCGAGCACGTGGGCTCCCGCGCGGGCCTGGGCCAGGGCCATCGAGGCGTAGCGCTCGAGGGTGGCGTCGTTGTCGACCGCCCCGCGCTCGTCGAGCACGCCGCAATGGCCGTGGTCGGTGAACTCGTCGAGGCACAGGTCGGCCATCACGACCGTCTCGTCGCCGACCGCGTCCACGACCGCCTCGATGGCGACGTTGAGGATGCCGGCCGGGTCGTCGGCGCCCGAGCCCCGCGCGTCCTTGTCCTCCGGCACACCGAAGAGCATCAGGCCGCCGATCCCGGCATCGACCGCCTGCCGGGCAAGGGCGACGAGGGACTCCAGCGAGTGCTGCGCGACGCCGGGCATGGCCCCGATCGGCACCGGCTGGCTCGCGCCCTCGCGGACGAAGACCGGCAGGACGAGCTCAGCCGAGTGCAGCCGCGTCTCCGCGACGAGCCGGCGCACGGGTGCCGACTGGCGCAGCCGCCGCGGGCGCACGACCGGGCCGGGCACGCCGGGCCGCGGAGCCACTACGTGGCCCTGCGCCGCGAGGACGCCCTCTTCGCGCTCGGGCGGACCACCGGCTCGCCGGCCTCCGCTGCGGCCTGCGCCAGGCCCAGCCCGTGGTCGGCGAGGGCGTCGACGAGCGCCTCCGCCGAGGCCTCGGGTGCGAGGACGTCGACCCTCAGGCCGTGCTCCTCGGCCGTCTTGGCGGTGGCCGGGCCGATGCAGGCGATGACCGTCGAGGGGTGCGGCTTGCCGGCGATGCCGACGAGGTTGCGCACCGTCGAGGAGGAGGTGAACACGACAGCGTCGAACTGCCCGCCCTTGATCGCCTCACGCACCGGAGCAGCCGGCGGGGCGGCCCGCACGGTGCGGTAGGCGGTGACGTCGTCGACCTCCCAGCCCATGCCCTGCAGGCCGGCCACGAGGGTGTCGGTGGCGATGTCTGCGCGCGGGAGGAAGACCCGGTTGATGGGGTCGAGCAGCTCGTCGAAGGGCGGCCAGGACTCGAGAAGCCCCTGCGCGGAATGCTCGCCGGAGGGCACGAGGTCGGGCTCGAGGCCCCACTCGCGCAGCGCGGTGGCGGTGACCCCGCCGACGGCGGCGATCTTCAGGCCGGCGAAGGCCCGCGCGTCGAGGCCGAACTCCTCGAACTTCTCCCGTACGGCCTTGACGGCGTTGACGGAGGTGAAGCCGATCCACTCGTAGCGGCCGGTCACCAGCCCCTTGATCGCACGCTCCATCTGCTGCGGCGTGCGCGGCGGCTCGACGCTGATGGTCGGCACGACCTGGGCGGTCGCGCCGTAGGACGCCAGGCGGGCGATGGTGGTCCCGGACTGCTCCTTGGTCCGCGGCACGAGGATGTTCCAGCCGAACAGCGGCTTGGTCTCGAACCAGGACAGCTGCTCGCGCAGGGTCACCGTCGAGCCGATCACGGCCAGCGCCGGGAACTCGACGCTCTTCATGACCTTCGCGACCTCGCCCAGGGTGGTGGTGCGGGTGACCTGGCGGATCGTCGTGCCGCGCTCGGTGAGGGCCACGGGGGTGTCCGCGGAGCGGCCGGCGTCGAGCAGCTTGCCGAGGGCCTCAGAGAGGTCGTCCGGCGCGCCGAGCAGCACCACGGTCACGTGGTCGGAGACCGACGCGGACCAGTCGACCTTGCGGTCGTTGGCGCTGATCACGTGCACCGCCTGCGACGTGCTCGAGGTCACCGGGATGCCCGCGTATGCCGGCACGGCCGAGACTGCGCTCACGCCCGGGACCACGTCGAAGCCGATGCCCGCCTTGTGGCAGGCCAGCGCCTCCTCGGCCAGACCGTTGAACATGGCGGGGTCGCCGTCCATGAGGCGCACGACCAGCCCGCCGGCGGCGGCCTTCGCGGCCTTGACGACGAGCTTGGCGCGCATGGCATGGGTCAGGGGCTGGCCGTGGTCGCCGTGGCCGGCGTCGATGACCTCGACGCCCGGGCGGCAGTGGCGGGCCACCACGTCCTCGCGGCTGACCTGGTCGATGACCACGACGTCGGCCGCCGCGAGGTACTCGACGGCACGGACGGTCATCAGGCCGGCGTCGCCGGGGCCGGCGCCGACGAAGGCGACGCGGCCTGGCTGGCGGGCAGCCGACTTGGTGGTCGCGGTGTTCTTGGCGGACGTCGCGGTCTTGGCGGACGTCGAGCGCGTGGGGCTCACGTGGCACGCTCCGTGGCGGTTGGTTCTGGACAGGTCTCGGTGGGGGCGGCGAGCGGAGGGCTGTCTCGGCTCGCCCCGGCTGGGTCTGGGGGCCAGCCGGCAGAGCGCCGCGCGGGGGGACGCTCCTCGGGGGTGGTCAGCACGTCGGCACCGTCCTCGAGCAGCACGGCGGCGAGGTCAGCGCCGAGGCGCTCCGCCTCGGACACGGGCCCGACGACGGAGCGGCGCAGGTCGATGGTCCCGTCGACGGAGCCGACGAAGGCTCGCAGCGAGAGCTCGAGGCCCTGCTCGCCCTCGACCACCTCGGCCAGCGCGCCCACGGGGGCCGAGCAGCCGGCCTCGAGGGCAGCGAGCACCGCGCGCTCGGCGGTGACGCAGGCTCGGGCGTCGGGGTCGTCGATGGCGGTAACGAGCGCCACCACCTCGGCGTCGTCCGCGCGGCACTCGACCGCGAGGGCACCCTGCCCGGGGGCGGGGAGCATCTGCAGCGGGTCGAGCGTCTCGGTGATGACATCGAGGCGGCCGAGGCGCGACAGGCCCGCACGGGCCAGCACCACGGCGTCAACGGCGCCGGAGGCGGTGTAGCCGATCCGGGTGTCGACGTTGCCGCGGACGTCCTTGAACTCCAGGCCCAGGCCGAGCGCCGCCAGCTGCGCCACCCGGCGCGGGGAGCCCGTGCCGACGATGGAACCGGCGGGCAGCTCCCCCAGGGTGAGCCCGTCGCGGGCCACCAGGGCATCGCGGGGATCCTCGCGGGCGGGGACGGCAGCGACGACCAGACCCGGCTCGGGCGCGGTCGGAAGGTCCTTGAGGGAGTGCACGGCGAGGTCGACGTCGCCCGCCAGCAGGGCCTGGCGGATGGCCGCGGCGAAGACTCCGGTGCCGCCGAGGGTGGCCAGCGGCGCGCTGCTGACGTCACCCTCGGTGACGATCTCGACGAGCTCGACGGTGTGGCCGAGGGCACGCAGCCGCTCGGCCACCCACTGCGACTGGGTGGTGGCGAGGGTGCTGCGGCGGGTGCCGAGGCGCAGGACGCGGGTCACGGGAGACCACCGCGCTCCGGGGGCGGGACCATCACGGCCGCCGTCTCGTTCGGGCTGAGGTCGAACAGCTCGCGCAGGGCCTGCGCGTAGTCCTCACCGTTGCCGCCGACCGCGTGCTCCTTCATCCGCACCGTGGGCGTGTGCAGGAGCTTCTCGACGATCCGGTGCACGGCCAGCTGGACCTCGTCGCGCGTCACCTCGTCCATCGCGGGGAGCCTCTGGTCGAGCCGGGCGAGCTCCAGCGAGACGACCTCTGCCGCCCGCGAGCGCAGCGCCGCGACCGTGGGGGCGACCGACTCGGCGGCGCGCGAGGTCAGGTAGGCGGCGACCTCCGCGATCACGAGGTCGGCGACCTCCTGGACCTGGGGGGTGGTCTCTCCGGCGGACAGGTCCTCGCCCAGGACGGCAAGGCCGGCGACAGAGACACTGCTCAGGGAGGCGACCTCGGGGGCGACGTCGTGCGGCAGCGCCAGGTCGACGTAGGCCTGCGGACGGCCTCCGCGGGCCACCTGGGCGTCCCCGGCCAGCGCGAGGTCGACCACGACCCCGGTGGAACCGGTGCAGGAGATCACGAGGTCGGCCTCGGCGAGGGCCTGGGGCAGCTCGGCGAGCGGGCGGGCGCGGCCCCCGGTGCGCTCGGCCAGGCGCTGGCCCTTGCTGGCGGTGCGGTTGGCCACGACGAGGTCAGCGCAGCCGGTGCGGGCCACCGTGGTCGCCGCGAGCGAGCTCATGCCCCCAGCCCCGACGACCAGCACGCGCAGGCCCGACAGCGGCCCGAGCTCGGCACTGGCCCGGGCGATGCCGGCCTCGACGAGGGAGACGCTCACCGCGTCGATGCCGGTCTCCGTGTGGGCCCGCTTGCCGACCCGGAGGGCCTGCTGGAACAGGCCGTTCAGCGAGCTGCCGGCATGGCCGGCCTTCTGGCTGGCGCGCAGGGCGGTGCGCATCTGCCCGAGGATCTGCGCCTCCCCCACGGCCATGGAGTCAAGGCCGCACGCCACGGTGAACGCGTGCGCGATGGCGCGGTCCTCGTAGTGCACGTAGAGGTGCTCGCGCAGGGTCTCCCGGTCCAGGCGGCAGACCTCGACGAGGCTCTCGGTGATGTCGGTGACGGCGCCGTGGAAGGTGTGCGCCTCGGCATACACCTCGGTGCGGTTGCACGTGGAGACCACGATGGCCTCGGAGGCGTTCTCCCGCCCGACGATGCGGGCCGCGAGCTCGGCGCGGGCGGCGTCGTTGAGGGAGACGGCCTCCAGGAGGGGAAGCGGAGCCGTGTGGTGGGACAGCCCGAGGACGACGAGGCTCATGGCACGACCACCTTCCGCAGCGCGCCGGGAGCCGCCAAGGCCTTGCGCTGCTCGTGGAAGGCCAGGATCTGCAGCTCGGTGGACAGGTCGACCTTGCGCACGTCAACCCCGTCTGGCACCACGAGCACACAGGGGGCGAAGTTCAGCACCGAGCGCACACCGGCGTCCACCAGCGCGTCACAGACGGCCTGGGCGGAGGCCGCGGGGGTGGCGATGACGCCGATCGCGAGCCCCTGCTCGGCGACGAGCATGGACAGCTCGGACATCGGCATCACCGGCAGCCCGGCGATCTCCTCGCCGATGATGGCGGGGTCCTGGTCGAGCAGCGCCACCACCCTGAACCCGCGCGTCGCGAAGCCGCTGTAGGCCGCGAGGGCGTGCCCGAGGTTTCCCATGCCGACGATGGCCACGGGCCAGTCCTGGGTGAGGCCGAGCTCGCGCGAGATCTGGTAGGCGAGGTGGTCCACCTCGTAGCCGACACCGCGCACGCCATACGACCCGAGGTAGGACAGGTCCTTGCGCAGCTTGGCCGAGCGGACCCCGGCCGCGGCCGCGAGCTCCTCGGAGGAGACCGACGTGATGCCGCGCTCAGCGAGTCCGGTCAGGGCGCGCAGGTATTCGGGGAGCCGCGCAACCGTGGCGTCGGGGATGCCCCGACGGGCGCTGGGGTCGGCAGACAACGTGGGTACCGGCTCCTCTCATGAAGAAGGCTCCGCACCTGGCTGGGGCGGACGGGAGCACCGTCAGGCTACGCGTTTGTGAAGCGATGCACAAAGTCACAAGCGCGTGCTCCCACCTCATGGTGAGCGAGGTCACCGACGGAATTGTTCCCGCGGCTCCTCAGGCGCCCAGGGCGGTGCGCAGCCGGCGCTCGTCGACCCGCCAGTAGTCGTGCTGGCGGCCGTCCACGAGGGTGACGGGGATCTGCTCCCAGTACTCCTCGGCGAGGTCGGGGTCGTCGGCGATGGAGCGCTCCTCCCAGCCCACCCCCAGCTCGGCCGCGACCCGGGCGATCACCTCACGGGCGTCGTCGCACAGGTGGCAGCCCGGCTTGCCGATCAGGGTGATGCGGGCGGGGGTCGCCCCGGCCGCCACGTTCGTCGCCACGGTCGTCACTGTATGCCGCCCTGTATGCCGCCCTGTATGCCGCGTGGCTGGCCATAGGGTGTGGGCCTGATCGAGTACGGCCCGGACGGCGAGGTCGTCGCTGGTGCGCTGACCGTCCCCGACGAGCCACCCGCCTCGGCGCCGGCCGCGACCCGCACGGCCGCGTTCTTCGACGTCGACAACACCGTGCTGCGCGGCGCCAGCATCTTCCACCTGGCCAAGGGTCTGTGGAAGCGCGGCTTCTTCACCGGCCGCGACATCGCGGCGATGCTCTGGAAGCAGCTGCACTTCGCGCTCATCGGCGAGAACCTCGTGCACGTGGCCAAGATCCGCGAGCAGGCCCTGACCTTCGTCGCCGGCCACACGGTCGACGAGATCGAGCGCATCGGCGAGGAGGTCTACGACGAGGTCATGGCCGACAAGATCTGGCCCGGCACCCGCGCCCTCGCGCAGAGCCACCTCGAGTCCGGCCATGACGTGTGGCTGGTGACCGCCTCCCCCGTCGAGGTGGCCACCGTCATCGCCAGCCGTCTCGGGCTCACCGGCGCGCTGGGCACCGTGGCCGAGAATGTGGACGGCGTGTACACGGGCAGGCTGGTGGGCGACCCCCTGCACGGCCCGTCGAAGGCGGTGGCCGTGGAGGCCCTCGCCGACCAGCGCGGCTACGAGCTCGAGCTCTGCTCGGCGTACTCCGACTCCGCCAACGACATCCCGATGCTCTCCCTCGTCGGCCACCCCTGCGCGATCAACCCCGACTCCGCGCTGCTCCACCACGCCCGCGCCAACGGGTGGCAGGTCCGCGACTTCCGCAGCGGCCGGAAGGCGGCCAAGCTCGGCGCCCAGGCCGCGGGAGCAACCGCGCTCGCGGGCGCCCTCGCCGCAGCAGCCTCCCGCCGCCGCTCCCGCTGAGGCGCTGTCGCCAGCGGTCCAGCCCTGTTACCGTCGCGTAGCCCGGACGTCAATGTGGTCGTCGTCTCCTGACATTTACGCAGATTTCCGGGAAACTGACGGCCAGGAGGTCCCCACGCCATGCGATTGAGCGGTCATGCTGCGCGCGCTGCCGCGTCATGTCGCGCTGCGCTGCCGGCGCTGGCTCCTCTGGCTCCCTTGGCTCCTCGGACCGTCCCGGTTCTGGCAGGGCCAACGACCCGCGTGGCCCCGGGTCACGGGCTGGACGCCGGCCGCGGCGTGGGTGCTGCCACCAAGGACATGCTCGGCTCCCTACGCCTGCTGCTGAGCCTCGCCGAGGAGACAGCCGGCTATGCCGGAGGCGGCACGGGCGATGACGGGGCCTCCCGCGCGGGTTTCGCCCCCGGGTCTGCGCCCCAGGACTTCGAGCGCGTCTCGGCCCTGGTGGAGCTCGCCCAGCGCGGCGACGCAGAGGCCTTCGGGCTGCTCTACGAGCGGTATGTCGACGTGGTGTACCGCTATGTGTACGTGCGGGTGGGCAGCGCGCACCTCGCCGAGGACCTGACCTCCGAGACGTTCCTGCGGGCGCTGCGCCGGATGGACTCCTTCTCCTGGCAGGGCCGGGACATCGCCGCCTGGTTCATCACCATCGCCCGCAACCTCATCACCGACAACGCCAAGTCGGCGCGCTTCCGCCTCGAGGTCACGACCGCCGACATGCTCGACGCCGACCAGCAGGTCGACGCCCCGGAGGCCGAGGTGCTGCAGCGGCTGCGTGACACTCGGCTCATCGAGGCGGTCAAGAACCTCAAGCCGGAGCAGGCCGAGTGTGTGGTGCTGCGTTTCCTCCAGGGACTGAGCCTGGCCGAGACCGCCAAGGTCCTCGGCAAGACCGAGGGTGCCGTGAAGCAGCTGCAGCTCCGGGCCGTTCGGGCCCTGCACCGGGAGCTCGCCGATGTGGAGATCTGAGGCCCTGGTGTTTCGCTACGACCCGGAGCGTAACTTCGGGGCAGGCGCGTCGTTCTCACGGCAGAAGACGTCCACTGGGCTGGGGGAGGAGGTGTCGGCATGCGCCTGACCCATCGCGCGGCAGAGCGTTTCCAGCGTGCCCTCGAGGGTGAGCGCGTCACCGACTCCGACCTCGAGAAACTGGTGCACACCTCGCGGGCCCTCAGCTCGGTGCCCCTTGCCGGCGCGGCGCCTCGCGAGGAGTTCGTGCTTGCCCTGCGTGAGCGGCTCATGGCCGAGGCTGCGCAGATGCCGTCGCCCTCACCAGCCGGAGCCAAGGCTGCTGCCGGGCGCCGGGCTGCTGCCCGCAGCGCGCCGGTGGTCGTTGTCGTGGGCCGCGGCTTCCCGCGGGTGCTCGCCGGCGCCGCCGCCTCCGTCGTCGCTGTCGGTGCCATCGTCGGCGTCGCGTCGCGCAGCGCCATCCCGGGCTCCGCGCTGTACCCGGTCAAGGGCTGGCTCGACTCCGTGGCCGTGCAGATGGCCGGGTCCGACTACGACCGCGGACTGACCCACCTCTCGCAGGCGCAGGAGCACATCTCCGACGCCCGTGCGCTTGCCGAGCAGTCGAACGTGGATCCGCAGGAGTACGTCGACGTGCTGCGGTCCGCGGTGTCCTCGGTGCGCTCCGGCCAGCGCGACCTCAACACCTCGTTCGACGCCACGGGGAAGCCCCAGGCCCTCCTGGCGATCCGCGACTTCTCGGCCAGGGCTCTGCCGCAGGTCGAGGCCCTGCGGCCGGAGGTCCCGGCGAAGGCGCTGCCGGTGCTGGGCGAGCTGCAGGCGCTGCTCGCGGACGCCGAGAGTGCCTCACTGCGCCGACTGGCCGCTTGCGCGCCGACCTGCGCCACCTCAACCGGGGCATCGGTGAGCCCGACCGATCTGCCGACCCTGCCCGGCGCTGCCCCCTCCGGCGCCACGACCTCGGCCGCCAGTCGTGGCGCAGGCGTCCAGGTTCCCGGCACGGCGGTGACCGCAGCACCCGGTGGTGGGGCACCTGGTGTGACCGCTGGCTCCGGTGGCCTGACCCTCGATGGCAGCAGCGGCGGTGCCACGCTTTCCACCGGCGGCACCACCCTCAACGGCCCGTCGGTGGGAGTCTCCGTCCCGGGCCTGCCGAGCCTCAGCGCGACCCTGCCCTCGGTGGGCATCGTCACCACCAGCATCGGGGCGACCCTCCCTGGGGGCACGCTGGGCACCGTCCCGCTGCCAGGGGGAAGTGTCAGCGTTCCGCTGTCACCCCTCCCCTAGCGCCTGGCTGGGCAGGCGTCCATGTTGGGCGACGCGGGCTAGAAGAAGACCGAGCGCCGCTGCATCAGCAGGGAGTACAGCGTCTGCTGGATCGTCTCGCGGACCTGGTCGGTGAGGTCGAAGACCAGCATCGGGTCGTCAGCCGCACCCGGGCCGAGGTCGGCCGTCTCCACCGGCGAGCCGAACTCGATGATCCACTTGCTCGGCAGCGGGATCAGCCCGAGCGGTCCCAGCAGCGGCCAGGTGGGGGTGACAGGGGCATAGGGCGCGCCCACCAGCCGCGCCACGGTCTTCATGTTGCCGATGATCGGGTAGATCTCCTCGGCCCCGACGATGGAGCACGGGATGATCGGCACCCCGGTGCGCAGCGCGGCCGAGACAAAGCCACCACGGCCGAACCTCTGGAGCTTGTAGCGCTCGCTGAACGGCTTGCCGACGCCCTTGAAGCCCTCAGGCCAGACCCCGGCGAGCTCGCCCCGGGACAGCAGCCGCTCGGCGTCAGGGTTGGCGGCCAGCGTCGAGCCTGAGCGACGGGCCACCTGGCCGATGACCGGGGTCTGGAAGACCAGATCGGCGCCGAGCATCCGCAGGTGCCGGTGCGCCGGGTGCTCGTCGTGCACCGCCACCTGCGTCATCAGCGAGTCCATCGCGATCGTGCCGGAGTGGTTGGCCACGACGAGGGCGCCACCCTCGTTGGGGATGTTCTCGATCCCGCGGACCTCGACCCGGAACCACCTCCTGTAGAGCGGCCGAAGCAGCGGGAGGTAGGCGTGCTCCGTGAAGTCCTCGTCGAACCCGAACTCGTCGACGGTGTAGTCGCCGGTCAGGCGGCGGCGCAGGAAGGACAGCGTCTGCGCCACCTGGCGCTCGACGTCCTCGGGCGAGAGCCCGGAGGCCTCCGCGGCGACCCGCAGGGCGGCCACCCCGGCGCGGAGCAGCTCCTCGACGCCTGGCGCAAGGCCGACGTGGGCCGGCGCGGCGGCCGCAGGGCTCACAGTCACGTCGTCCCTGACCGCCTTGAGGGGCCCGCGAGCGGCTGGGGCCGGTGCGGGCGCCGGTGGAAGGGAAGGACGTGGCGCCGTGCTGCGGCGCCTGGGGCCGGCCGAGCGGGTACCCGTCTTGCCGACGGCCTTGCTGGTGGGCACCGCCTTGGCCACGGGGTGCGGGCGATGCAGCTTGCGCTGGCGCTCTCCGGGAGCCGCGAGCACCGGCGTGGGGGCTTCCGCCGGGGCCTCAGCCGTCTGATCGGCAGGCGGCGCCTCGGCGGCCGTTCCCGGACCAGGCTGCGGGGGCAAGGCGGGCAAGGCGGGCAGGACGGGCAGGTCGGGCTCGACGGGCAGGACGGGCTGGACGGGCTGTGCCGGCGCGGACTGCAGGAGCGGGGTGCTGCGGCGCTTCTTCCGCTCGCCGGAGGCGCGCGCCGCTCCGGCCTCCAGCGCGCCGCGCGCCCGGGGTGCAGACGCGCTGGTGGTCGCCGGCTCAGCGGACGTGGCGGTGGCCTCCTTCGCCGCGCTCTTGGCCGGCGCCGTCTTCACCGTTGCCTTCTTCGCCGTTGCCTGCTTCGCGGCGCTCTTGGCCGTGGCCCGCTTCTTCGTGGCCTTCGTGGCCTTCGTGGCCGCTGTCTTCGCGGACGTCCTGGCCGCGTCGCTGCGCTTGGCTGTTGACGCTGCCATCAGTCATTCCTCCCCGACGCCCAGACATGGCCGATCGCGTGCGCGGCCGTGCCGGCCACGCCGGAGACCGCAGAGTTCAGGGCACTGGTGCCAGGCAGCACCGGGCCGACCCCGCGCGCGAAGTCCTCGAAGGCGGTGCGGGTGGTGTACTCGGGCTCGAAGCCGAGCACCTCGCGCATGCGGGTGGTGTCCAGGCCCCGGCCGAAGGCCAGGAACTGCAGCTGGTCGGCGGAGAAGTCGGTCAGCCCCGACCGCTTGACCACCCCACCGAGCAGGCCAGCGGCCATCCTGGGCACGGGCAGGACCGGTCGGCCGGCGATACTGGCCGCCTGGGTCACCGTGATGACGCCATCCCCGGCGATGTTCGTGATGCCCACGCTCGGGCCGGTCGTGGCGCGCAGCAGCGCGCTGATCGCGTCGGTCTCGTGGACGAACTGCAGCCGGGCGTCGTAGCCGAACGGCACGGGGACGACCGGGAGCGAGAAGTAGTCCGTCAGGGCCGTGCGGATGCCGGGGCCCAGGATGTTCGCGAAGCGCAGCATCGTGATCTCGGTGTCGGGCCGACGCCGCGAGAAGCCACGGACATAGCCCTCGACCTCGACGGAGTCCTTGCCGAATCCCGTGCGGGGCAGCGCCTTTGGCCCCATCTCCTCCGTGAACATGGCGGGGTCGCGCGGGCTCGAGCCATAGACGGCAGCGGAGGACTTGACCACGAGACGGCGGATGCTCGGCGCCTTCTGGCACGCCGCGAGAAGCTGCATCGTGCCGATGACGTTGATCTCCTTCTGGGAGGTCCGTCCGCCGGCGTGGGTGGGGGTGGCGATGACGTTCATGTGCACGACCGTGTCGACCTCCGCCTGCGCGATGATCTTCCCGATCATCGGGTTGCGGATGTCGGCGCGGACGAACTCGGCGCGGCCGATGTCGTGCGGGGGCGGGATGACGTCCACGCCGATCACACGCGAGACAGAGCTGTCGGCGGTGAGGCGCCGGGCGAAGTGACCCCCGAGGTAGCGGGAGACGCCGGTCACGAGGACGACATCAGCCACCGCTCACCTCCCCGGAGTGCACAGCCCTGCGCCGCTCGCCGGACCCGGTTTGAAGCCTACCGAGAGTGGGACAGGGCCGACACCACGGGGTTGCCAGCCTCACACGGGAGAAGGCCCCCGCCCGAGGGGCGGAGGCCTTCTGCCGAGGACGTGAGTCCTACTTCTTGTTGCGACGCTGGTGGCGCGTCTTGCGAAGGAGCTTGCGGTGCTTCTTCTTCGCCATGCGCTTGCGGCGCTTCTTGATGACAGAGCCCATAGTCGTCCTCGCGTGTGTGTGGTGTGGGTTGCCGGACGGGGCAACGAACTACGCACCACGCCGAACAGTGGGGGTCACTCTACCGGTCCCCCCGGGCTGCGCCCAAACCCGCCCAGTAACCCGCTGCCCCTCGTCTCGTTTTCAGTGCACCCGGGCCAGCGGCGCCCGCGTCATGGAGGAGCAGCAGTGATCATCACGCGTAGGTACTCACTGGCGATGGGGGTGTGCCTGCTCGCCGGATCGGTGGTGGGCGCCCCGCTCGCCACCGCGACGGCTGGGACAACCTCCCCGGCCGGCGCCAGCCTGCCCAGCGCCCTGGACAGGGTGTCCGAGCTCGCCCAGACCCTGGACACCCGCGCGGTCACGCAGGCGGTGACCCCGTCGACCGTGACCCGGGACGGCCTCAAGGCCCTCCTGGCCGGGTCCAGCAGCGGTGCCCGGGCCACCTGGGACCAGCGGTTCGGCACGCTGCGGTCCCTGCGCGGGTCCGGATACCTGACCGCCGCCAAGAGCGGGGCGGCGGCCGACATCGCCCGCGCGTGGGTGCGCGAGCACGCCTCCGCCTTCGGCCTGACGACAGCCCAGGTCGACGCGCTGGCCCTGGCTCGTGACCACGTCCTTCCCGGTACCGGCACGCACACCGTCAGCCTCGTGCAGACGGCGGGTGGCGTTCCCTCGGCCCGGGGCGGCCGCCTCAACGTGGCGGTCACCAGCGACGGCCGGGTCCTGTCGTATGCCGGCGACCCGACGCCCGGCGAAGGGCTCACGGGGGGATGGGTGCTGGGCGAGGCGGGTGCTGTGCTCAAGGCCGCGGCAACGCTGGCGCCGGGAGTGGCCTACGCCCCGCAGGCAGACGGCACCCAGGCCGGGTACACGACCTTCGCCAAGGGCCCCTTCGGCGGGCCGTCCTACGCGAAGAAGGTCACCTTCGGCACCAAGGCCGGCTCCGTCGCGGCATACCGGGTGTACTTCATCAAGAGCCCGCAGGAGGCCTGGGAGGTCATCCTCGACGGCACCACCGGCAAGGTCCTCTACCGCACCTCCGTGGTCCAGCACGAGGACGACCCCCAGGGCACGGTGTACGACAACTACCCCGGCGCCGCCAAGGGTGGCACGCCGCGCCAGCAGTACTTCGGGCCGAACGCGCAGTCCCCGAAGGGCTGGGTCGACGCCACCGGCGCCACGGGGACGGGCGCGACCACGTTCGGCAACAACGCCGACACCTACGCGAACTGGTCCAACTACCTTGCGCCCGTGGATGAGGCACCCCGGCCGGTCTCCCCCACCGGCAGCTTCTCCTACGCCTTCACGGACGCCTGGCAGCAGAAGAAGGGGGCCACCGTCCCGCCGTCGTACGCCGAGGACCTGAACCCGGCCGCGACAAACCTCTTCTTCCAGCACAACCGGATCCACGACGACTACTACGCGCTCGGCTTCACCGAGACGGCCGGCAACTTCCAGGTCGACAACGGCGGCAAGGGCGGCCTGGGCGGTGACGCCATCAAGGGCCTGGTCCAGGCGGGCGCAGCCTCCGGCGGCTCGCCCACCTACACGGGGCGCGACAACGCCTACATGCTCACCCTCGACGACGGCATCCCGCCGTGGAGCGGCATGTTCCTGTGGGAGCCGATCAACGACGCCTTCGAGGGCCCCTACCGCGACGGCTCCCTCGACATGACCGTCATCCAGCACGAGTACAGCCACGGCCTGTCCAACCGCTACGTCGCCGGCGGCAGCGCCCTCGGCTCGCAGCAGGCCGGCTCCATGGGCGAGGGCTGGGGCGACTGGTACGCCCTGAACCACGCGTTCAGGACCGGCCTGGAGAGCTCGCGGGCGGTGGTCGGCGCGTACGCCACCGGCAACGACCTCCGCGGCATCCGCAACTACGACTACAACAAGAACCCCAACACCTTCGGGGACATCGGCTACGACCTGACCGGGCCGGAGGTGCACGCGGACGGCGAGATCTGGACGGCGACGCTGTGGGACCTCAACAGGGCGCTGGTCGCGAAGTACGGGCTCGCCAAGGGCTCGGAGGTCGCCGCCCGCCTCGTGACCGACGGCATGCCGCTGACCGCCCCGGACCCGTCGTTCCTCGACGCCCGCGACGGGATCCTCACGGCCGACCTCGACCGCTACCACGGCGACGACACCGACCTCATCTGGTCGGTCTTCGCCAAGCGTGGAGCGGGCGCCTCTGCCGTCTCGCGCACCGGTGACGACACCGACCCGACGCCGGCGTTCGACCACCCGGCCCAGGGCCGCAACGGCACGGCGGCGCTGACCCTCGTCAACGCCAGCACGGGTCAGCGGATCCCGAACGCCAAGGTCATCCTCGGCCGCTTCGAGGCCCGGGTCACCCCGCTGGGCCGCACCGGCTCAGGTGGCGGCTTCTCGGTCAAGGCGGTCGCGGGCACCTACCCGCTGACGATCCAGGCACCCGGCTTCGGCACGCAGACCATCGAGGGCTTCACCATCGCGGCAGGCCAGAACGCCTACCGGACGATCTCGCTCGCCCCGAACCTCGCCTCCACGGCGGCCGGCGCTTCGGTGGTCTCCGCCTCCAGCCAGGACGACGGCTCGCCCGCGAAGTTCGCGTTCGACGACACCGCCGCCTCCGTCTGGTCCACGAAGCCCGGCACCACGGCATACAACGACGGCCCGGACCAGCGCGTGACGGTGAAGCTGGCCGCTCCGGCGACGGTGTCCTCGCTGCGCGTGAGCGCCTACAAGGCCACCAACGCGTCGCGCTTCGCCGCCCTGAGGGACTTCACGTTCCAGACCTCGACCGACGGCGTCACGTGGACGACCGCGCGGACCGGAGGGTTCGGCTACCAGGCGCCGCGGCCCACCGCCGCGGACCTGAACTACCGCAGCTTCGACCTCACCAAGCCGGTCCGGGCCGCCTACGTGCGCTTCTTCGTCGACTCGGTGCAGGGCGACACGGCGGACTACGCCCAGGTGGCGGACATCCAGGTCTTCGGCTCGGGGGCCAGGGTCGCCAACGGCTCGGTCACGCCTGACCGGGACTACACGGACTCGGGCACCATCACCACGCCGAACCCGGCCGCGGGCGACGCGACCGGCCTGTCCAACGTCTTCGGCGTGACGGGCACGGAGATGAACACCGCCTGCACGTTCCCGCCGGCCGCCCAGGGCGCCGACGCCTGGGTCGCCAAGCTCCCGCTGGGGTTCTCGGAC
>DASULG010000404.1:0-6536 GCA_036278335.1 Pedococcus sp.
GGTGCCTGGCGGTTCCAGAGCCGGACCGCTGGCTGCTCGCGCTCGAACTCCAACACGCACAGGGCTCCCGCGTCGAGGAGCAGCTGCGCCCCGAGACGCGGCTCCTGGCGCAGGAACACTGCGGCCAGGACGCGCAGGAAGTGCCCGTGCGAGACCAGGCCGACGTCGCCGGAGCGCATCGCCGTCACAGCCCTTCCGACCACTCGGGAGGCCCGGGCGGCCACGTCCTCAATGGACTCGCCGGGGGTGTCGCCGGGCGGGACCCCGTGCTCGAAGATGGTCCAGTCGTAGCCGAGGTCGGCCCGGATCTGCTCTGTGGTCAGCCCCTCGTAGGCGCCGTAGTCCCATTCGCGCAGGTCGGGGTCGAGCTCGACGGAGACCCCCGCGAGCTCGGCCGTGCGGCGTGCCCGCCGAAGCGGTGAGGACAGGACGAGGGAGAAGCGGTAGCCGTCGAGGGCCGCTGCGAGGGAGCGGGCAGCCTGCTCCCCGGCTGGGGTGAGCGGGACGTCGGTGGTGCCCGTGTGCTGACCAGTCCGGGACCACTCGGTCTCGCCGTGGCGCAGGAGCACCAGCCTGCCCTCGGGGTGGACAACCGGCTCCGGCGACTGGACGCTCACGCGCTCCACCCTAGGGCGGGGGCGTGGCGCGGGCGCGCGGCAGGCGGGTCTGCGAGAGTGGGCCCATGAGGCTGCCCTTCCGTCTGCTCAATGTCTTTGCCCGAGCGGGCGACCCGTTCTCCGGCAACCCCCTGTGCGTCTTCGAGGACGGCTCGGGGCTCGAGGAGGAGCAGATGCAGGGCCTGGCCCGGCAGTTCAACCTCTCCGAGACGACGTTCATCAGCACGGCCGATAGCGACGCGGCCGATGCAAGGGTGCGGATCTTCACGCCGTACTACGAGATGGCCTTTGCCGGCCACCCGACCCTGGGGACGGCGCACGTGGCGCGGGACCTGTTCGGGCTGGGCGACCAGGTGCGGCTGTCCATGCCTGCCGGTGTCATCCCAGTCGAGGCCGCGGAATACACGTGGACTCTGACGGCCAACGAGGGCCGCGTCGAGCGTGAGTTCGATCCCGACGAGATCGCGGCAGCCGTGGGGCTGGGACAGGGCGACCTGGTTGGTCCCGTCCAGCAGGTCAGCACCGGCAGCGGCCAGATCATCGCGCGCGCCGCGTCGGTGGACGTTGTGCGGCGCGCCGCCGGGGACGCCGGCAGCATGCGACGGTATGCCGGGATGGGCACCCGTGGCGGCGAGACCCTGGTCTACCTGTGGGCCCCGACCGGCGCGGACACCGTCGAGGCGCGAGCCCTCTTCACGCAGGGAGCGGCCGCCGTGGAGGACCCCGCAACGGGCTCGGCGTGCGCCAACCTCGGGGCCTGGCTCGTCGCTCAGGGCCAGACCGACCTGGTGTGGCACCTGAGCCAGGGCACGCAGGTGGGTCGCCCGTCCACGCTCACGCTGACCGTGGCCGAGAGCGGCCTGGTGCAGGTGGGCGGCCTGGTTCGCGAGATCGGCGCCGGGGCGGTCGAGCTCTGACATGCCCACCTACGTCGTGCTCCTGAGGGCCGTCAACGTCGGTGGGCGCGTCATGCGCATGGACGCGGCACGCAGCGTCCTCGAGCAGCACTCCTTCGCCAACGTGGCCTCCCACATCCAGAGCGGCAACCTGCTGCTGACCACCTCGCTGCGCAGTCCCGCGAAGGTGGAGTCCGCGGTGGGCGAGTGCCTGAGCGACGCCGCGGGGTTCGACATCCTGGCCATGGCCCGGCGCCCCGACGAGGTGAAGGCCCTCGTGACCTCCGTGGACGGCATACCGGCGGCCTTTCCGGGCGAGGTGCAGCGCTATGTCGCGTTCTGCCGGCACGACGTCCCCGCCGAGTCGCGCGCGCTGCTCCAGGACTGGCGCCAGCCGGGGGAGCGCGCCCATGTGCTCGGCAAGGACGTGGTCGTCGAGCTCGCGAAGAGCTTCAACGAGGCCAGGCTGGTCAACGCCCAGGTGGAGAAGATCATCGGAGGCCCGGCGACGATGCGGAACATCACCGTGGTGCGAACCCTCGCAGAGAAGTGGAGTGGCTGACATGTCAGAGGAGACCGGCGGCACGGGCCTGGGCGGGCGCTCGGTGTCGATGACCCGGGTGTCGAAGGGCGTCTTCGACGTGACCAACGTGCGTGGCGGAACCATGCGCATCGGCGGCGACGGGGCGGACTTCAGCCCGGTGGAGCTGCTGCTGGCGGCGATCGCCGGCTGCACCGCCATCGACGTGGACTACATCACCACCAAGCGGGTCCAGCCCGAGACGTTCACGGTCGAGGCGTCCGGCGAGAAGCTCCGGGACGACAGCGGGAACCACATGGGCGACCTGCGGGTCGAGTTCACGGTCACGTTCCCCGAGGGTGAGGACGGCGACCGGGCCCGCGAGCGGCTGCCCGGTGCCATCGCCCGCTCGCACGACCGGCTCTGCACCGTGAGCCGGACCGTCGAGCGTGGCACACCGATCACCACCCGCGCGGCGGGCTCCGAGCCGACCGACTCCCAGGCGACCGACTCCTAGCCGACGCGCTCGCGAGCCGTGACGAAGGCAGCCACGCAGGCCCGCACGTCCTCCTCCGAGTGAGCGGCTGAGAGCTGGACTCGGATCCGCGCCTTGCCCTGCGGGACCACCGGGTAGGAGAAGGCGATGACGTAGACGCCCTCCGCGAGCATCTCGTCGGCGATCTGCGTCGCGCGCCGGGCGCCGTCCTCGCCGGGGAACATCACCGGGGTGATCGGGTGGGCGCCGGGCAGCAGGTCGAAGCCCTCCGCTGCCATCAGCTCGCGGAAGAGGGCGGTGTTGCGCCGCAGCACCGCGCGCGCTTCGTCCGAACCTGCTGCGATCTCGATGGCCTTCAGGGAGCCGGCGGCGACCACCGGCGCCACGGCGTTGGAGAAGAGGTAGGGGCGCGAGCGCTGGCGGAGCAGGTCGACGATCTCCTGGGGGGCGCTCACGTAGCCGCCCGACGCGCCGCCCAGGGCCTTCCCGAGGGTGCCGGTGATGATGTCGACGCGGTCCATCACGCCGAAGTGCTCAGGGGTCCCGCGGCCGCCGGCGCCGATGAAGCCCACGGCGTGGGAGTCATCGACCAGGACGAGGGCGCCGTGCTTCTCGGCGAGGTCGCAGATCTGGTCGAGCGGGGCGAGGTAGCCATCCATGGAGAACACGCCGTCGGTCACGATGACCTTGCGGCGGGCGTCCTTGGCGGCCTCCAGCTGCGCCTCGAGGTCCGCCATGTCCGCGTTGCGGTAGCGGTACCGGGCGGCCTTGCACAGGCGGATGCCGTCGATGAGGGAGGCGTGGTTGAGCTCGTCGGAGATGACCGCGTCCTCGGCGCCGAACAGGACCTCGAAGACGCCGCCGTTGGCATCGAAGCAGGAGGAGTAGAGGATCGTGTCCTGCATCTGCAGGAACTGCGAGATGGCGTGCTCGAGCTCCTTGTGCAGCGTCTGCGTGCCGCAGATGAAGCGGACACTGGCCATGCCGAACCCCCACTCCTGGAGGGCCCGGGTGGCGGCAGCGACGACGTCGGGATGGTCGGCGAGACCGAGGTAGTTGTTGGCGCAGAAGTTGATCGCCTCGGTCTTGGCGGTCGTGATGTGGGCGTTCTGCGGCGAGGTGAGCTCACGCTCGTGCTTGGTCAGCCCGGCGGCCTCGATCTCTGCGAGGGTGTCCAGGAGCTCGTCCTTCATGGCGCCGTACATGCGATCAGTCCTCTTCGGTGGAAACGGTTCGGGTGGGGAGGGTCAGCTCCAGTCGAGGACGACCTTGCCGCACTGGCCTGACCGGGCGGCGTCAAAGGCGTCCTGCCACCGCTCAGCGGGATAGCGGTGGGTGATGACCGAGGCGATGCGCTCGCGCAGGAGCGACGAGGTCTGCAGCATCGAGCTCATGGCGTACCAGGTGTCGTACATCTCGCGGCCGTAGATCCCCTTGATGGTGATCATGTGGGTGATCACCCGGCCCCAGTCGATGGGGAAGGGGTCCTTCGGCAGGCCCAGCATCGCCACCCGGCCGCCGTGGTTCATGTTCGCCAGCATGTCCTCGACCGCCGAGGGCACCCCCGACATCTCCAGCCCGATGTCGAAGCCCTCCTTCATGCCGAGCTGGGCCATCGCCTCGCGCAGGGTGCTTCGGCCGGCGTTGACCACGCGGTCGGCGCCGGCGTTCTTGGCGAGATCCAGCCGGTAGTCGCTGATGTCGGTGACGACGACGTGCCGGGCGCCGACGTGACGGGCGATCGCGGCCGCCATCACGCCGATCGGGCCCGCGCCGGTGATGACGACGTCCTCGCCCGCCATGGGGAACGAGAGGGCGGTGTGCGTCGCGTTGCCGAGCGGGTCGAACACCGCGCCGAGGTCGGGGTCGAGGTCGTCGGGCTGCACCCAGACGTTGCTGGCGGGGATGACCACGTAGTCGGCGAAGGCCCCGTCGCGGTTGACCCCGACGCCTTTGGTGTGGATGCACACGTGTCGCCGGCCGGCGCGGCAGTTGCGGCAGATGCCGCAGACGATGTGGCCCTCACCCGAGGCGCGCTGGCCCACCTCGACGCTGGTGACGTCCTCGCCCACCTCCACGACCTGGCCGTAGAACTCGTGGCCGATGGTCATGGGCGGGTGCACCGTCGAGGCGGCCCAGTCGTCCCACTGCTCGAGGTGCAGGTCGGTCCCGCAGAGCCCCGCCCGCAGGACCCTGATCTTGACGTCGGTCGGGCCCACGGCGGGCTCTGGCACGTCCAGCAGCTCAAGCCCGGGGCCAGCGGTGGTCTTCACGAGTGCGCGCACGCGCCCAACATAGTGGGCGCCGGAGGCGACCCTGGCGGTGTGGGTCTGCCCTGCGTCCCGCTACGGGCGGGCATACAGTCGCTGGCATGGCGAAGTACTTCGACGTGCACCCGGTGGACCCACAGCCGCGTGCCATCCGCCAGGCGGTGGAGATCATCCGTGACGGGGGGCTCATCGCCTACCCGACGGACTCGTGCTTCGCGCTCGGCTGCGCGGTCGGGAACCAGGAGTGCAAGGATCGCATCCTGCGGATCCGCCAGCTCGACGAGCGCCACCACTTCACGCTGGTGTGCAAGGACTTTGCCCAGCTGGGGCACTTCGTCCACCTCGACAACGCGGTGTTCCGCGCGATCAAGGCGGCCACCCCCGGCCAGTACACCTTCATCCTCCCGGCCAGCCAGGAGGTACCCCGTCGGCTGCTGCACCCGAAGAAGAAGACCGTCGGGGTGCGCATCCCCGACCACCCGGTGGTGCAGGCGCTGCTGGCCGAGCTCGGGGAGCCCATCCTGTCGAGCACCCTGCTGCTGCCCGGGGACGAGGAGCCGATGACCGAGGGCTGGGCGATCAAGGACCGCCTGGACCACCAGATCGACGCGGTCGTCGACTCGGGTGACTGCGGCCTGGAGCCCACGACGGTGGTCGACTTCTCCGACGGCTACCCCGCCGAGATCGTCCGGCGCGGGGCCGGAGACCCGACGCCGTTCGAATAGACCGGGTGCCGCGGAGCTAGGGGGCCTCGCGGCGCAGCACCTCGAGCACCCGGCTGTCGATGCCGGCGTCGCTCAGCCGCATCTCGAGGTTGCGCTCGCTCGCCCAAGCTCCGAGCGCGTCTGCCACCGCCTCGGTGCGGTGTCCGAGGGCGGACAGCCGCCCCCGAACCTCCTCGGCCAGGGCACCCTCGAGGGCGAGGACATCCTCGGGCCCGCCGAAGACCAGCTCGTACTCGTCGAGCAGTCGCGTCAGCTCTCGAGGCGCTTCCGGGTGGTCGTCGACCCTCAGGTCGGCCAGCACCCCCGAGCCGTCGTACCCCGAACCTGGCGCCACGGCATACAGCGCCGCCGCCTGCCGGCCCCGGGAGTCGCCACCTGCGGCGTCCCCGGCCAGGAGCGACTGGACCAGGCGGCGGGGGAGCGGAAGCCCGGCACCACCGAGCCACGCCTCCTGCATGCGCTCGACCACCTCGGGCCCGGCGAGGATGTTGCCCTGGATCGCGTACCCGCCCGTGTCGTCCCGTCCGCTGAGGCCGCCAGCCCAGGGCAGGCACTCCGCGCCGGTGTAGCTGGCCTGGGTCTGGGCGCCCACGACCCCGAGCTGGCGGTGCGCCGCGTCCGTGTCGGCAGCGGTCACCCGAAGCACGGCCTCGTCAGCGGTGTGGCTGGCCGCCAGCTCATCGAGGCTGTCCTGCTTGTAGGAGACGCGGGCAAGGGCCTGGGTCGCGCAGGCGCCGACGCCGATGCGCGCCGCGGGGACCACCGCGCCCACGGCGATGAACCGGCTGGCCACCGCGACACCGTAGGCGTCGCCCACCTGGCCCACGATCGAGAAGGTCATCCCAGCACGCTATCCACGCCGCTGCGGTCCCGCACCCGCGCGCACAGGGCCACGGCGTCGTGGGGAGCGTGCCCCTTGGCGTCGTTGTCGAAGTACACGTAGACGTCGTGGCCCTCGTCGGCCCAGCGGCAGCACTGGTCGGCCCACCGATCAAGGGACTCCGGGCTGTAG
>DASULG010000405.1:0-4978 GCA_036278335.1 Pedococcus sp.
TTCGAGTGGGACCCGGAGTCGACCTACGTCCGCAAGCCCCCGTACTTCGAGGGCATGCAGATGGAGACGACCCCGGTCGAGGACATCTCCGGCGCAAGGGTGCTCGCCAAGCTGGGTGACTCGGTCACGACCGACCACATCAGCCCCGCCGGCTCGATCAAGGCCGACAGCCCCGCGGGCAAGTACCTCGCCGGGCACGGCGTCGACCGCAAGGACTTCAACTCCTACGGCTCGCGCCGCGGCAACCACGAGGTCATGATCCGCGGCACCTTCGCCAACATCCGGCTGAAGAACCAGCTGCTCGACGGCGTCGAGGGCGGCTTCACCCGCCTGTTCTTGAAGGGTGATGGTCTCGCCGGTGGCGAGCAGAGCACCATCTTCGATGCCTCGGCCGCCTACCAGGAGGCCGGCGTCCCCCTGGTGATCCTGGCCGGCAAGGAGTACGGCTCCGGTTCCTCGCGTGACTGGGCAGCCAAGGGCACCCGCCTGCTGGGCGTCAAGGCCGTCATCGCCGAGAGCTACGAGCGCATCCACCGCTCCAACCTCATCGGTATGGGGGTGCTCCCGCTGCAGTTCCCCAAGGGCGAGTCGGCGCAGTCGCTGGGCCTCGACGGCACCGAGACGTTCTCCATCTCCGGTGTCACCGAGCTCAACGAGGGCCGCACCCCCAAGACGGTCAGGGTCAGCGCTGCCAAGGACGGCGGGCAGGCCGTGGAGTTCGACGCGGTCCTGCGCATCGACACCCCCGGCGAGGCCGACTACTACCGCAACGGCGGGATCCTGCAGTACGTCCTGCGCTCTCTCGTCCAGAGCTGAGGGTGGGGGCGCCAGGCGCCGCCAGCACAGAAGGGGTATGCCGCACGGTCACCGTGCGGCATACCCCTTGCCTCTTTGGGGCAGGCGTGCCGGGCGGTCGAGGGTAGCGGCCGCTGGCCCGAACCTGTTGAGGTCAGCCTTGTCCGGCGGCTGTCCTAGTGCTCCTGCGCGATGGCCCGGTGAGCCGCGAGACCCACGATAGGAGGGTCGGACAGAAGGTGGGGGTGTTGGTCATGGCAGCTCGTCGCGTGATGCGCTCAGCAGTGGTGTCCTCGGTGGTGGCGGTTCCGCTGGTCCTGGCACTGGGGGCTCCGGCGAGGGCAGGGTCCTCCGATGTGATCCCGCCCATGTCTCCCTCGAACATGCCGGACTTCAGCCACCCCACCAAGATCGACAACGAGTTCTTCCCGCTGGAGCCCGGGACGGAGTGGGTCTACAAGGGGACGGTCACCGAGGCCGGCGCGAGCACCCCCCACGAGGTCATCTTCACGGTCAGCACGCTCACCAAGGTCATCGATGGTGTGAAGACCCGGGTCGTCTGGGACCGGGACTTCGGCGACGGCGAGCTCGAGGAGGTTGAGCTCGCGTTCTTCGCCCAGGACGACAAGGGCAGGGTCTGGAACTTCGGCGAGTACCCCGAGGAGTTTGCCAACGGCAAGTTCGACGGGGCCCCCAACGTGTGGATCACCGGACTGGACGGCGCCCGGGGCGGCATCCACATGCTGGCCGACCCCGAGGTCGGTGACGCCTACGTCGAGGGCCTCGTGCCCAAGATCGACTTCTACGACGTCTCCAAAGTGGCGGCCAAGGGCCTGAACAACTGTGTCCCGGCCGGCTGCTACGACGACGTGCTGTACGTGAAGGAGACCAGCCCCCTCGACAAGACCGGCGGCATCCAGACCAAGTACTACGCGCCGGACACCGGCCTGATCCGCATCGGCGCCATCGGCGGCGACAGCCAGGAGCGGATGACCCTGCGCAGCATGAAGGTGCTGCACGGCGACGCGCTCGACGCGGTGGACCAGGAGGTCAAGCGGCTCGACCGGCGCGGACACCGGATCAGCGACGTGTACTCCGAGACGGACCCGGTCCGCTAAACCCGAGACGCGCCACCCGCCGCGCCCATCTGCTCGGTCCCGCCTACGGTTTCCCCATGGAGGCCTCGCCGAGCGGTGCCCTTGACTGGGTCCTGGACAAGTCCGTCGTGCTGGGCTACTCGGCGGTCGGGCCGGCGTTGCGCCGGGGGTGGTGGCCCGGCGACCCGCCGGCCGGCGCGCTCGCGGGTCGCACCGTGGTCGTCACGGGCGGCAGCGGCGGCCTCGGCCTCGCAGCGGCGACCGGCATGGCGCGGCTGGGCGCGGACGTGCACCTGGTGGGCCGCAGCGTTGAGCGGCTGGACCAGGCGCGCGACTCGGTGCTCGCGGTCATGCCGGGCGCCTCGGTGCACACGGCGGTGTGCGACGTCAGCGACCTCGAGGCCGTGGAGGCCTTCTGCTCCGACCTGAACGGACGGGTGGAGAGCCTGCACGCGCTCGTGCACAACGCCGGCGTCATGCCCCCGCGGCGCACGCCGTCGGCGCAGGGGCACGAGCTGGCCGTGGCGACGCACGTCCTCGGCCCGCACCTGATGACCTTCCGCCTCGCCGACGCCCTGCGCGGCGGCCGGGTCGTGGTGGTGTCCTCGGGCGGCATGTACGGGCAGGCACTGCCGACCTCGGACCCCGAGTACACCCACGGCACGTACTCCGGCGTGACGGCCTACGCGCGGACCAAGCGGATGCAGGTCGTCCTGGCGGAGCTGTGGGCCGAGCACCTGGCGAGCAGGGGCATCACCGTCGCCTCCATGCACCCGGGCTGGGCCGACACCCCCGGTGTCACCGACTCCCTGCCGAGGTTTGCCCGCCTCATGCGGCCGCTGCTGCGCTCGCCGGAGTCCGGCGCCGACACCATCGTCTGGCTGACGGCCGTGCCCCGAGAGCTGCCGACCGGGCTGTTCTGGCACGACCGCCGGCCCCGCCCGACGCACTACCTGCCGCGGCGACTGGAGGGCGAGGCGGAGCGGGAGGCGCTGTGGGCGTGGGTACAGGCCCAGACCGGTCAGCCGCCGTCCTGAGGCCCCGACGTCGGGTGTCGGCGCCGTCACCGACAATGGACCGGTGAGCACCGCAGTCCCGCCCGGCTGGCCCTCTGCCGTCCCGCCGCCCGACAGCCAGGGATGGCAGGTGCCCGCGGTCTCCTGGCTCCTCGACCACTGCCCGCCGGACTACCGCGCGTATGCCGGGTGGCGCCGCCACCCCGTGGCCCTCGCCTGGGTGGCCACGAGGCACATCGAGGCCCAGCTCGAGGCCATGCGCCAGTGCTACCGGGAGGCGCGGGTGGAGCTCGCGGACCTCGTCCCCACGGAGGGCCTCGCCCAGATCCTCGCGGACCTCGAGAACGAGGGCGTGCGCCTGCTGGCCGCGAAGCGCAGCGCCGGACTCCTCTACGACGCCCTGCAGGGCAAGCGCTACGTCCCGCGGCTGTGAGCCCGGCTCAGCTCAGCCCTTGACTCCTCCCTCGTTCGCGCCTCGCACGAAGTACCGCTGGAAGCTGAAGAACAGGATCGCGACCGGGATCGTCGTCAACAGCGCCGCACCCATCTTCAGGGGGAACTGCGAGCCCGCTCCGAGCTCCCCGCTGGCAAGGCTCGCCAGGCCGGTGACGAGCGTCTTGTGCTCTGGGCTCTGCGTCGTCACCAGGAAGTGGGTGAACTCGTTCCACGAGCCCTGGAACGACAGGATGGTCAGCGTGATCAGAGCCGGCCGTGCCATCGGCAGGACCACCGACCAGAACGTGCGGAACAGCCCTGCTCCGTCGATGCGTGCCGCCTCCTCGACCGACACCGGGACCGAGTCGAAGAACTGCTTCATGATGAAGACCCCCGCTGCGTCCACGAGCAGCGGCAGGATCATCGCGGCATACGTGTCGTAGATCCCGAGGTAGGTGACCATGAGGAACTTCGGGATCAGCAGCGCTACGCCCGGCACGCTCATCACGGCGAGGACCGCCGCGAAGAGGAAGCCGCGCCCGCGGAAGCGCATCCGCGAGAGCGCGTAGCCGGCCAGGCTGTCGAAGAAGACCCGCCCGGCCGTCACCACCACGGTGATGAGGACGGAGTTGCCGAGCCAGCCCAGGATCGGCACGGAGGAGTCCCCGGTGAGGCCGAAGATGCGCTTCCAGGTGCCCACGTCCAGCGGGTTCGGGACGAGCGAGAGGGGCGTGGAGGCTGCCTGCGAGTCCGTCTTGAACGACGTCGCGATCTGGATGAGGAAGGGGTAGAGGTAGATCGCCGCGAAGGCGACCAGCACGACATACCCCGCGATCACGGTCCAGCCTGTCCTGCGCCGCATCAGCCCGGCCCTCCTGATCGTGTGCCCTGCTCGAGGCCGACGGCCACGCCGGCCGCCCGCCGGGTCCGACGTGTGGTGCCGCGGTCCTCACTCATCAGCCAGCGCTGGAACCACGTCAGCAGCACGATGATCACGAAGACGATGAACGCCATCGCCGCGCCGGTGCCGTACTTCAGCGAGCGGAACGACTCCTGGTAGGAGAGGTAGGCCGGGGTGAGGGTCGTGCCCGCGGGTGCGCCCTTGCCCATCACGTAGATCTGGTCGAAGACCTGCCACGTGCCGATCAGGCCGAGGGTGATCACCAGGAACAGGGTCGGCTTGATCATCGGCAGGGTGATGTGGCGCAGCTTCTGCCACGGGCCGACGCCGTCGAGCATGGCGGCCTCGTCGACCTCCACCGGGAGGTCCTGCAGCGCCGCCAGGAAGAGCAGCATGAAGGTGCCGGTGGTGGTCCAGATCGCCAGGCCGATCACGACGCACATCGCGACCGAGGGCCCCGAGATCCACTCCCAGACGCTGCGGCCGAGGACCTCTGCGCTGCCCCAGGCCGGGTTGTCGACCCCGAAGGCGCCGAACGCGATGTGGAACAGGCCGCGTGAGTCGCTGAACCACGCCGGGCCGTTGATGCCGACCAGGGCCAGCAGGGCGTTGACCGCCCCGGAGTTCTGGAAGAGGAAGAGGAAGACGACGCTGATGGCGATCGAGCTGGTCACCGAGGGGAAGTAGAAGGCGGTACGGAAGAAGCTCTTCCCCCTGAGGAACCTGTTGCTCAC
>DASULG010000406.1:0-9223 GCA_036278335.1 Pedococcus sp.
GCTGTCCGATCGTGATCCGTCTGCGCTGTCGCTCATGGGCCGTGGGCGCCATAACGCGCTCCGTCCGCGCCGTCGCTCGTGGTCCGTCGCGCCGTGTCAGTGGGGCCGGGAGGCCGCAACCAGGACATCGCGGGTGATCTCCATCTGCCCGCGGTGCTGGGCGAGCTCCTCGTAGACATGGAGCAGGACCTCGCCCTGGGTGAGCTCTGCGTCCCCGTCCTCGGGCGGCCTGGCGGGGACGGCCGTCGCGTCCACGCGCGCCACCCAGCCGGCAAAGGCCTCCCTGAGCCGGTCGGTGTCGGCGGCCAGGTCCGCCACCCGGCCGGCCGCCGTGAACTCGGCGGCGCGGTCCCTGGGGACCTCCTCGCCAAGGTTCACCGTCGACGCCCAGTAGGCCGTCATGCCCAGGCAGTGGGTGAGGATGGCGAAGGGGCTGTTGGCTTCAGGGACGTCCGGCCGTCGGTTCGCGAGGCCGTCGCCGAGCGCGGTCACCATGTCGCGCATCGCGACGAGCGCCTTGTCGCAGTAGGCGAGGTAGACGTCCTCCCTGACCACCAGCGGGCTCACGGCTGCCCGGTCTCCAGCAGCCGCCGGAAGCCGGCCTCGTCAAGGATCGGTCGCCCGAGCTCGCGGGCCTTGTCCTCCTTGGTGCCCGCGTTCTCGCCCACCACCACATAGTCCGTCTTCTTCGACACCGACCCGGCCGCCTTGCCGCCGCGGGCGAGGATGGCCTCCTTCGCCTCGTCGCGGGAGAAGCCCTCGAGCGAGCCCGTGACCACCACGGTGAGACCTGCCAGCGTCTGCTCGACGGACTCGTCGCGCTCGTCCGCCATCCGCACGCCGTCCCTGGCCCACTGCTCGATGATGTGGACGTGCCAGTCGTTCTCGGGCAGGTCGAACCACTCGCGCACGGAGTCGGCAATGACGCCACCAACCCCCTCGACGGAGGCGAGCTCCTCCCGGCTGGCCGCGCGGATGGCGTCCATCGACCCGAGGTCCTGGGCCAGCGCCCGAGCCGCGGTGGGCCCGACGTGGCGGATGGACAGCCCGACCAGGACGCGCCACAGCGGCTGCTGCTTGGCGGCCTGCAGGTTGGCGACGAGCCGCCTGCCGTTGGCCGACAGCACCCGGCCGTCGACGACGGCCTCCTCGGGATCGGTCTTCTTCGCCGCCCGCGTGTACAGCGGCACCCGGGCGATGTCGCCCTCCCCCAGACCGAACAGGGTGCTCTCGTCCTCGATCACCCCGGACTCGAGCAGCGCGATCGAGCCCTCCCACCCGAGCGCCTCGATGTCGAACGCGCCCCGGCCGGCCAGTCCGAAGATGCGCTCCCGCAGCTGCGAGGGGCAGGCGCGGGCGTTGGGGCAGCGGATGTCCTTGTCGCCCTCCTTCTGGGGGGCGAGCCTGGTGCCGCACGAGGGGCAGTGCGTCGGCATGACGAACTCGCGCTCGCTGCCGTCGCGCAGGGCCACCACCGGGCCGAGGATCTCCGGGATGACGTCACCGGCCTTGCGCAGCACCACGGTGTCGCCGATGAGCACGCCCTTGCGCTTGACCTCGTGCGCGTTGTGCAGGGTCGCCATCTCCACGGTCGAGCCGGCCACTACCACGGGCTCCATGACGCCGAAGGGCGTCACGCGCCCGGTGCGGCCCACGTTCACCTGGATGTCGAGGAGCCTGGTGTTGACCTCCTCCGGCGGGTACTTGTAGGCGATGGCCCACCGGGGGGCGCGGGAGGTCGAGCCAAGCTGCCGCTGCACTGCGAGCTCGTCGACCTTGACGACGATGCCGTCGATCTCGTGCTCCACACTGTGGCGGTTCTCGCCGTAGTAGACGACGAAGTCCTGGACCTCGTCGATGGTCGAGAAGACGCGGTAGTGGGTGGAGACGGGCAGGCCCCACTGGCCCAGCAGCTCGTAGGCCTCGGACTGGCGGGTCAGCTCGAAGCCCTCGCGGAAGCCGATGCCGTGCACGAGCATGTGCAGGGGCCGGCTGGCGGTGACCCGGGGGTCCTTCTGCCGCAACGACCCGGCAGCGGAGTTGCGCGGGTTGGCGAAAGGGGCCTTGCCGGCCTCGATGAGCGAGGCATTGAGGTCGCCGAAGGCCTCGAGGGGGAAGTACACCTCGCCCCGGATCTCCACCCGGGTCGGGTGGTCGGAGCCGGCGAGCTGGTGCGGGATGTGCTCGATGGTCTTGACGTTGTTGGTGACGTCCTCGCCCGTGCGGCCGTCACCGCGGGTGAGGGCCCGCACGAGCCGGCCCCGCTCGTAGAGCAGGTTGACCGCGAGCCCGTCGATCTTGAGCTCGCAGAGGTAGTGGAAGTCCGAGCGGCTGGCGTCCCGCGAGACCCGGGTCGCCCAGGCGGAGAGCTCCTCCGGGCTGAAGCAGTTGTCGAGGCTGAGCATCCGCTCGAGGTGGTCGACGGCCTGGAAGTCGGTGGAGAACACCGCGCCGCCCACCTGCTGGGTGGGGCTGTCGGGCGTGCGCAGCGAGGGGTAGGCCTCCTCCAGCTCGTTGAGCCGCCGCATGATCGAGTCGTACTCGGCATCGCTGATCGTCGGCGCGTCCTTGACGTGGTAGGCGAACTGCGCCTCGGATGCCCGCTGCGCGAGGTCGACCCACTCGTGATGAGCGGCCTGGGGCACGGTGTCGCTGACAGTCTCCGTCACGAGGCCATCCTGCCGCAGACCACCGACATCACGCCTCTACTGACTGGTAGCCAACGGGCCGCCGACCGGACAAGATGAGCGCAGTGTCAGCGACGACCCCAGCGACGACCCCAGCGACGACCCAGGAGCCCACCGCGATGACCAACCTCGCCACCAACCTCGTCACCACCGCCGGAAAGCACCCTGACCGCACCGCCATCAAGCTCGACGCCCTCGAGCTCACGTGGTCGCAGTTCCGGGACCAGGCCCTCGCCATGGCGGGGGCGATGCGCGCCGCGGGGCTGCAGCCCGGCGACCGGGTGGCGCTCATCCTGCCCAACGTCCCGGCATACCCAGTGCTCTTCTATGGCGCCCTCATGGCTGGCGGGATCGTGGTCCCGATGAACCCGCTGCTGAAGGCCGGCGAGATCGAGTACTACTTCACCGACTCGGGCGCGAAGTTCGCGTTCGTCTGGGGCGACTTCGTGGCGGAGGCCACCAAGGGCGCGGCCAACCCGGGCACCAAGGTGGTCCCCTGCGGCCCGCTCGGCCCGGTCGAGGGCGCTTTCCCGTCGGGTGAGCCGCTGACCGATCCGGTCGAGCGTGACGATGAGGACACCGCCGTCATCCTCTACACCTCGGGGACCACGGGAAAGCCCAAGGGTGCTGAGCTGACCCACGCCAACCTCGACCTCAACGCCCACCGCTCGGCCAGCGACATCATGCAGGTCACCTCCGACGACGTCGTGATGGGCTGCCTGCCTCTCTTCCACGTCTTCGGCCTGACGTGCGGTCTCAATGCCGCGACGGTCAGCGGGGCGACACTGACCCTGATCCCCAGGTTCGACCCGGCCAAGGCGCTCGAGGTCCTCCAGCGCGACCGGGTCACGATCTTCCAGGGCGTACCGACGATGTATGCCGCGATGCTGCACCACCCGAACGCCGACGGCACCGACACCTCGACGCTGCGGTGCTGCGCGTCCGGCGGCTCTGCCATGCCGGCAGAGGTCATGCGGGCCTTCGAGGCCAAGTTCGGCTGCCAGATCCTCGAGGGCTACGGTCTGTCGGAGACCTCCCCCGTCGCCTCGTTCAACATGCCCGACCGGCCGACCAAGCCCGGCACGATCGGCTGCGCCATCCCCGGCTGCGCGATGAAGCTGGTGGACCTCGACGGCAAGGACGTCGGCGTCGGCGAGATCGGCGAGATCGCCATCAGGGGCGACAACGTGATGAAGGGCTACTGGGGCAGGCCCGACGCCACCGCCGAGGCCATCCCCGACGGCTGGTTCCGCACCGGGGACCTCGCGACCGTCGACGAGGACGGCTACTACACGATCGTCGACCGCAAGAAGGACATGATCATCCGCGGTGGTCTCAACGTGTACCCCCGGGAGGTCGAGGAGGTCCTCTACCAGCACCCGGACGTGCTCGAGGTCGCGGTGGTGGCCGTCCCCGATGAGCTCATGGGCGAGGAGATCGGGGCGGCCGTGGCGCTCAAACCCGGTGCGAGCGCCGACGAGGCCGAGCTGCGCGACTTCGTCAAGGAGCGGCTCGCGGCGTACAAGTACCCGCGCAACGTGTGGATCGTCGACGAGCTGCCGAAGGGCCCGACGGGCAAGATCCTCCGCCGCGAGGTCCGCCCCCCGGCCAACACCTGAGCCGCGGTCTGCCGCGGTATGCCGCCGCGGCCGCACCTTCGGGCGGCGGCGGCATACCCACGGGCGGGACGGCGGCCTCCCTGTGCGGCCGGCGGCGGTCCCTATGCGGGCGACGGCACCCGGCGCCGGGCCGGCATCCCGATCACCACGGCGGAGGCCAGGACGATCGCGGCGCCGATGATCTGCGGGGAGTTCAGGTGCTCCCCGAGTAGGGCCACACCGAGCACGACCGAGACGACTGGGATCAGGTAGGTCACGGTGGCCCCCACCGTCGCACCCGCCGCCCGGACCACGTCGAACTGGAGCATGTAGGCCAGGCCGGTGCCGACGACCCCGAGGGCAAGGACCGCGACCAGCGGCCACAGCGCCGAGGCAGCTGTTGCATCCGGGCGCACCGACCACGGGGCGTCGAGGGCCGAGCGGTGCATTGCCCACCACACGAGCACCACGGCCACGATCTGGACCGACGACACGAGCAGCTGCGCGGTCGGCATGGACAGGCCGCCGAGGTCGCTCTTGCTGAGGGTGCGCCGCACATACGTCCAACCCAGGCCGTAGGACGCGCCGGCCACGAGGGTCATGCCGAACCCGACGGCGTCGGGCCGGCCCATCGCCTGCCACGGCTGGAGGATGACAAGGACTCCGACGAACCCGGCCACCACCGCCGCCAGCTTGCGCCACGGCAGTCGCTCGGTGGGCAGCAGGGCCAGCGAGAAGAGCACCGTCGCCAAGGGGGTCGTGGCGTTGCCGATCCCAGCAAGCGCGGAGGACACCCGCTCCTCGCTCGCGGCGAACAGCGAGAAGGGCAGCGTGCCCAGGAAGAAGCCCGTCACCATCAGGTGCCCCCAGACGCGGCGGTCGCGAGGGAGGCTCCCGCCGGTGAGGGACAGCAGGACCAGCAGCGCACCCACACCGGCCAGGATCCGCAGACCGGCAATCTGGAGCGGGGCCAACGACCGCAGACCGATCTTCATGAGCAGGAAGCTGGAGCCCCAGATGCCCGCCAGCAGCAGGAACTTCGCCTGCCACGGCATACGGCTCGCCCTGACCGCCGGGACCTGGAGAGCGGGGGGTGCGGCGGTTGTCATGGGCTCGTCAACTCTCTGCGCGTTCGGACAATTCCCTGGCCACCTCGGCGGCCGACCGTTGAACGTCCCGGGCCCCCGCTGGTGTGAGTCCAGCCAGTCCGCAGGCCGGGCTCACCACGATGTCAGCGAGCCCTGACAGCGGTAATCCGGTTCTCTGCCAACCCTCCACGAGTTGCCGCCACGCGCTTGCGGTGGTGCCGGTGCCATCGGTCGGGAGGCACCCGGCATACAGGGTGGTTCCCTCCTCGACGGTCGCTGCCAGGGACTCCCAGCGGGCAGGCGTGAGGGACGTGGTGTCGAGGGCGATCGCGCCGGTGCCCGTGGACCGGAGCAGCGGCAGCGGTATGCCGGGGTCGCAGCAGTGCACGACGGTGGCCCGCTCCCCCGCCGCGGCGAGGACCTGCTGCAGGGCGCCGACCGCCACCTGCGGATCCACCGGTCGCAGGTGCCCGAAGCCGGATGACGTGGGCAGCCGCCCGGCCAGCACAGCCGGGAGCGAGGGCTCGTCGACCTGGAGGACAAGCGTGGCGCCGGGGACGAGCCGCTGGACCTCGGCGAGGTGTACCCGGACCCCCTCGGCCAGCGACTCGGCCAGGTCGCGCGCCGCGCCCGGGTCGGCCAGAGCCCGCTCGCCGCGATAGAGGTAGATGCCGGCTCCCAGGGTCCATGGCCCCGCCACGGCAACCTTCAGGTCGCCCTGGTAGCCGTCGAAGATCTCGGCGAGGTCATCGAGGTCCTGGCGCCACAGCGAGGAGGTCCGCCGTGCGTCGTGGCCCGGCCGGTCGACGAGGCGCCACCCTGAGGGCTGCAGGTCAACGGTGAGGTCGACCAGCAGGCCGGCCGTCCGCCCGATGAGGTCGGCGCCGGGCCCCCGCGCGGGTGCCTCGGGCAGGTAGGGCAGGCCCTCGTCCGCGAGGAGGTCACGCACGGTCCGCAGCGCCTCGCGCACGTCCGTGCCGGGCCAGGATCCGATGCCGGTTGCGCGTGTCACGTCCTGACCCTAGTGCGCCTGCGGCGCCCCCTGGCCACCTGAGGACGCGGCCGCCGACCCCTGGTCGAGCTCGGCGATCAGCCGTTTCCCGGCCACCGCGCGCCAGGCGTCGTCGATGATGTCCTCCACGCGGGCCCAGTCCACATCCGCCACGTCGAGGTAGACGCCCACCCACCCGCGCGTGCCGACGTACGGCGGGCGGAAGTAGCGCGACGGGTCCTCCTCGACCAGGACGCCCTGGACCCCATCAGGCGCCGCGGCCCAGAACGCCTCGCGGTCGTCGTGGTGGTGGTCGGCGAACATGACGAACGACTTGCGACCGGCAAACCACGTCGGCTCCCCGTGGCTCCGGCGCTCCTGCGTGCCTGGAAACGACAGGCACAGCCGGCGCACCCGCTCCAGAGGTGAGTCCGCCGGCATACCGCTCATCTCTCCAGCACTGCCGAGCTGATCGTTGCCGAGCCCACCACGCGGGTGCCCTCGTAGAGCACCACGGACTGGCCCGGTGCCACTCCCCTGACCCGTTCCGACAGCCGCACCTGCACCTCGGTGCCGTCCGCCCACGCCGTCGCGGGGATCTCCTCGCCGTGGGCCCGCACCTGAGCACCCACCGCGATCACGCCCTCCGGCGCGGGCCCACACCAACGTGCGTGGTCGGCCGTGATCGCGTCGACCCCCAAGAGATCTGCGGTGCCGACGACAACGGTGTTGGACCGGGCGTCGACGTTCACCACATAGCGTGGCTGCCCGTCCTGCGTGTGCCGGGGCAGGCCGAGCCCGCGGCGCTGCCCGACGGTGTAGCCGTAGGCACCGGCGTGGGCGCCGACAACCTCGCCCGAGTCCGCATCCACGATGTCGCCCGGCTGCTCGCCGAGCCGCCGCGAGAGCCATCCCCGGGTGTCGCCGTCAGCGATGAAGCAGATGTCGTGCGAGTCAGGTTTGGACGCGACATAGAAGCCGCGATCCCTTGCCTCCGAACGGATTTCAGGCTTGGTCGTGTCACCCAGGGGGAAGAACGACCGAGCCAGCTGGTCGACCGTGAGCACCCCCAGGACGTAGGACTGGTCCTTGGCATGGTCGACCGCGCGGTGCAGCTCTCGCGCGCCCCCGGTGCGCTCGACGATCTGCGCGTAGTGACCGGTGGCAACGGCGTCGAAGCCCAGCGCCACGGCCTTGTCGAGCAGCGCGGCGAACTTGATCTTCTCGTTGCAGCGCAGGCACGGGTTCGGTGTGCGCCCCGCGGCGTACTCCGCCACGAAGTCCTCCATGACGTCGCGCTTGAAGCGGGCAGCCATGTCCCAGACGTAGAACGGGATCCCGAGCACGTCGGCAACCCGCCGCGCGTCCCCGGCGTCCTCGATCGTGCAGCAGCCCCGGGCACTCTCGCGGAGCGTCGCCGCACTCTGCGACAGCGCCAGGTGGACGCCCACCACCTCGTGGCCGGCGTCGAGCATCCGAGCCGCGGCGACCGCCGAGTCGACGCCTCCGCTCATCGCCGCGACGACGCGCATCAGCCGGCCACCCCCGACGCCCGCCGGGCCCGCTCCACCGCAGCGGGCAGAGCGCTCAGGAAGGCGTCGACGTCAGCGTCGGTGGAGGTGTGTCCGAGGGTGAGGCGCAGCGCTCCCCTGGCGTCCTGCTCCGCGATCCCCATGGCCAGCAGCACGTGGCTGGGCTGCGGCACCCCCGCCTGGCAGGCCGAGCCCGTGGAGCACTCGACGCCGGCAGCGTCGAGCAGGTACAGCAGCGAGTCGCCCTCGCAGCCCGGCACCAGCAGGTGCGCGTTGCCCGGGAGGCGCCGTATGCCGTCGCCGGCCTCCCAGAAGCCGGTCACCGTGATGCCGTAGTCCAGGGCCAGCGCTGAGGTGATGAGCCGGTCGCGCAGGGCCAGGACCCTGGCCGACTCCTCTGTCTGTCGCCGCACCGCCTCCTCCACCGCCACCGCGAACCCCCGGATCGCCGGGGCGTCCAGGGTGCCGCTGCGGATCTGCCGCTCCTGGCCGCCGCCGTGGGACTGCGGCTGCAGCTGCATGCTGCGCTTGACGACGAGGGCGCCCACGCCGTGCGGGCCGCCAACCTTGTGAGCGGTGATCGTCATCAGGTCGAGGTCGCTCTCGGCGAAGTCGACCGGCACGTGCGCCAAGGCCTGCACCGCGTCGCTGTGAACGGGGATCCCGTACTCATGGGCCACGCCGGCGATCTCGGCCACAGGCTGGACGGTGCCCACCTCGTTGTTGGCCCACATGACGCTGACGAGGGCAACGGCCTCGGGGTCCTCCGCGACGGCGGCCCGCACGGCGGCCGGGGTGATCAGACCTTCGGCATCAGGCTCGACCCAGGTGACCTTCGCACCCTCGTGCGCCACGAGGTGGTCCACGCAGTCGAGGACGGCGTGGTGCTCGATGGCGCTGACGACCAGCCGGTGGCGCGCGGGGTGCTGCTCTCGCCGGGCTGCGAAGGCGCCCTTGACGGCCAGGTTGTCGGCTTCGGTGCCCCCCGAGGTGAACACCACCTCGGACGGCCTGGCCCCGACCGCCCGCGCCAGCCGCTCCCGGGACTCCTCGACGACGCGACGCGCGGCCCGCCCCGCCGTGTGGAGCGAGGACGGGTTGCCCGTGAGGGCAATCTGCTCGGCCATCGCGGCCAGCGCCGACGGGAGCATCGGCGTCGTGGCGGCATGGTCGAGGTAGGCAGTCACCCGCAAAGTTTACGCATTGTCCGCGGCACCGGTCGCGGTGCCTGTCCGGCACCGGACCAGCCTCACCGGGTGGCCGTTCTTGCCATCCTTTGCCATTCCTTTGCCAGTCCTTGCCATGGCTGCGCGTAACCGCACTCCGC
>DASULG010000407.1:0-4320 GCA_036278335.1 Pedococcus sp.
CTCGCCGGACTTCTCCGGGTGGAACTGGGTGGCGGCGAGCGGGCCGTTCTCGACCGCTGCCACGAAGTCCGAGCCGTGCGTCGCCCAGGTCACTTTCGGGGCCACGGCCGCGAAGGACCCGGTGGGCGTCTCCATGGTCCAGTCCTGCACGGCATACGAGTGCACGAAGTAGAAGCGCTCCTGCTCGACTCCGGCGAACAGGGTCGACCCCGCAGCGGCGCGCACTGTCGACCAGCCCATATGGGGCACGACATCGGCCTTCAGCCGGGCCACCGTCCCCGGCCACTCGGCCAGACCGGGCTCCGGGGCTGTGCTGGGCTCCTCCGAGCCGTCGAACATGACCTGCATGCCGACGCAGATGCCCAGGACCGGACGGCCGCCGGCCAGGCGGGTGTCGATGAGGCGTGGGCCGTCAGCGGCCCGGAGACCGGCCATGCAGGCGTGAAAGTTCCCCACGCCGGGCACGAACAGCCCGTCCGCGGCCTGGGCTGCCTTGCGGTCGGCGGTCAGCTGCACGGCGGCGCCGACGTGCTCGAGGGCACGCACCGCCGAGTGGATGTTGCCGCTCCCGTAGTCCAGCACGACCACACGGGCAGTCATGGTGACTCCTCCTCCTGCTCGGCACGGTGGCGTGCCTCATCGAGCACCAGCGCGTTGAACCTGGCGACCCCGCGGACCGCGGGCTCGACCAGCTGGCTGCCGGCGGGGCGGTCACCGGAGAGCAGCGACCATCCCGGCAGTCCCAGGACGGACATGAGGTCCCCGAGGAGCCTGAGGGCATCGCCGCCGCCGTCGCGCAGGATCTCGGCCACCCGCGCGGGTGCGGCGGCTGCGCCACGGTGGGACGCCCCGGCAAGCCTGACGAGGTCTACCGGCCTGGCCGGCGGCAGGCCCGGCGGCCGCACGGCGCCCCGGCCGGGCTGCCACACGACCCAGCGCTGGACGGCTCGCCAGCCGTCACCCTGGACCATCACCACGGCGCGCCCGTCGACCGCGAAGAGACCGACCGCAGCCCGCAGCCGCGAGCTGACGGGCCGGGCTGCAAGCACCGCCAGGGGGTCGTCGTAGGGAGGCACGGCGCGCGAGAGCGCCTCGGCGGGGACCACCGCCGTCCACGAGGGCAGCGGGACCACGAGGCTGGTGACGAGCCCGCGTGCGGCCCAGCGGGCCACCTGGTCGGGCTGTCCACGCAGCAGGAGCAGCCCCCGACCGTGGCGTGCCGACTGCCACGGCATGTCCACGACTTAGAGGCTGCCCTTCGCGCTGGGGACGCCACTGACCCGGGGGTCGCGGGCGATGGCCGCCCGCAGCGCCCGCGCGACCGCCTTGAACTGGGCCTCGACGATGTGGTGCGGGTCGCGGCCGGCGAGCACCCGCACGTGAAGGGCGATCCCGGCGTGGTAGGCGAGGCTCTCGAGGATGTGGCGGGTGAGCGAGCCGACGTAGTTGCCCCCGATGACGACGTACTCCTGGCCCTCGGGCTCGCCGGTGTGCACCACGTAGGGGCGGCCGGCGACGTCGACCACCGCCTGGACCAGCGCCTCGTCGAGCGGAACGGTCGCGTCGCCGAAGCGGGAGATGCCGCTCTTGTCGCCGAGTGCCTGGCGCAGGGCGTCGCCGAGCACGATGGCGACGTCCTCGACCGTGTGGTGCGCGTCGACGTCGACGTCGCCCGTGGCCTTGACGCGCAGGTCGATCAGCGAGTGCTTGGCCAGCGACAGGAGCATGTGGTCGTAGAAGCGCACGCCCGTGTTGACCTCGCCGATCCCGCTCCCGTCGAGGTTGAGCTCGAGCTCGACGCTGCTCTCGGAGGTGGTGCGGGTCAGCGACGCGGTGCGGTCGGGGGTGCTCATGCGGAACGCTCCTCGGGCGGGTGGATCTCGGCGATGGCGGTCAGGAAGGCATCGGTCTCGGCGGGGGTGCCGGCCGTGACACGAAGATAGTGCGGGATCCCGACGTCGCGGACGAGCACGCCGCGGTCGAGCAGGGCCTGCCAGGTTGCCCGGGCGTCGGCGAGGCCGCCGAAGAGCACGAAGTTCGCGTCGCTGGGGACCGGGACCAGCCCCAGGCGGGTGAGCTCGGCGACGATGCGGTCGCGCTGCTCCTTGATGACCGCGACCGTCGAGAGCATCTCGGCGGCGTGCCGCAGCGCCGCCAGGGCGATCGCCTGGGTGGGCGAGGACAGGTGGTACGGCAGCCGGACCAGGCGCAGCATGTCGGTGAGCGCAGGGCTGGCCGCGAGGTAGCCGAGCCGGCCCCCGGCGAAGGCGAACGCCTTGCTCATCGTGCGGGTCACCACCAGCCGCTCCCGCCCGGCCAGCAGGGTCAGCGCACTGGGCGTGCCCTGGCGCGCGAACTCGGCATACGCCTCGTCGACGACCACGACCGCGTCCTGCGCGGCGTCGTAGACCGCCTCGACCACGTCGAGGGTCAGGGCCGTCCCGGTGGGGTTGTTGGGCGAGCACAGGAAGACCACGTTGGGCTGGTGTCGCACCACCTGCTCGACGGCTGAGTCCACGGTGAGGTCGAACGGGGCGTCGGGGCCCTGTCCCCGGGCGCCGTCGACCCACCTCGTGCCGACCGTCTCGCTGATGATCGGGTGCATCGAGTAGGCAGGCGTGAAGCCGAGCGCGATGCGGCCCGGGCCACCGAAGGCCTGCAGCAGGTGCTGGAGGACCTCGTTGGAGCCGTTGCCGGCCCACACCTCGTCGGCGCTGACCTCGACACCCGAGGTGGCCGTGAGGTATGCCGCGAGGGCAGTGCGCAGCTCGGTGAACTCACGGTCGGGGTACCGGTTGAGGTCCCCGGCAACGGTGGCCACCGAGGCGGTGATGTCGCGGACCACCGACTCCGGCACGGGGTAGGAGTTCTCGTTGGTGTTCAGCCGCACGGGCACGTCGAGCTGCGGCGCGCCATAGGCCGTCTTGCCGCGCAGGTCGGTGCGCAGCAGGTCCTGCAGCCGGCTCACAGCGCGTCGCCGAAGCGGGCGGTGACAGCCTCGCCGTGAGCCGGGAGGTCCTCGGCCTGGGCGAGCGTGACGACGTGCCGCCCGACCTCCCGCAGCGCGGCCTCGTCGTAGGTGACGACGTGGATGCCGCGCAGGAACGACTGCACCGACAGGCCGCTGCTGTGCGCGGCGCACCCTCCCGTGGGCAGCACGTGGTTGGAGCCGGCGGCGTAGTCTCCGAGGCTCACCGGGGAGTACGGCCCCACGAACACGGCCCCGGCGTTGCGGACCCGGGCCGCGACCGAAGCGGCGTCGCGGGTCTGGATCTCGAGGTGCTCGGCGGCGTACGCGTTGACGACCGCGAGGCCGGCGTCGAGGTCGTCGACGAGGACCGTGCCTGACTGCCGGCCGGCCAGGGCGGTGCCCACCCTCTCGATGTGCTTGGTCTGGGAGACCCGGCGCTCCAGTGCCGCAGCCACGCGCTCGGCGAGCCCGGCGCTGTCGGTCACGAGCACCGACGCGGCCAGCGGGTCGTGCTCGGCCTGGCTGACCAGGTCGGCCGCGACGTGCTCGGCGTCGGCGGAGTCGTCGGCGAGGACTGCGATCTCGGTGGGACCGGCCTCGGCGTCGATGCCGATGAGCCCCTTGAGCAGCCGCTTGGCGGCGGCGACGTAGATGTTCCCGGGGCCGGTCACGAGGCTGACCGGCTCGCAGCGCGCCGCGTTCGCCCCCTCTGTGTGCTCAGTGTCCTCAGTGTCCTCAGTGTCCTCTGTGTCCTCGAAGCCGTAGGCGAAGGCGGCCACCGCCTGGGCGCCGCCCACGGCATACACCTCGTCCACCTCGAGCAGCGCGCACGCGGCGAGGATCGTGGGGTGGGGGAGGCCGGCGAAGACCCCGGTGTTCTCGCGCTGGGGTGGGCTGGCCACGGCGAGGGAGCCGACCCCTGCCGCCTGCGCCGGCACCACGTTCATCACGACGCTGGAGGGGTAGACCGCCAGGCCGCCGGGCACGTACAGGCCCACGCGGTCGACGGGCACCCAGCGCTCGGTGACCCGGCCGCCGGGGACGACCTCGGTCGTGGTGTCGGTGCGCCGCTGCTCGGCGTGGACGAGCCGAGCGCGCCGGATCGACTCCTCGAGTGCCGTCCGCACCTGGGGGTCGAGCTGCTCGAGCGCGGCGGCGAGCACTACTGCGGGCACGCGCAGCGAGGTGGGACGCACGCCGTCGAAGCGCTCCCCGAGCTCGTAGAGGGCCTGGGCCCCACGATGACGCACGGCCTCGCAGATCGGGCGCACCGTCTCCAGTGCTGCCTCGACGTCGAACGCGGCGCGCGGCAGGGCCTGGCGCAGCTCGCGCGTGCTGAGCACGCGGCC
>DASULG010000408.1:0-5024 GCA_036278335.1 Pedococcus sp.
GGCGTCCCCGGGGTGCGAGATGCCCTGCGCGGCACCAGCGCTCCCGTAGTGGGTGTCTCCCCGCTGATCTCCGGCGCCCCGGTCCGAGGCCACGCCGATGCATGCCTCCAGGCCATCGGGCTCGAGTCGACGACGACCGCCGTGGCCGGGCTCTACGCCGACTTCCTCGACGGCTGGCTCGTCGCCCCCGAGGACGAGGCCGCCTTCACGGGCCAGCCCCGCCTGGCCGTCCGCGGCAGGCCTCTGCTCATGACCGATGTCGGCGCAGCCGCCGACATCGCCGGCGCTGCCCTCGACCTGGCGGTCGAGCTGCGGCGGAGCTGACCGTGCCCCTCACGCTCACCCCGCTTGCGGGTATGCCGGAGGTGCGCGCGGGCGCGGACCTCGCCTCCCTGATCGTGGCCGCCGTGGGCGCCGCGGGCGAGCAGCTGACCGAAGGCGATGTGCTCGTGGTCTCGAGCAAGGTCGTCTCCAAGGCCCTCGGCCTCTGGGCAGAGCCGGGCGCCGACCGGGACGCCGTCATCGCGGCCCAGACCCGTCGGGTGGTGGCCGAGCGGCTCGCCGGCGACCGGGTCACGCGCGTCGTGCAGGCCGCGGCCGGACCGGTGATGGCGGCGGCCGGGGTGGACGGCTCGAACACCGGCGGGATCGACCGGCTCCTCCTGCTGCCGGACGACCCGGACGCCGAGGCCCGGGCGCTGCGTGCCGCCGTCATGCAGCAGTCGGGCTGCCGCCGCCTCGGCGTGGTGGTCAGCGACACGGCCGGGCGCCCGTGGAGGTCCGGACAGACCGACTTCGCCCTCGGCTGTGCGGGCCTGCACGTGCTCGACGACCTGCGCGGCGGCTCGGATGCCGACGGCCGGGCCCTGACGGTCACAGCCCGCGCGATTGCCGACGAGCTCGCTGCGGCAGGCGATCTCGTCAAGGGCAAGTCCGACGGCGTGCCCGTCGCGCTCGTGCGGGGAGCCGACGCCTGGGCCTGCGACGGCGACGGCCCGGGGGCCGCGGCCCTGGTGCGGACTGGTCCGGAGGACTGGTTCGGCTACGGCCACACCGAAGCCGTGCGCGCCAGCCTGGGCGTCGAGCCCGGCAGCCCCGCCGCGGATGAGTGTGGCATTCCCGCCGTCTACCCCGAGTCCGTAGCCGACCGCGTGGGCCGGGCGGTGCGAGTGGCACTCTGGGGGATCCCGGACGTGGGCGTCGACGTCGGCCCCGAGGACCTGCGCGTCAGCGCCGACGATCCCTACAGCCTCGGGCGCGCGGTCGCCCGGCTGGAGGCCGCCCTGTGGGGCGAGGGTCTCCGAGCGCAGGCGCCCACGGCCACGACCGGCCTCGAGGCCATTCTCCAGATCACCGAAGCCTGACCCGGTCACCCCGACTTCGACAGACACCTGCCCGCGCTCGGTGAGCAGCCTCGGCTACGTGCGATCCTCAGCGAGTTCGGGCGCGTGACCGAGATCGGCGCCGACTGACGCCATCGCTTGCGGCTCCGCGGGCGGAAGGACCGAAATGGCGCCGGCAGCGCACAGGCGCGCACGCCTGAAGGCGCGCCCAAGGCACGACCGAGCTTCTACCTGTCCGCGGCACAAGGGTGCGTTCTCGGACGCCAGGGCCCGAGCCCGCCTATGGGGCTTGATCCGACTCCTGGCGAGCCAGCATTCCTGCCCTGACGGCGGGGCAGCAGTTCCCGACGGCGTACGGATGGGCAAGGCTGCCGGCCGGGGCTCGGGAGCTCGTGGCCCGCGGTCAGCGCGTGGGCAGGTGACGCCGGGCAGACATCCGCGGACCTCGGCGGGGACGCATGGCCCCGTCGAGCTCGAGGAGCCGCTGCACGCGGTAGCGGTGCCCGGCATACGGCTCGAGCAGCTCCGCGCAGGCGTCGTCGTCGAGGGCCTCGCCGGTCAGGGCCCAGGTGATGTTCTTGGCCACGTGGTAGTCGCCGAAGCTCACGGCATCGGCGTCGCCGAGCGCCCGCTGCGCCGTCTCTGCTGCCGTCCACACGCCGACACCGGACAGTGACCGCAGCCGGGCGTGGGCGTCGGCCAGGGGTAGCCCCGAACCCTCCTCGAGCCGCCCGGCATGCCGAGCGGCTCGCACGGCCGCGGCCGACCGCGCGCCGTCGACGCTGGCCCGCAGCCACTCCCACGAGGGGATGGCCGCCCAGCTCCGCGGGTCCGGCGCCACCCAGAGTCCCCGCTGGGCGCCCGGCCCGGGCGCCGGCCGGCCGAAGCGGCGCACCAGGACGCGTTGGCCGCCGAAGGCCTCCTGACCGGTCACCTTCTGCTCGATGATGGCCGGCACGAGCGCATGCAGGACCATGCCTGACCGCGGGACGTGCCACGCGGCATACCGTGCCCGGGCTTGGGCCACGCGCGGATGGTGGGCGACGAAGCCCGCGGCGTCGTCATCGCTGCCGAGCAGGGACGGCACCTGGTCGAGCACCCACGCGGCGCCCGGCCCCCACGCGTGGGCCTCGATCTCGGCGTCGACGACGCGGGCCTGCAGCTGCAGTGTGGCGGCGCCGTGGGGGGTGGGCAGCCCCAGCCACCAGCCCTGCCCGCGGTCGGCCTGGAAAGTGGGGTCGCCGCCGCCGCGCCGGAAGGCCGCCAGGATCGCCCCCACCGACACCGGCCGCCCGGGTCGCCACACCCGTCGCAGGCCCGGCGTGGCGTCGCCAGGGTGCTCGGACGAGGCGGTCGGGGACATGCGGACAGTCTGACCCGTTGGGGTGACGAGCGTGCAGCCCGGCCCCCGTAGACTGCCCGCGAAACCGCGTAACCCCGACTGCGAGGAACCCGTGAGCAACAAGAAGGCGACCCAGGACCGCAAGGCGCGGCTGGCCGAGGTCCAGAAGGCCCAGAAGTCCAAGGAGCAGAAGGTCGTCATCGGCATCGTCGTCGGCTGCCTCGTGCTCCTGGCTGCCCTCGGCGGCGTGGTCTTCTACGCGATCAACGACGCGAAGTCGCAGCAGCTGCCCAACCTCGGGGTCTCGGCCTCGGTCGCCTCCTGTGACCCCGTCACCACCGACCAGGGCGGCGGCACCGGCGAGCACGTCGGTCCGGGCACGCCGAAGCCCGACCAGACGGCGGTGAAGTACGACACGGTCCCCCCCTCGCACGGCCCGCACTTCGCCCAGCCCGTGGTGAGCTCGCGCAAGTTCTACACCGCCGCCGACCGGCCCCCGCTCGAGGTGCTCGTGCACAACCTCGAGCACGGCTACACGATCCTCTGGTACGACGGCGACAAGGCGAAGGGCAAGGAGCAGATGCTCCGCGACATCGCCGACCAGGCCAACCAGGAGGCCGCCTCCCAGGACAAGTTCCTCGTCGTGGAGTGGGACAAGTCCCGCGGCGCCTTCCCGGCGGGCAAGCCCTACGCGCTCGCGCACTGGGCCAAGGACGCCGGCCACCGCCAGCTGTGTGGGGACCTCTCCGGCGCCGTGATTGTCGACTTCATCAAGAAGTACCCCGCCAGCGACACGCAGGAGCCGGGCGCCGCCTGACCTGCGACTCAGCCCGGTCCTTCTGGTCTGCCGGCAGCCCGCCCCAGGCGGTGCTGCCGGCAGTCCCGTTTTCGGGAGGGTCTCAGGGGCTCCCGGCGGAGGGACCAGCCCCTATCGGCGCCGGAAGGTCAGCAGGATGAACGTGTAGTCCAGGCCAAGGCGTGCCCAGTGCACCGGCCGCTCGGGGTGGGCCAGCGCCTCGGGGGTCAGGTTCCCGACCAGCTCCAGGCCCACGCGGTCGGCGGCGGCAACGAGGTCGCGGATCTGCTCCGGGTCGAAGATGCGCACCGGCGTGCCGTATGCCGTGAGCCCGGCGGTGTCGGGCGGGCTCTGGTCGTAGTCCGTGGACAGGCAGAGCACCCCGCCGGAGCGCAGCACCCGGGCCGACTCGGCCAGGAACGGCTCGATGGGCACGCCGTGCTCGATGACCGACATGCAGGTCACGGCGTCCAGCGACCCGTCGGGAAGCCCCGTCGCGGTGACGTCTCCGTAGCGGAAGACCACCCCGTCACGGCGGGTGACCCCGCCGAACTCGAGGTTGATCCCGAGCAGCGAGCCCGGCACGGAGCCCAGGCCGTAGAGCCGCAGCCACGGCAGCACCGGGGAGTAGCGGGCGCTGCCGGCGTCCATCACGCGGGCGGTGCGCGACCCGTCGTCGGCGAGCTCGAGGACGGCCGCGACGGCACCCAGGGCGTCCCAGTTCTTCGGCTTGTCGCGGTGCAGCGGGAGGCGAAGCCGCCTGGCCTCCGCGGCGGCCGTCTCCCACTCATCCCGGGAGCCCAGCACCCCCGTCGGGGGGACGCTGCGCGGCACTGGCCGAGCAGGGCGCACCGACCCCGTCCGCCGCTGCTCCAGCCCCTGCTCCAGTCGCCGCTGCAGGCCGACCCGGGCCCACAACACGTGCTCCGCACCGCGCTTGGCCACTGCCAGCAGCCGGCCACCGGGCGGGGCGGCGACCTGGGTGGCGGACGGGTTCTCAGGAGTGGTCATGGACGGCAACCTATCGATCAGCCGGGCTGGTCCCGGACGGCGAGTCCGCCCCGGCTCCTCCGAGAGCCTCCTCCTCGACGATGACGCCGTCGTGGCGGCGCTCCTCGCGGGAGGTCAGCAGGTGGTGCGAGCGGGCCCAGGCCCAGCCGGCCAGCGCGAAGACGACGTCGCTGACGACGGTGAGGAACCGGGAGAGCACCACGACGGCGGTGGCGGCCGAGGGCGAGGTGACCGGCGCGAGCAGCAGCACCAGCAGGCCCTCGCGCACCCCGACCCCGGCCGGCAGGATGACGGTGAACATCGCCAGCGTGGAGGCCAGGGCGAAGCCGCAGATCGAGACGACCGCGAGCCGGCCCGGGCTGACGGTGGACTCCCCCACCGCGGAGACGAGCACCCAGGCCTGCAGGCCGGAGGCCACCCACGCCGCGATGAAGTAGCCGGCGGTCTCCAGCACCGCCCGGCCCGAGAGCCGGTGCTCCAGCGGCTCACGGTGCAGCAGCCGCAGCCCGAGCGCAATGCCCCAGTTCAGCAG
>DASULG010000409.1:0-6334 GCA_036278335.1 Pedococcus sp.
AGTGGCTCTGGGCCGAGCACGAGGGCCTTGCCACCCCCGCGCAGATGGCCCAGTCCGTCTACGACCAGATCCCCGCCGGCGACCCGTTCTGGTCGTTGCGGATCGGCGACCCGGGCGTCGCGCAGCTGTTCGACGGGGCGGTGTACATCCGCGGCGCGATGGCGCTGCAGGCGCTGCGCGCCGAGGTGGGCGACCAGGACTTCTGGCGGATCATCCGCACGTGGGCCGAGAGCCGCAGCGGGGGCACCGGCACCACGCCACAGCTCATCGCGCTGGCCGAGCGGGTCTCTGGGCACGACCTGGCGCCGCTCTTCGACGCCTGGCTCTACACCGGTGCGAAGCCGGCGGCCGCGGGTGCCGCGACGGCCGCGAGCTGGGCCGCAGGGGCCACCTTTGGGACGAGCGCCACGTCAGCCCACGGCGCGGCCTACGCCCGGCAGTGGCTCGCCGCCCTCCAGCGGCAGGCGGGGCTCGCTCAGCGGGGCCGATAGGCCAGAGGTGACGAGTGGTATGCCGCGGGCGCGGTCCACGATGTCCCCGCAGTGACACGGGCGCGGCCCCACGCGGCATCCCTCGTGGTGGTCGTCGGGCAGGGTCACCGCGCCCGCGTCACGGCTCGAAGTCGTGGGCGCCGATGCGCACCTTGCGCAGGAGCTCGAACAGCTGCTCGTGCTCCTGGGCCGTGAGCATGCCGAGGCCGAACCTGGCCTCCACCAGCTCGCTGGTCGCGGCCTCCATGGCAGCGCGGCCGGCGGGGGTGATGACGGCCAGCGTGCCCCGGCCGTCCTGGGGGTTGGGGACCCGCTCGACGAAGCCCTGGGCGGCGAGGCGCTGGATGATGTTGGTGGCGCTCGTGGGATGCACCATGAGGCGCTGCCCGACCTTGCTCATGCTGAGTCGGCCCTCACGGCTGAACGCCAGGAGCACCAGCGCCTCGTAGCGGGCGAAGGACAGCCCGTGACGCCCGACCATCGTGTCGAAGTCCGCGATGAGCAGCTGCTGGACGCGCATGATCGATGTCGCGCTGGCCATCGCCAGGGGCTGGGACGTGCGGCCCCAGCGCTGGGTCCACAGCTGGGCCGCCCGGGTGATGGGGTCGAACGGCAGTCGGATCGGCTTCGGCACGGCGACAGGCTAGTGCTGCGCCGCGCGCACCAGGCTCAGCTGTCCATCGTCGAGACGGACCTCGCTGTCCGCCTGGGCCGCCGCCTCGGGGTCGTGCGTGGCCATCACGACGGCGGCGCCCCGCTCGGCCTGCGCCCGAAGCAGTGCCAGCACGCGCTCGCGGTTGTCGTGGTCGAGCTCGGAGGTCGGCTCGTCGGCGAGCAGCACCCTGGCCCCGAGCGCCAGCCCGCGGGCGACCGCGACACGCTGCTGCTGGCCGCCGGAGAGCTCCTCGACCAGGTGGCTCCCCGACTCCTCGAGGCCCACCCAGGCCAGCGCGGCCCGGGCCCGCTCGCCCGCGTCGCCCGCCTGGACCCCTGCCGCCACCAGGGCCATCACGATGTTCTCGTGCGCCGAGAGGATGGTCGCCAGGCCGTTGCCCTGCGGGATGAGGGCAGCGTTCCGGGCGGCGCCGGCGTCGCGGCCGCGCACCTCCTGGCCGTCGATCCGCACGCGCCCCTCGGCCAGCGGCACCGCGCCGGCGATGGCCCACAGCAGTGACGACTTGCCCGCACCCGAGTGCCCGGTGAGCGCCACCATGCGGCCGGGCTCGGCCACCAGGCTCGCTCCCTGGACCGCAACCACCGGGCCGTAGGCCACCGTCACGCCCTCGACCTCGACCAGTGCCCCGTCGACGCTCACTCGACCTGCCCGTCCTCTCGGTGGATGGTCCACACGCCCTCCTCCTCGTGCACCCGCACCAGCGCCCCGGGCGGGAAGGCCCCGATGGCCTGGGGCGGCAGCGGAAGCGAGCCGTCGGCGGCGACCACGGCGAACTCCTGCCCCGCGCGTCCCTCGCCCCCGACGCGGCCGTCGCGGATGGTGACGGTGCGCGGCATACGGGCTGCCACATCGGGGTCGTGGGTGACCACGACGATCGTGGTGCCCATCTCGGCGTTGATCTGGCCGAGGGCGTCGAGGACGGTGTCGCGGGCCTCGTGGTCGAGCTGGCTGGTCGGCTCGTCACCGAGGAGCAGGCCGGGCCCGGTCGCCACGGCGACCGCGACGGCCGCGAGCTGGAGCTGGCCAGGGGTCAGCGTCCCGAGCGGGGCGTTGGACCGCTCGTACAGACCCACGAGCTCGAGAACCTCCGCGGGCGTGGGCAGCTCGTGGCGCCGGGAGCGCGCAGCCGACTGCGCGAACTCGACGTTCTGGCGGGCGGTGAGGTAGGGCAGCAGGTTGCGCGCAGCGCCCTGCAGCACCAGCCCGACCTCCGCCGAGCGGAACTCGTCGAGCTCCTCCTCGCTCATCTTCGACAGCTCGCGCTGGCCGACGCGGATCCGGCCGGCGCTCGGCCGCAGGAGGCCGCCGAAGAGGGTGAGCAGCGTTGACTTGCCCGCGCCGGAGGGGCCGAGGAGGCCGACCATCTCCCCGGCGCCGACGGTGAGGTCGACGCCCGAGAGGGCCGCGACGTCGTGGCCCTCCGCGCGGTAGATGTGCACCAGCCCGGTGGTGCTGACCGTCAGGCCCGCCGGGGTGCTCACAGGAACTCCCTGATGCGACCGAGGGTGAACAGCCCACCGAGGGCGCGGGCGATGAGCAGCCCTACGACGGTGAGCAGGCCGAGGGCGACCAGGCTCGCCCCGGCCACCGCGGGCCACGCCGGGGACAGGTCGGGAGCCGGGACCGGGGCAGCCTGGTTGAAGAGCGGGATGAGCGGCATGGCGAGGTGGGCGCCGACGAGGCCGCTGATGGCACCCACGCCCACCCCCACGCCCACCACCACGAGCTGCTCGCTGCGGGCCGCCCGGCGCAGCACCGGCAGGGGCACGCCGGCCATGCGCATCGCCGCGAAGTCGCGGGCCACGGAGCGCCAGCCGGTCGCCGCGACCACGATGAGAGCCAGGGCGGCCATGAGCAGGGCGAGGACGCCAGTGACGAGGGCCAGCTGCAGGCCCCACCCCGATGCCGAGCGGTCGTAGCCCTGCTTCACCTCGTCGGCGCGGTGGACGCTCAGCACGTTGATGCCGCTGGCGGACAGGGCCGTGCGGACGCGCTCCACCTCGGCGGGCGAGTCGGTGCCGAGCCAGGCCTGCAGGCTCGCCGCACCCGGGATGCGCCCGCCGAGCCGGGCCAGGGTCTCGAAGTTGACCACGGCCCCCTGCGCCCCGAGTACCGGGACCGCCGGCACCTGCTGGGTGCGCGTCATCGTGGTCGGTATGCCGTTGATGCCCGAGGCCTGGAACTGCTGCGGCGTGCCGCCGGGCGGGATCGGGCCGGAGAGGATCGCCGGCACCAGGGTGGGCACGTCGGCGTAGCCGAGTCGGAGCACGACGCCGGTGTTGTGGGTCTCCAGGACCAGCCGGTCTCCGCCGGTCTGCGCCCCGACCCGCAGGTAGTCGTCCGGCGCCCCGGCGACGTCGGCTGCGGCCTGCCACACGTCGGCGGTGTTGACCGGGAGTGGCCTGCCGTCGATCGACAGGCCGGTGAGGGTGATCGAGCCCTGCCCGGTGGCGTCGATGTAGGGCACCGGGGGGTGGAGCCGGAACGTGATCCCGTCGAGGCGGCAGCCGGAGGGGCAGAGCAGGGGCGCGCTCAGGCGCGCTGCCCTGCCGCCGGCGAGCGGGACCACGCCCAGGTCGCGGCTCAGCCGCTGGCCGTCGGGCATGGTCACCGAGACGGCGAGCTCACCGGTCGGCGGCGGAAACGAACCCTCCGGGCCCTTGACCTCGACGGGCTCAATCGTTGAGGAGGCGGTCAGCGTCAGCGTCGTGCCCTTGAGCTGGAGGGGCTCTACGGCAGGTGGGGCCAGGGACGACAGCGCCAGGGGGCGCTGGCTGGCGGGCGGGTAGCTCACGGCAGCGAAACCCTTGGGCATCACGGCGAGGGTGGGGGTGGCCCCCACGTCGCGGGGCCGGACGATCGCGACCGGGGTGACGGCGGTCCCCTCGGGGTCGACAGCCGCGAGGGCGCGCTGCAGCCGGGCAGGCTCGACGGCATCGGTCAGCAGGGTCACCGGCGCACCGGCCTCCAGCTGCGCCCGGGCCTCGCGGTTGCGGTCGGCGACCGTCACGGCGTTGGCCGCGAAGACGGCGAGGGCGGTGGCCACGGTGATGATGGTCAGGACCTTGCGGACCGCCGGCCGGCGGGCGAGCTGGTAGGCCGCGAGCGCCGGTCCGACGCGGCCGCGCCGCATGTGCCTGCGGCCCGACGAGTCGGCGGCCCGGACCACGAGATGGGCGACGACCAGCCCGGCCGCGAGCGAGAGCAGGGTGGGGGTCATCAGGGCCAGCGGGCCGGTCTCCGAGCTCGTCGCCAGCCCGGCCAGCCCCGCCACGGCCAGGGCGGCGATGACGATGTCGACCACGGGCAGGCGACGGCTGGCGCGGGCATGGGCCACCCGGCGCAGCAGCGAGGAGATCGGCTCGCTGAGGACGGGCTGAGCGGCGAGCCACACCGCGCTCAGCCCCACGACGGCGGCAGCGACGAGGGCGAGGAGCACGCTGAGGGGGAACTCGAAGGGCACGCCCTCTGGCAGGAGCAGGCGGCGGGCGCTCTCGTTGATGCCCACGGCGAGTGCCAGGCCCAGCGGCAGGCCGAGCACGACGGTGAGGCCCAGCTCGCCGACCACGAGCCACCGGGCGCCGTCGCGGCTCCGGCCGCGCAGCCGGGCCAGGGCCACCTCCGGGCGGCGCTGCTCGACGGCGGCAGCGGCCACCGAGAGCAGCACGACCGCCGCGAGCAGGCCGAGCTGGGCCATCAGCAGGGGGACGACGAGGCGCACCTGCTTCTGGCCCTCTCGGATGCTGCCCAGCAGCGCGGTCATGGGGCTGTCCACCTCGACCGACCCGGAGTCGGCTCGAGCCTGGGCGATGGCCGCGGCGGCAGCAGGGACGTCGTCGAGGGTGATCAGCTTCCGGTTCAGCGGGTACTGCATCGTCAGTCGGGCCTGACCCCACGCGCCGGTGAACGTGTCGGCCGCGGTGATCCAGGAGTCCAGGGCGGGGGTGTCGCCGCCGTCGATGGTTCCGCCGGAGCGGCCGTCCAGCTTCAGCCGCATCCAGTAGGCGTCGTCGGGGACCTGCTCGTAGACGCCGACGATGGTGAGGGCCTGCGGCTCGGTGTGGTCCGCGTCCCGTTCGGTCACCGGGAATGCCTTCCCGAGCCGCCACTTCCAGAACGCGGCCTCGGCGGCCGTCACGGCGATCTCGCCGCGGGCGGTGGGGCACGCACCCTGGGTGATTCGCACGTGGCCGCACATGCGGTCGCGGTAGATCAGGTCGAGCGGGGCGGTGGGGCGGTTGGGGAAGACCTGGACGTCAACCTGCCCGTTGTACGTGCCGATCCCGGGCTCGTGCAGCGCCCTGACGTCGGCGGGCACGACCTGGGCCAGGCGGTCGAGTGCGAGGTCGGGGCTGGTGGGCGTGCGGGTGGCCTTGACGGTCAGCGCGGTGTCCGCCGGGGCGGCCTGGAAGACGGCGTTGCGCAGCAGCCCCTGCTCGAGGGCGCGCGTGTACAGGGGTGCGAGCGCGGCGCAGGTGGCGATCAGCGCCGAGAGCAGCATGAGGGCAGCGGCCTGTGCCCGGCGGTACCGGATGGCAGCCCACATGCGTCGTTGCTCCTTTGCGTCTCCCCTGGGTCACTGCGCACCCTATGTCGCGGATGCCGGAAAGAGGCCGCGTTCCGGCAACGACACCCAAACCCGCTGTGCCTCAGTGCATCCGGCGCTCAGACCGCCGTTGCGGCCGCCTCGAGGGTGGCCTCGAGGCGCTCGACCTTGGCCGTCAGCTCCCCGGTGTGCCCGGGGCGGATGTCGGCCTTGAGCACCAGGCTCACCCGCGGGCCGTGGGCCGCCACCGCGTCGACGGCCTGCTTGACGACGGCCATGCACTCGTCCCACTCCCCCTCGATGGTGGTGAACATCGAGTCGGTGCGGTTGGGCAGGCCGGATTCGCGGACCACGCGCACGGCGGCGGCGACGGCCTCACTGACCGAGCCGGCGGAGTCGGCGGCGGACGGGGCGACGGAGAAGGCAACAAGCATGCCCACACCGTATGCCGTGCGGCCGGGCCGCGGCGGGGCGGCACGGCATACGGTGCGGGCGCCGAAGGGTCAGCGCGAGTCGCGGAGCAGGAAGGACGGGGCCACCTCGACGGGTCGGAAGCCGAGCCGCTCGTTGATCGACACCATGTGGGCGTTCTGCTCCGCGTTGCAGGTCATCACCCGGGTG
>DASULG010000410.1:0-3263 GCA_036278335.1 Pedococcus sp.
CTCCAACAGGTGCTGTGCGTGGACCGACCCGAAGTAGCGCTTGCCGGACCCGAACACGACGGGTACGACGTCCATGCGCACCTCGTCGATCAGGCCCGCGGCAAGCACCTGGCCACCGACGTCGCCAGCGGCGACCTCGACGATGCGGTCACCAGCAAGCTGCTGCGCCTTGGCCACGGCTGGCTCGACGCCGTCGACGAAGTGAAACGGCGCCTCGGGGTCCCAGCCCTCCGGCTTCGGCCGGTGCGTCACGACGACCACATGGTCGATCCCGCTCGGAGGCTTCCCGTCCCAGCCGTCCGTCATGTCGAAGACGTGGCGGCCGGCGATTGTCGCCCCGATCTGGTCCCAGTACGCCCGGGTGTAGTCGTAGGACGTCTGCGACACCTTTAGCTCTCCGCTCTCGTCCAACGGGACGTCACCGCTGGACAACCAGTCGAACAGGGGTCCTGGCTGGTCGTTCTCGTCCGCGATGAAGCCATCCACCGACACCGAGGCGTACATGACCACCTTGCCCATGGGGCTCTCCTTTGCTTTGGGTGCCCGCGGCTGCGGCAGTCACAGGGGTGCCTCCTGGCGCAGGTTCGCCAGGCGGCACGCGCCCACCACCGCGGAGGCCTGCCGCCTGGCGGTGTCGGCGCCACCTGTGCTCGAGGTGGACCTCAGTATCACCCGACGGCCCTCCGGACAGAACCCTCAGATGGCGGGAAACGAAGGCTCAGCCGGCGGCGCGCTGCACGAAGTCGGCCAGGTCGCGGGACTGCTGCAGCCGGCTCGGCTCGTGCACGTACATCATGTGGCCCGCCTCGTAGTAGGCGTGCTCGATGTTGGCGCTCAGCGACTGCGGGATCTGCAGGTGGGCCAGCACGTCCTGGGCCGCGAAGTACGGGGTGGCGCCGTCGTGGTACCCGTAGGCGACGTGGACGCGCAGGTGCGGGTTGGCCCTCATGGCGCGGGCGAGCTTGGGGGCCACGTTGACCGCCTTGCCCTCGAACTCCTTGAAGGACCACTCCTCGCTGGCCTTGACCGAGATCTGCACATAGGGCAGGTCGTTCTCGTAGCCGAGCTCGGATCGCACGTAGTGGTTCCAGGCTGCTGCGTAGGGCCCGGCGATCGCGTCGTGGCTCGGGTCGGCGTCGTACTGCTCCGCGAGGCCACTGCCCAGCGGTCCGGTGAACCTGCTGTCGAGCCTGCCCACGGCCAGACGCTGGTCGCGCAGCAGCTCGGTGAAGAAGCGCACGTGCTCGATGCGCAGGTCGGCTCGCTCGACGTAGTCCGGGCTCAGGCCGGTCAGCCGGGCGAGGGTCGTCACAGCGTCCGCGCGCTCGGCGGCCGTGAGCCGGTTCCCGCGGGAGAGGACCCACGGGTAGTCGCGCGCGGCATACGCCTCCGCCTCGGCGAGCACGGTCTTGAGGCTCTTGCGACCGTGCTTGCCGTGGTAATGGGCCACGGCGGCATACGTGGGCAGGAAGTTGGCGTAGCCGCGGTCCTCCGGCTCGTGCAGGCCGATGGACCCCAGGTCGAGCACGCTCGAGATGAGCATGACCCCGTTGAGGTAGAGGCCGTGTCGGCTCTGGAGGTGCTCGGCCAGGGCCGCGGCCCGCAGGGTGCCGTAGGACTCGCCGGCCAGGAACTTGGGGGACATCCAGCGGTTGTGCCGGGTGGTCCACAGGCGGATCAGCTCGCCCACGCTCTCGATGTCGGCGCTGTAGCCGTGGTACTCCTTCGCGCTGCCGCCCTCGACAGCCCGGGAGTACCCGGTGGAGACGGGGTCGATGAAGACCAGGTCGCTGACCGCCAGGAGGGAGTCGACGTTGTCCTCCAGCCGGTAGGGCGGGGCGATGAGCTCGCCGACATCGCCCATGACGACGCGCCGGGGCCCAAAGAGGCCGAGGTGCAGCCACACCGACGACGAGCCGGGGCCGCCGTTGAAGGCGAAGGTGACCGGGCGGTTCGCAGTGGCTGGGGCGTCCACGACGTAGGCGGTGAGGGACATCTCGGCCTTGGGCCGGAACCCGGCGAACTTGCCGTCCTCATGGACCTCGTCGCGCAGCACCACCCTCCCGGTGGTGGCGGTGTAGCGCAGGGTTCGGCGGCCGATCCGGAGGGTGTGCCGGGTGCTCACCACGTCGTCCTTGGGCGCGGCCGGCGTGGTGGTCACCTCGTGCCCCGGGCGACCCGACGAGTCGCCGGGGGTGGCGCCGGGTGCGGGGGTCTCAGCAGTCTCAGCGGTCTCGTCGGCCATGGCGGCCACCCTAGTGCGGGGGTGTCGCCGCGGCCACGGAGAGCGGCCACGGAGAATGGGCGCATGCGAGTGATCACTGCCAACGTCAACGGCGTCCGGGCTGCGGCACGGCGGGGCGGGCTGGGCTGGCTGGCCGCCCAGGAGGCCGACGTGCTGTGCCTGCAGGAGGTCCGCGCCACCGACGCGCACCTCGCGCAGGCGCTGGGTGACGCAGGGCTGGGCACCTGGCACGTCGCCCACACCGAGGCCGCCGACAAGGGCCGCGCCGGGGTGGCGATCGTCAGCCGGCAGGCTCCCTCGCGGGTGCAGGTGGGCGTGGGCGCCAAGGAGTTCGCCACGTGTGGGCGCTGGGTCGAGATCGACCTTCCCACGGCGGCCGGCCCGGTCACCATCGTCTCGACCTATGTCCACACCGGCGAGGCGGACACACCCCGGCAGCCGGAGAAGTACCGCTTCCTGGACGCCATGAACGAGCGGATGGCGGCCTGGTCCGCTGCGGGGGATCTCGCGCTCGTCACGGGTGACCTCAATGTCGCCCACCGCGAGGACGACCTGAAGAACTGGAAGGGCAACCTGAAGCGGGCGGGGTTCCTCGCGCAGGAGCGCGCCTACTTCGACCGCTGGTTCGAGTTCGGCGAATGGGCGGACACCCACCGCGAGCTGCACGGGCCCGGGCCGGGGCCCTACACCTGGTGGTCGTGGCGCGGGAAGGCGTTCGACAACGACGCCGGCTGGCGCATCGACTACCAGCTCGCGACCAGGGCCCTCGCCAAGCGCGCCCTCACGGCCTCGGTCGGGCGCGCCGCGTCCTACGACCAGCGGTGGAGCGACCACGCCGCGGTCACGGTCGACTACGACCTGGGCTGAGCCCGCCCCGCCGGGCCGGACGGCACGGCCTCCAGCACCTGCGGCGGCCGCCACCCGCGTGCCTCGAAGGCGCCGGCGACGGCGTCCGCCACCCGCGCCGCCTCGTCGTGGCGCACGAGGGCGATCGCGGAGCCGCCGAAGCCGCCACCGG
>DASULG010000411.1:0-3606 GCA_036278335.1 Pedococcus sp.
GGCTACGACCCCACGTTCAAGGTGAACCCGCCGCTGCGGCCCCGCGAGGACGCCGAGGCCCTGCGCGCGGCGCTGGCGGACGGCACCATCGACGCGGTGGCCACCGACCACGCGCCGCATGCCCGCCACGACAAGGAGCACGCGTTCGTCGACGCCGCGTTCGGCATGCTCGGGCTCGAGACCGCGCTGCCGGTCGTCAGCGACGCCATGGTCAGTGCCGGCCTGCTCGACTGGGCGGGCGTGGCCAGGGTCATGTCCGAGAACCCCGCCCGCATCGCCGGGCTCAGCCACCACGGCCAGCCGCTGGCAGCGGGGTCGCCGGGCAACGTCACGCTGGTCGACCCGTCGGCGGACGTCACCATCGACCGGGACTCCTCGCTCTCGCTCTCGCGCAACAACCCCTGGCACGGGCTCACCCTGCGCGGCGCGGTGCACGCCACGGTGCTGCGCGGTCGCGTCACCGCGCTCAAGGGTGGCCTGGCATGACGCGCCTCCAGGCCGTCGGTGTGGTCCTCATCGCGCTGGGCCTGATCTACGCCCTGCTGTATGCCGCGTGGCTGCGCAAGCGGCGCCGGCACGGCTCCGCGGCGGTCGCGGTGGCCGAGCCGGGGAAAGTGCCGGGTCAGGAGCCGTCTGCCGCTGAGGCCAGTGCGGTCCGCGCCGAGGGCACGTACGTCAGCACCACGACCGCCACCTCGCGCCACGAGCGGGTTGCCGTCCAGGGACTGGGCAACCGGTCCCGGGCCACGGTGATGGTGCGGCGCGGTCACCCGGAGGAGCTCGTGCGGTTCGAGCGCCAGGGCGAGAGCGACGTGGTCATCCCGCGGTCCCGCCTGCTCGACGTGCGCCGCGACCGCGGCATGGCCGGCAAGTTCGTCGGCGCCAACCGGCTGCTCGTCCTGCGCTGGCGGGCTGACGACGAGGCCATCTACGAGACCGGCTTCCTGCCGCGCTACCGGGCCGACCTCGACAGGCTCGAGATGGCGCTCTGGTGGCACCAGGGCGGCAGCAGCGTGATGCCGGAGCCTGACGCCCAGCCGGCGGACCAGCGTGAGACCACCACCGTCGAACCGCAGACCCAGGAAGGGAACCCCACGTGAGCACCACCGCCAGCAGCACCCTGAGCGCCACGCGCCAACCCGCCGTGCTCGTGCTCGAGGACGGCCGTGTGTTCCGCGGAGAGTCCTACGGAGCGGTGGGCCAGACCGTGGGCGAGGCCGTCTTCTCCACGGGCATGACGGGCTACCAGGAGACCCTGACCGACCCGAGCTACCACCGGCAGGTGGTCGTGATGACGGCGCCGCACGTCGGCAACACGGGAGTCAACGACGAGGACGACGAGTCGCGGCGCATCTGGGTCGCCGGCTACGTCGTGCGCGACCCAGCCCTGCGCCCCTCGAGCTGGCGGGCCCGGCGCAGCCTGGAGGACGACCTCGAGGAGCAGGGCGTCGTGGGCATCTGCGGCATCGACACCCGGGCCCTGACCCGCCACCTGCGCGAGCGCGGCGCGATGCGGGTCGGCGTCTTCTCGGGCGAGGAGGCGCAGCGGACCGACCGCGAGCTGCTGGCGGTCGTCACGAGCGCGCCGCAGATGACCGGCGCGGCCCTCGCCGCCGAGGTCACCACGACCGAGGCCTACGTGGTCCCGGCAGTGGGCGAGCGGCGTTTCACCGTCGCCGCGGTCGACCTCGGGATCAAGGCCATGACGCCGGCCCTGATGGCGCAGCACGGGATCGAGGTGCACGTCCTGCCCTCGACCGCGACCCTCGCCGAGGTCCAGGCGGTCGGCGACTCCGGCCCGGACGGGGTCTTCTTCTCGAACGGCCCCGGTGACCCGGCGAGCGCCGAGCACGAGGTCGAGCTGCTGCGCGACGTGCTGGCCGCCCGGATCCCGTTCTTCGGCATCTGTTTCGGCAACCAGCTCCTCGGACGGGCACTCGGCTTCGGCACCTACAAGCTGAAGTACGGGCACCGCGGGATCAACCAGCCCGTGATGGACCGCACCACCGGCAAGGTCGAGGTCACCGCCCACAACCACGGCTTTGCCGTCGACGCGCCCCTCAACGACGCGGTGCCGGCGCCGAGCGACGCCGCCAGCGGCACGGCATACGGGCGGGTTCGCGTCTCGCACGTCTGCCTCAACGACGACGTCGTCGAGGGCCTGGAATGCCTTGACACGCCTGCCTTCTCGGTCCAGTACCACCCTGAGGCGGCGGCTGGCCCGCACGACGCCGCCTACCTGTTCGACCGCTTCGTCGCGCTGATGGAGCCACCCTCTCCCGTCGCCACTGCCACCGCCAAGGAAGGCCGCGCCTGATGCCCCGCCGCCCCGACATCACGTCCGTCCTCGTCATCGGCTCCGGCCCGATCGTCATCGGCCAGGCCTGCGAGTTCGACTACTCCGGCACCCAGGCCTGCCGGGTCCTGCGCGAGGAGGGCATCCGTGTCGTCCTCGTCAACTCGAACCCCGCCACGATCATGACCGATCCCGAGTTCGCCGACGCCACCTACGTCGAGCCCATCACGCCCGAGGTTGTCGAGGCGATCATCGCCCGGGAGCGGCCGGACGCCGTGCTGGCCACGCTCGGCGGCCAGACCGCCCTGAACACCGCAATCGCCCTGCACGAGAACGGTGTTCTCGAGAAGTACGGCTGCCCCCTGATCGGCGCCAACGTGGAGGCCATCGAGCTCGGCGAGGACCGCCAGGCGTTCAAGGGAGTCGTCGAGCGCTGTGGCGCAGAGACGGCGCGCTCCGTGATCGCGCACACGATGGACGAATGCCTCGCTGCCGCAGAGGAGCTCGGCTACCCCATGGTCGTCCGGCCCTCGTTCACCATGGGGGGCCTCGGCTCCGGCTTCGCCCACGACGAGACCGAGCTCCGTCGCATGGCCGGCGCCGGCCTGCAGGCCAGCCCCACCACCGAGGTCCTCCTCGAGGAGTCGATCCTCGGCTGGAAGGAGTACGAGCTCGAGGTCATGCGCGACCACGCCGACAACGTCGTCGTGGTCTGCTCGATCGAGAACCTCGACCCCATGGGCGTGCACACCGGCGACTCGATTACCGTGGCCCCGGCGCTGACCCTGACCGACCGCGAATACCAGCGGCTGCGCGACCTCGCCATCGCCGTCATCCGCGAGGTCGGCGTCGACACCGGCGGCTGCAACATCCAGTTCGCGGTGAACCCCCGGGACGGACGCATCATCGTCATCGAGATGAACCCGCGCGTCTCGCGGTCCTCGGCCCTGGCGTCGAAGGCGACCGGGTTCCCGATCGCCAAGATCGCGGCGAAGATGGCCATCGGCTACACGCTCGACGAGGTGCCCAACGACATCACGCGGGAGACGCCGGCCTCGTTCGAGCCCACCCTCGACTACATCGTCGTGAAGGTCCCGCGCTTCGCGTTCGAGAAGTTCCCCGCGGCGGACCCGACCCTGACCACGACGATGAAGTCCGTCGGCGAGGCGATGGCGATCGGCCGCAACTTCACCGAGGCCCTGCAGAAGGCGCTGCGATCCCTCGAGCGCTCGGGGTCGACGTTCCACTGGGAGGGGGAGCAGCCGAGCACCGAGGAGGCGCGGGCCCTGCTCGAGCAGGCGCGGACGCCC
>DASULG010000412.1:0-5626 GCA_036278335.1 Pedococcus sp.
ACCGAGCCACCTCGGCGGCCAGGTCGGCGTCCAGCAGTGGCATGCCGCCGGGGTGAGCGGTGAAGGTGCCCGCGCCGGGCGGCGGCACCTCGGTCGTGACGGTCCCGCCCGCGGCCCGCCAGGCCGCGAGCCCGCCGTCAAGGACGCGCACGAGCCCGACGCCGAAGTAGCAGAACACCCACCAGGCGCGCGCGGCCGCCATGGAGGGGCCTTGGTCGTACACGACGACGGCGGAGTCCTCGCCGACACCACAGCGGCGCAGCGCCGCCTCCACCGACCAGGCCGTGGGCAGCGGGTGCCGACCGCGCGGCCCGGGACAGCCCGAGAGCTCCGCGTCGAGGTCGACGAAGCGCGCGCCCGGCAGGTGCCCCGCCGCATACAGGTCCCGCCCGGCAGGGCCCACGGCGGTGCTGAGGCTCCACTGCACATCGACGGCCACGACGTCGTCGAGGCGCCCGCGCAGCTCCTCGGGCGAGATCAGCGCACTCATGCGCACAGTCAACCGCAGCCCCGCCGGCCTCGCGTAACGTCGGGCCCATGACGCGGACGCGGCTGGTCCTGGTGCACGGCACACGCGTCAGCCGAACCCAGTGGGACCTTCCGGCCTACCGCGACCTCAGCGCCGACTTCGACGTCGTCTGCCCCGACCTCCCCGGGCACGGCCAGCGCGCGGGGGAGCGGTTCACCACCGACGCCGCCGTCGCGGCGATCGCCGCGGCGGTGGAGTCCGGTGACCATGCTGCGCCCGTCGTCCTCGTCGGGCACTCGCTCGGCGGCTACATGGCCATGGCGTATGCCGCGCGGCACCCCAGCCGCCTCGCCGGCCTGGTTCTCATCGGGGCGAGCGCGGTGCCTCAGGGACTTGGCGCCGCGGCATACCGGGCGTTTGCCTCGCTCCTCCCGCGGCTGGGTCACGAACGGGTGGCCCGGCTGTCCAACCGCGTCCTGGCCCGGCTGGCGGGGCAGGAGACGTTGGCGGTGGTGCTGGCGGGAGGCGCCTCCTACGACGCCACCGCCGACGCCTGGGCCTGCGTCATGCAGGACTGCCGCCCCGACCTCCTCCGGGACGTGGCCTGCCCGGTCCTGCTGCTCAACGGCCAGTTCGACCAGCTCGGCGTCCACGCCCGGCGCTTCGCCGCGCACTGCCGCGACGCGCACGTGGTCGTGGTGCCGCGGGCGTCGCACCTGCTGCCGATCACGCACGCGGCGCTGGTGAGCGGGCTGATCAGGGACCTCGCCAGCGAGGCGGTCGGGCGGGCGGATTCCGGGCAGAGCACGCAGACCTGAGAGAATGACCGCGCCATGACCAGCACCTCGACTGCGCCCGCGCCCACCCCTCTCCTGCCGGCCCTGCAGATCGGCCGCCACACCATCGAGTCCCCGGTGGTGCTCGCCCCGATGGCGGGTATCACCAACCGGGCCTTCCGCCGGCTGTGCCGCGAGTACGGCCGGGAGGGTCTCGAGGCGGGCGGCGCCAGCGGGGCGACCTCGCTGTACGTCAGCGAGATGATCACGTCGCGCGCCCTTGTCGAGCGCACGCCCGAGTCGATGCGCCTGATCCAGCACGACCCCGACGAGAGCCCCCGCTCCATCCAGCTGTACGGCGTCGACCCGGCCACCGTCGCGGCGGCCGTGCGGATGCTGGTCACCGAGGACCGCGCCGACCACATCGACCTCAACTTCGGCTGCCCCGTGCCGAAGGTGACGCGCAAGGGCGGCGGTGCGGCCCTGCCCTGGAAGCGCGACCTGTTCGAGGCCATCGTCACCGCCGCGGTGCACGAGGCCGGTCACAGGGACGTCCCGGTCACCGTCAAGATGCGAAAGGGCATCGACGACGAGCACCTGACCTACCTCGACGCGGGGCTCATCGCCGAGCGGTCCGGGGTGGCGGCGGTGGCGCTGCACGGGCGGACAGCTGGGCAGGCGTACTCCGGGCAGGCGGACTGGAGCGCCATCGCGCGGCTGAAGGAGACCGTTCGGAGCGTCCCGGTCCTGGGCAACGGTGACATCTGGTCGGCAGAGGACGCGCTGGAGATGGTGCGCCAGACGGGTTGCGACGGGGTGGTGGTGGGCCGGGGCTGCCTCGGGCGTCCGTGGCTGTTCACCGACCTCGCCGCCGCCTTCGCCGGCACGAGCGCCCGCGTGCAGCCGACGCTCGGCGAGGTCACCGCGACGATGCGCCGTCACACCGAGTACCTGGTCGAGTTCTACGGCGACGAGTTCAAGGCCTGCCGGGACATCCGCAAGCACATCGCGTGGTACCTCAAGGGGTTCCCCGCCGGCTCCACGGTGCGCAACCAGCTCGCTCTCGTGGACTCCCTGGATGCGCTGGACCGCCTCATCTCGACGATGGAGGCCGACGCGCCGTGGCCGGGAGACGCCGCGGAGGGGCAGCGCGGGCGTGCCGGATCGCCGCGTAACGTCGCGCTGCCCGAGGGCTGGCTGGACTCCCGCGAGCTCAATGACGCCGCCCGCGAGACCGTCGCCCAGGCAGAGCTGTCGGTCTCGGGAGGCTGAGCCCGGACTGCCGGGCCCCAGACCGCCCCGGCTGCTCACGCCGACCCAGCTGCCCCGGCTGCCGCAGCCAGCTCGGGCCGTAGCAGGCCCACTCGGCCCGCTCGCCCTCAGGGGGTGAGCGGGCCGAGGCTGGTCCGGGTCGGTCAGGTCAGGAGGCCGCCCCGTGGGCCAGGCCTTCGAGGAGCTGGCTGTTGAAAGCAGGCAGGTCGCCGGGGTTGCGGCTGGTGATGAGGTTGCCGTCGACGACGACCTTCTTGTCGACCCACTGCGCGCCTGCGTTGCGCAGGTCGGTCTGCAGGCTGGGCCACGACGTGACCTGGCGGCCCCTGACCACGTCCGCCTCGACGAGGGTCCAGGGGGCGTGGCAGATGGCGGCGACGACCTTGCCGGAGGCGACGAAGTCGCGAACGAAGGCCACCGCGTCCTCATCCATCCGCAGGGCGTCGGGGTTGGCCACGCCACCAGGCAGCACGAGGGCGTCGTAGTCCTCCACCGAGGCGCTGCTCACGGTCTTGTCGACGGGACGCTTCTCGGCCTTGTCGAGGTGGTTGTAGGTCTGCACCTCACCCGCCTTCGGGCTCAGCAGCACCGGGGTGGCACCGGCGTCGGAGACTGCCTTCCAGGGCTCGGTGAGCTCCACCCGCTCGATGCCCTCGGATGCCACGAGAAACGCAACGGTCTTTCCAGTCAGATGGCTCATGCAAACCACCCTGCGACGGGTGGCTGCGACACGCAAATCCAAGGAGACGGCAGCCTGCCGCGCGTGTCAGGCTCGGCGCATGACGGGTACGCCAGGAGGGTCGGGCGAGCGGCCGGCCATCTTCTTCTCGGGCCCCCAGGAGTTCCGCGCCTGGCTCGAGGAGAACCATGACACCGCCACCGAGCTCTGGATGGGGCTGCACAAGAAGCACGTCCCAGCGCGTCGGCTGACCTGGGCCCAGGCGGTGGAGGAGGCGCTGTGCTTCGGCTGGATCGACTCCCAGTCGCAGCGCATCGACGACGACGCAGTGCGGCAGCGGTGGACCCCACGCAAGCCCTCCAGCACCTGGAGCGAGGTCAACATCCGCCTCGTCGCGAAGCTGGTGGAGGAGGGACGCATGACTCCCGCTGGGCTCGCGGCCTACGAGCGCCGCAAGCCGGACCGGCAAGCCATCTACAGCTACGAGCAGGCGCACGCGCCCGGGCTCGCGCCGGAGTACGAGCGCCGGCTGCGCGCCGACCCGGCCGCTCGCGCCTTCTTCGACGCCGCGACCCCGTCGTACCGCAGGGTCTGCGCCAACTGGGTCATGACGGCCAAGCAGGCGGCCACGCGAGACAAGCGCCTCGCCCAGCTGATCGACGACAGCGCCAACGGGCGGCTGGTCCCGCCACTGCGCTACGGCACGCCGCCCGTGTGGCTGGCCCGCGCGGCACAGGCGGCGGCCGAGGCGTCCTAGAGTCATCACCGTGACGTACCGGCAGGCCGATCGCGAGCGCTGGGTCCGCGAGGACCCCGTGCACAAGCGGGCTGACCGCGACGACTTCGCCCGCGACCGGGCGCGCCTGGTGCACTCCGCGAGCCTGCGGCGGCTCTCGGCGAAGACGCAGGTGGTCCAGCCCGGCGACGATGACTTCGTCCGCAACCGCCTCACCCACTCGCTCGAGGTCGCCCAGATCGGGCGTGAGTTCGGGGCGGCGCTGGGGTGCAGCGCCGACGTCGTCGACACGGCCTGCCTCGCGCATGACATCGGCCACCCTCCATTCGGGCACAACGGCGAGCAGGGCCTCGACGAGATCGCTTCCGCCATAGGCGGTTTCGAGGGCAACGCGCAGACGCTGCGTGTGCTGACACGGCTCGAGGCCAAGCGCGTGCACCCGGACGGGCGGCCTGCCGGGCTCAACCTCACGCGGGCCAGTCTCGACGCCGCGACGAAGTACCCGTGGGGCCGCGGCCGGGGTCCGGACGGCACCGCGAAGTTCGGGGTCTACGAGCAGGACCGCGACGTCTACGACTGGTTCCGGGCAGGGGTTCCCGACGGCCGACGGTGCATCGAGGCCGACGTCATGGACTGGTCCGACGACGTCGCCTACTCCGTGCACGACGTCGAGGACGCGGTGGCATCGGGCCGACTCGACCTCCGACGGCTGCGAGACGCCGTCGATGTCGAGCAGGTGCTCGCGGTCGCTGGCGGCGCGTACGCCGCGGACCTCGGCTCCGACGCCCTGGGCGCCGGACTGGAGCGTGTGCTGGCGACGGGGGCGGTTCCCACCGCCTACGACGGCTCCCGGGGTGACCTCGCTGCGCTGAAGGACATGACCTCCAGGCTGATCGGTCGGTTCGTGCTCGCGGTCGAGCGGGCGACCCGGGAGCGGCACGGTGACGGGCTCCTGACCCGGTACTCCGCGGACCTCGTGGTTCCCGACGAGACGCGGGCCGAGTGCTCGGTGCTCAAGGCTGTGGCCGCGCACTTCGTGATGTATGCCGAGGAGCGCGTCGAGCTGATGGCCGACCAGCGCGGGGTGGTCCAGGACCTGGTGTCGGCCTACCAGGAGGCTCCTGGGGAGCGCTTGGACCCGGATCTGCTGCCTGACTGGAAGGCCGCCGGGTCGGACGCGGATGCGCTGCGGGTCATCGTCGACCAGGTCGCGTCACTGACCGATGTCCGGGCCCTGAACCTGCACCGCCGGTGGTGCTGAGACACTTCCGCCGGCGAGCGCGAGCAGTCCCTTGGTGACTGCGAAGCCCACGACGAGGCCGACGCCCCACCACGGGTGGCCCACCGCGGCCAGGCAGAGGCCTCCGACCGCGAACCAGGCGAGCATGAAGACGGCCAGGACGGGTCCTCGCAGCCGGTGGCTCGCCTTGGGAGCGGCGAAGAGTCCCCAGAGCCCGGCCATGGCGCAGACGGCTGCGACGGCGACCAGCACTCCGACGACGCCTCCGAGGCTCACAGCCCACCAGGCGACCGCGACCAACCCCACGATCTCGATGACGAAGAGCAGCGCGAGCAGCACACTGCGCAACGCAGTCGCCGATCCGATCCCGGGACCCGGCCCGACACCCGGCCCGGGACCCGGCCCAGCACCTGGCCCAGGGCCTGGCCCAGGACCTGGCCCAGCACGATGGTCT
>DASULG010000413.1:0-2136 GCA_036278335.1 Pedococcus sp.
CGCACCGCGCGGGCCTGCTCCGCGCGGGACTGCAGCTCGGCATCCGGCGGGTAGGCCACTTCCTCGAGGGAGAGCCCGTGTGGCGGCATCACGGCAACCGCAGGATCGCGCCGCCCGACGGCCAGGACCTCGGCCGGCCACTCGACGGGACGTCGCCCCTCCCCCACGGGCACCACGGCCCCGACGAGGGAGCGGACCATCGAGTGGCAGAACGCGTCGGCCACCACGGTCGCGGCCAGCGTGCCGTCATCGAGCCGCCGCCAGGAGTACTCGAGCAGGGTCCGCACCGTGGTCGCCCCCTCGCGCCTCCTGCAGAAGGCGGCAAAGTCGCGCAGGCCCACCAGGGAGCGGGAGGCGGCATCCAGCGCCCGCACGTCGAGGTGGTGCTTGCTGACCACCGTGTCGCGCCGCCGCAGTGGGTCAAGCTGCTCGGGCTCGTCGCACACGCGGTAGAGGTAGCGGCGGTGCGAGGCCGAGAACCTGGCGTCGAAGCCGGGGGCCGCCGGCGACGCCGAGCGGACGATGATGTCGGGCGGCAGGATGCCGTTCAGCCGGGTGACCGCTGCCGCCCCCGGCGGCCGGTTGGACCTGCCAGGCAGCCCGGCCCAGGCACCTGGCTCGATGTCGGCGTGCGCCACCTGGCCGCGGGCGTGCACCCCGGCGTCGGTGCGCCCCGCCACGGTCAGCCGCACCGGCTCGGCGGACCGCAGCACGGTCGTCAGCGCCGACGAGAGCTCGGCCTCGACCGTGCGTTGCCCGGGCTGGGCCGCCCAGCCGGAGAAGTCGGTGCCGTCGTAGGCGAAGTCGAGCCGGACCCGGAGCCTGTCAGCGCTGTCAGCGGGGGTCGCGACGGCCGAACTGTCCATGCCGGGAGCCTACTGGCGGGCCGCAGCACGAAGGCCGCCCGCCCCGAGGGGCGAGCGGCCTTCGTCAGCAGGCAGGTGTCAAGCGCCGGCCTTGGTGAAGCCAGCGGCCTCAGCGGCCTCAGCGGTCTGGAACCAGACCTCGGCAACCGTCTGCTCGAACCACTGGCCGTCCGGCTCGTGGTACTTCATCGAGTTGAGGTTGCCCTTGATGGTGTACGCCTCGTCGGGGGACGAGCCGTCCTCGTTCGCGGCGACCGCACCCTCGGGGACCTCGGCGGCGGCGGAGGTCTGCTCGACCTCGACCTCGACGATCTCCTCGTCCTTGGCGGGCTTCTCGGCCTTCTTGGCGTCCTTGGCCGCGCGCTTGGTGGCGGCCTCGGCCTCCTTGACGGTGGCCTTCTTGGCGATGGGCTCGCGGACGAGCTCGATCACGGCCATGGGCGCGTTGTCACCCTTGCGCGCACCGATCTTGGTGATGCGGGTGTAGCCGCCGGGACGCTCGGCCATGTCGGGCGCGATCTCGGTGAAGAGACGGTGCACGACGCCCTTGTCGCGCACGACGGTCATGACGCGACGACGGGCGTGCAGGTCACCGCGCTTGGCGAAGGTGACCATGCGCTCGGCGAGCGGGCGCAGGCGCTTGGCCTTCGCCTCGGTGGTGGTGATCGAGTCGTTCTCGAACAGCGAGGTGGCCAGGTTGGCCAGGATCAGCCGCTCGTGAGCCGGACCGCCGCCGAGACGGGGACCCTTGGTGGGGGTAGGCATTGTTGTGGTTCTCCTTGGATGGGGACCGAACCGCGCAGGTCAACCGCGTGCGGGTCGGTCACAGGCGGTTGGTCAGAGCTGCTCGTCCTCGGCGAACGACTGGTCGTCGTCAGCCGTCTCGTCGTAGTCGTCGCCGTAGGAGTCGGCGATGGCGCTCGGGTCGAACCCGGGCGGGCTGTCCTTGAGCGCCAGCCCCATGCCGACCAGCTTGGCCTTGACCTCGTCGATCGACTTCGCGCCGAAGTTGCGGATGTCGAGCAGGTCGGCCTCGCTGCGTCCCACGAGCTCGCCCACGGTGTGGATGCCCTCGCGCTTGAGGCAGTTGTAGGACCGGACGGTGAGGTCGAGGTCCTCGATCGGCAGCGCCAGGTCGGCGGCCAGGGCGGCGTCGGTCGGCGACGGGCCCATGTCGATGCCCTCGGCCTCGACGTTGAGCTCGCGGGCCAGGCCGAACAGCTCGACGAGGGTCTTGCCGGCGGAGGCCATGGCGTCACGGGGAGCCATC
>DASULG010000414.1:0-3617 GCA_036278335.1 Pedococcus sp.
TGAGGGAGTCCGACACCTGCGCGGTCTGCTGCGACAGGTACTCCCGCGTGTTCTTGGCGTCGTCGACGTTGAAGGACCGGGTCCGGGCCAGGAGCACGTCCACGTAGGTGTTGGCGATGTCCAGGGCCACCTGCGGCTGCGACCCCTCGGCCTGGATCTCGACGATTCCGGCGTTGCCCGGCTGGCTGTTGAAGCGCACCCGGTCACCCCGCAGCTCGTCCACCGCGCGGCGCTGGGAGCTCGGCGCGGCGGGTACCTTGCCGCGCAGCCGCCCGATACCCTCCAAGAGGCTCCCGAGGTAGTCGCGCCCGTAGGGATTCAGGATCAGATCGTCGACCGCCGCCTTGGGCAGCGCCTCCACCACCGCGGCCGCGAGCAGACGGCTCTGGAGGATGGCGAGCTGCACCGGGAGGGGGCGGTACGGCGTGAACTCCTGGAAGACCGGAGTCCGCTCCGCCTTGTTCTCGATCAGGATCGTGGCGGTGGTCCGGTAGCGCGGCGGCTCCTTGGAGAGCACGAAGGCGGCCGGGAGGAGCATGGCCAGCGCCACCAGGGTCGTCAGCACGATCCATCGCTTTCGCCGGGCGAACAGTGAGAGGGCCACCTGCTTGAGTACCGTCTTGGTATCCATGAGCCGCGTGTCTCCTTAAGTGAAGTGGGGGGACGCGCTCAGCGCCCTCTGGCAAAGAGAACAACTTGGACCGTGTTCAGCACGATCAGCAGATCGAGAAAGAGCGAGAGATTCTTGATGTAGTACAGGTCGTACTGGAGCTTCTCGACCGCGTCCTCGACGGAGGAGCCGTACTGGTATCTCACCTGGGCCCAGCCGGTGATCCCCGGCTTGACGGCGAGCCGCTCCATGTAGAACGGAATGGTCTTCTGTAGCTCGGACACGAACTCGGGACGCTCCGGACGCGGCCCGATGAAGCTCATGTGCCCGACGAGCACGTTCACCAGCTGGGGCAGCTCGTCGAGGCGGGTCCGCCGCAGCACGGCCCCGACCCGCGTGATCCGCGTATCCTTGGCGGTCGTCCAGACCGGCCCGGTGTGCTTCTCGGCGTCCTGCCGCATGGAGCGGAACTTGTTCAGGATGAAGACGCAGCCGTTCTGGCCGAGCCGGGACTGGCGGTAGAGGATCGGCCCGGAGGACTCGAGCTTGATGGCGATGGCCACCAGGGCCATGATCGGGGCGGCGAGCAGGAGCCCGATCAGCGAGACCGAGATGTCGAACAGCCGCTTGACGATCTCGGTACGGGCCGTCTTCACGAAGCCGTCCGAGAAGATCAGCCAGCTCGGCCGGACCGCGGTGACGAGGATCTTGCCGGTGGCCTTCTCGTAGAAGGTCGGCCAGTCCTCGACCCGGATACCCCGCAGGCGGCACTCGAGGAGCGCCTTCGTGGGGAAGCACCCCCGTCGGTCGATCTGCGCCACCACGACGATATCGGGCCGTGTCTCCTCGACCAGGACGTCGAGATCCTGGATCTTGCCCAGGAGCGCGTAGCCCGATGGCACCAGCTCACCGGCCTCGGGCACGTCGTCCAGGTAGCCGATGATCCGGAACGGACGGGCGCTCGTGGGCTCCAGATCAGCGATCAGGCGCCCCACCTGCCCGGTACCGAGCACCAGGACCTGCGCGGTCATCTGGTGCTGGGACCACGCGGCCAGGAGGACCGTCCTCCAGGCGATGAGGCCGATCGTGGTGAGCAGGAAGGTCTCCAGGAAGGCCGAGCGCCCGAGCCGGAGGGCCGGCACCGCGAAGCCGAGCGTCGCGAGCACCATGCCGGCGGCCCCCTGGCAGATGAGGACCCGCGCGACCAGCTCACGCGGACCGATGGCCTGCCGCGGCTGATAGAGGTCACCGACGTAAAGGATGAAGGCGATGACCGCGATGGCTTCGACCAGGCGGGCTGCGAACGGAGCGTAGCCGGCCCAGACGGTCGACAGCTCGGTCAGGTAAAGGGCCACGCAGATGACCGCGACATCCCCGAGGAAGAGGATGAACGCGAGGCCGGAAACGTAGTGCCGGAAGATCCGTAGCATGCCTTGCTCCGGGGGCTACTGGTAGCAAGGGCAGTGCCAGGGGAATGGCGTGTCGTGGTATGTAAGCTATTGGTTATATTGACATATCTACAGTGGATCGAAAGAAATACGATCCTCTAAATGGGCAATTCCATTCCCCCCAACCTGAATTCTGCGTTGAGCTCTCGCGCCGGGGCGAGCGGAGGCAGTAAATTCGTATATTCCAAGGTCATTTAGGTCACACCTCTGCGATGCAACCTTTGCGCGAGGAGGCGACGGTGGCTGCGGAAGATATTGAAAGAACTGCGGGGATCTAGAACGTCGCGAAGAGATTCAGCGAGGCGCGGTTCTCGGAGTAGTCGCTACCACCGAACTGGCCCTGGTCGTTCCCGAAGGTGCTGCCACCGGTCTGGCGCGTGTAGGTGTACTGAAGGTTGGCCGCCAGCCAGCGCAGGATCTGCCAGTTCAGGCTCGCGCCATAGGTGAGCGTGTTCTGGCTGGAACTGCTCTGCTGGTTCCCGGTTCCGGTGGGCTCGTTCTCGCTGTACGTCACGTGCAGCGTGGTGTTGATGAACGGAGTCCACTGATACAGGAAGCTCCCGAAGTACGACCGCGTCTGCACGGTCCCGAAGTTCTGGCCTTGCTGGGAGGTCTGCCGGAAGTCCTGGAAGACCCCCACCGAGAAGAACGCCCGGTTGAACCGGTAGCTCGCCGCCACGTTGGCGGAGACGGTTCCCTCGGTGTCCTGGGTCTCGCTGTCCAGGATGCTGTAGCCGACCGCGGCCGACAGGGAGAGGCCGGAGGGCAGCCCGTAGGCTCCGAAGAGCGAAACGTTGTACACCTTCGTGCTGTCCTGGGACTGGAACTGGGCCGAGGTCGAGACGCCGCCGGTGGTGTACAGACCGAACTGCCGGGAGACCGACGCGAAGACGGTGTGGCTCGTGTTGTCGTTGTCGGAGCTGCTATTGCCGTTCAGCGCGTCGGTGCGGGAGAACTCGTAGCCGAGGCGGACCAGATAGTCGACCGCGATGCGGGTCGAGGCGTTCAGTCCCAGGATGTGCGTGATCTGGTCGCTCTGGTTCGTGTTGCTGCCCACCGAGCCGTTGCCGGTGCCGCTCCCGCTGCCGCTCTCGTTGAAGAAGAGCACGTTGCGGTAGTAGGCCTGCGTCGCGACCCGATCGAGCAGCCAGTCGACGGTTGCCCCGAGAGTGTTCGTGTTGAAGGTCTGGCGTCCACGCCGGAGGCCGAACTGATCGACCGCATTCGGAGAGTCGTTCCGTACGAACGTGTCGGTCAGAGTCAGGCTGAGGCGCGGCGTGAACAGGTACCGGATGGCCGCGTTGACGCTCGGGAACACCTTGATGTCGTCGCCACTGTTCTTCACGGTGTCATGCACCAGGTCAACCGTCGTGGACAGAGAGCCGAACGTCCGCGCCCCGTTGAGCAGGATGACAAAGCCGGGCCCGAGGGTCGACCGGAAGTTGTCTTCCGCGTGGCTCGACGTCTGGAAGAAGTTGTCGCTGTACTCCTCCGAGAGCCGGGCGGTCGGGTGGAACTCGAGCGTGGCTCCACGGACCGTGGTGACCGTCGGGGCGAAG
>DASULG010000415.1:0-6393 GCA_036278335.1 Pedococcus sp.
GACGGCCCGGACCAGCGCGTGACGGTAAAGCTGGCCGCTCCGGCGACGGTGTCCTCGCTGCGCGTGAGCGCCTACAAGGCCACCAACGCGTCGCGCTTCGCCGCCCTGAGGGACTTCACGTTCCAGACCTCGACCGACGGCGTCACGTGGACGACCGTGCGGACCGGAGGGTTCGGCTACCAGGCGCCGCGGCCCACCGCCGCGGACCTGAACTACCGCAGCTTCGACCTCACCAAGCCGGTCCGGGCCGCCTACGTGCGCTTCTTCATCGACTCGGTGCAGGGCGACACGGCGGACTACGCCCAGGTGGCGGACATCCAGGTCTTCGGCTCGGGGGCCAGGGTCGCCAACGGCTCGGTGACGCCTGACCCGGACTACACGGACTCGGGCACGATCACCGCGCCGAACCCGGCCGCGGGCGACGCGACCGGCCTGTCCAACGTCTTCGGCGTGACGGGCACGGAGATGAACACCGCCTGCACGTTCCCGCCGGCCACCCAGGGCGCCGACGCCTGGGTCACCAAGGTCCCGCTGGGGTTCTCGGACGGCCTGCACTCGGTCAGCGTGAAGGGCACCAGCGACGAGACGGTCGGCCATGACCTCGACCTGTACTTCCTCGACAGCGCCTGCCAGCTGACGGGCAGCTCGGCCACCTCGGCCGCGGACGAGTCGGCGGTCATCCCGCCCGGCAGCGTCTACCTGCTGACCCAGCTGTGGACCGGCGCGAACGTGAAGGTCGACGTCACCGCCGTCGACAACCGCTGAGCCGTATGCCGGCGCGGCACCTGTGAGGGGGACGCGCCGGCATACTCCCCGCATGACGAAGGGCGGGCCAGGTGACCCTGGCCCGCCCTTCGTGCTGTGCGCTCAGCACGCAATCACGCGGTGTCGACGTACGAGGTTCGCAGGTACTTGTGCACGGCATCCTCGGGAACGCGGAAGGAACGGCCCACACGGATGGCGGGGAGCTCGCCCGCGTGCACCATGCGGTACACGGTCATCTTCGACACGCGCATGATCGAGGCGACCTCGGCGACGGTCAGGAACCGCACCTCGGCGAGCTGACGCTCGTTGGACATAGCTACCTCGATCTTCTGCACGCGCGCATCGCCGGCTTCCCCTCCGGCGGACTCTACGCTCGTGCAAGTCGCAACGATAGGGGCAGATGTGACCCGTGGGGAAGCGGATGGGCGAATAAAGTCTCGCAAGTCCAGACGACACGCCGCCCGAATGTCCAGACTTCCGGCCGCTGATCCGCAGAAAACACGGCGTAGCCGACATTCCGCTGCGGGGTCCCGGGCCCTCTCAGTCGAACCAGAGGTCGAGGCCGAAGTGCTCGAAGACGGCTTGGCGGGTGGCCATGATGGCCCGGTCTACCTCGCTGTGCGGGTTGTACCCCATGTCCCAGGGCTGGTGCCAGATGGGCCCCTCGGCCGGGTCGAGGTCGCCCATCCGGCGCGGGGCCTGCCGCCCGAGCTCCATGCGCACATGCTCGAGCCAGTCCTCCGGGACAGCCTCGGTCAGCGCGATGGGGCGGTGGGACGCGATGGCGGTCAGGTGCGTCCACGTGCGCGGCACCACGTCGACGAGCTCGTAGCCACCGCCGCCGAGGGCGACCCACCGACCACCGCACACCTCGTGGGCCAGGCGGTGCAGGGTCTCGGCGGCGGCGCGCTGCGCGTCGACCGAGAGCGCCATGTGGGCGAGGGGGTCCTGGGCGTGGGTGTCGCAGCCGTGCTGGGTCACCAGGACCTCGGGCTTGAACGCCCGCACGACGGGCAGCGCCGTCGAGTGCAGCGCCCGCAGCCAGGCCGAGTCACCGGTGCCGGGTGGCAGTGCGACGTTGACGGCCGACCCGGGGGCGTTCGGGCCACCGGTGTCCCCCGGCCACCCCGTGCCGGGGAAGAGCGCCCGGCCGGACTCGTGGAGGGAGATGGTGAGCACGCGCGGGTCGTCCCAGAAGATGCGCTCGACCCCGTCGCCGTGGTGCACGTCGACGTCGACGTAGGCCACCCGCTGCACGCCGTTGTCCAGCAGCCACTGGATGCCCACGGCGATGTCGTTGTAGATGCAGAAACCCGAGGCGTTGCCGGGCATCGCGTGGTGGAGTCCGCCGCAGAAGTTCACGCCGTGCGCCACCGAGCCGTTCCAGACGTCCTCGCAGAGCTGGCGGGTGCCTGCGGCGATCCGCGCGCTGGCCTCGTGCATGCCGAGGAAGGCCGGGTCGTCCTCGGTGCCCAGCCCGCGCGACTCATCCGCGTCCGAGGGGTCTGCCGAGGCCGCCTTGACGGCCGCGATATAGGCCGGGTCGTGCACCGTCTCGAGCACAGCATCCTCTGGGACGGCAGGGTTGAGTATGGCGACGTCCGCGTGTCCGAAGAGCCCGAAGGCGTCACACAGCCGCGCCGTCAGGTCGAGGCGCACCGGGGCCATGGGATGACCTGGGCCGAAGTTGTATGCGGTGAAGCTGGGGTCCCAGACCACGCGCGCCTGTGTGGGCATGCTGGGCACGCTACCGGGCGGGTACTGTCCGTGGACAGAACGGTTCCCGTCCGCGACCCCTGGGAGGACCCTGTGCCCAAGAACCGGCTGTTCGAGGAGAACGTCCTGGTCGTCGGACTCGGGCGGTTCGGCGCCGCTGCCGCCTTGGAGCTGCAGAGGCTGGGCCACCACGTCGTCGCCATCGAGCAGGACTCGGCGCGCGCCGAGACGTTCCTCGGCAAGTTCACCAAGATCGTCCAGGGCGACGCGAGCCAGCCCGGTGCGATCGCGGCGATCAGGGCGCGCGACTACAAGCTGGCGATCGTCGGCATCGGCTCGTCGGTGGAGGCCTCGGTCCTGGCGTCGCTGAACCTCGTCGACGCGGGCATCCCGTCCATCTGGGCCAAGGCGCTCTCCCCCGAGCACGGGCGGATCCTGACGCGCATCGGGGTGCAGCACGTGATCTTCCCCGAGGCCGAGACCGGGCGGCGGGTGGCCCACCTGCTCAACGGCAAGCTCATGGACTACATCGAGTTCGATGACGGCTTCGCCATCGTCAAGATCCGCCCGCCGCAGGAGGCCACCGGCTTCACGCTGGCCCAGAGCCAGATCCGCAGCAAGTACGGCGTCACCGTCGTCGGAGTCAAGTCCCCCGGGATGGACTTCACCTACGCGCAGGCCGACACCAAGGTCAGCGCGCACGACACCCTGATCGTCAGCGGTCCCACCGAGCTGATCGAGCGGCTGGCCTCTCGGCCCTAGGCCCCTGCTGGGCAGGCAGGTCAGAGGACCGGGACCCCTCGGTCCTGTCCGAGCGCGAGCACCATGGCGATCTCCTCGTCGCTCTCGGAGACCACGCGCATCGGGCGGCGGTTGTCCGTCGGCCGGAAGCCGACCCCGCTGGCAAAGGCCACGCCCCTGCCGTTGTCCGTGCCCACCCAGTAGGCGAGATGGGTCCGGCCGGCGCGCCGCGCGGCATCGGCACCCGCCTGCACCAGCCTGGTCGCCACCCCTGCGCCCCGGGCGTCCGGTGCGACCCAGAGCCCGAACAGCTCGGCCACGTCGGAGTTGCCGCCGTCCGCCTGTCCGACGCTGGCGACCCCGACAGCCTTGCCGTCGACCTCGGCGATGAGCCGCTGCGAGCGCCTCATGCGCTCGCGCCAGAACTGCTCGTCGTAGCCCCTTTCCTCCTCGAGCGTGGCCACGAAGGCCTCGGGGGAATCCTCCAGCGCGGCCAGCCGAACGCCGCGGTACTGCTCCCAGTCATCCTCAGTCAGGGCTCGCACGATGATCTCGCTCATGCCACACACTCTCGCACGAGGCCTGGCGCCGCGGCGGCCAGGACCCCAGAGTTCACCAGGTGCTGGCCAGCTCGTGGGCCATCTCGATCTCTGGCACGTCCGGGTTGTGCGCGAGCGTGCTGGTGCGACCGGTGGGCCGAAAACCCATGCGCTCATAGAGTTTTCGGGCAGCGGCGTTCTCGTCGGCGACGTCGAGGGTGACCATGCGGAGACCGCGCTCGCGCGCATCGGCCAGCACGGTCTCCACCAGGGCCTGGCCGACACCGCACCCGCGGGCATGGCCCGCGACCCACATCGCGACCAGGCGGGCCTCGTCCGGCGCCTGCTCCTCGAAGCGGACCACCGTGACCGAGCCGAGGGGGAGGTTGCCGCGGCCTGCCAGCCAGGTCCGTGCCTCGCCCCTGACACGGTCCAGCCAGATGCTCTCACTGAACGCGGCCTCCCCTGCGTAGGTCGAACCGAACGCCCGCGGGGTGTCGAGCAGCATGGCCAGGCGGACGTCGCGGTAGGTCCGCCAGCTGCCCTCGTCGACGCGACGGATCTCCAAGGGCTCAGTCATTTCCGGACGCGAGCTGGTGTGAGCGCTCAGCCGCCGCCTCCATGGCGTTGATGAACGCGGCGCGCACCTTGTGGTCGTCGAGCTGGCGCAGCGCGGCTGCCGTCGTCCCACCGGGTGACGTCACCTGCTCGCGCAGCACCGTGGGGTGCTGGCGGGTCTCCTTGATCATCGTGGCGGCCCCGTACAGCGTCTGCACGACCAGCTCTGTCGCCGTGGCCCGCGGCAGGCCGAGGACAACGCCCGCCTCGATCATCGCCTCGACGACGTAGAAGATGTAGGCCGGTCCCGAGCCCGAGATGGCCGTGACCGCGTCCTGGTGCTTCTCCGCGATCTGGATGACCTTGCCGCAGGAGCGCAGCAGGTCGGAGGCCTCGTTGAGGTGGGTCTCGTCGCAGTGCCGTCCCGGGCTCAGCGCCGCCATGCCCTCGTCGACGAGGGCGGGCGTGTTGGGCATGACCCGGACGACCGAGCTGCCTTCGGGCAGGCGGCTCTCCAGGAAGTCGGTCGTGATGCCGGCAGCCAGGCTGACGACGAGGTTGCCGGGGGCCACGTGGTCGTGGATCTCCTCCAGCAGCCCGGCCATGTCCTGCGGCTTGACCACCAGCACCAGGGTGTCGGCCACCTGGGCCGCCTCGGTGTTGGCGAGGATGCGCACGCCGTAGCGCTCGCGCAGCTCCTCCACCCGCTCGGGGCGGCGCTCGGTGATGGCGAGCTCGTCGACGCTGCGGCCAGCCCGGATCAGCCCGGACAGCAGCGTCTCGCCCATCACGCCGGCGCCGAAGATCGCGACCGTGCCCATGTGTGCCTCCTTGGGTTCGTGAGGTGGTTCAGCCGCGGGTGGCCAGGCCCCGCAGGAAGAACAGGGTGTTGGCCGGGCGCTCGGCCATCCGGCGCATGAGGTAGCCGTACCACTCCTCGCCGTAGGGGATGTAGACGCGCATCTGGTTGCCGCGGTCGGCGATGCGCTTCTGCTCCTCGGGGCGGATGCCGTAGAGCATCTGGTACTCGTAGGTCTGCGGATCGCGTGCGTTGTGGGCCGCCAGTGCGCCGGCGATCTCGATCATGCGCGGGTCGTGGCTGGCCACCATGGGGTAGCCCTCGCCCGCCATGAGGATCTTCAGGCAGCGCACGTAGGCCGTGTCGACCTCGTCGGAGGACTGGTAGGCCACGGACTCCGGCTCCTTGTAGGCGCCCTTGCACAGCCTGACCCGGCTGCCCTCGTGGGCCAGGTCGCGGCAGTCGGCCTCGCTGCGCCTGAGGTAGGACTGGATGACCGCGCCGACCCACGGGAAGTCCTGGCGCAGCTCGCGCAGGGCCTGGAGGGTGGCGTCGGTGGTGGTGTGGTCCTCCATGTCGAGCGTCACCGTCGTGCCGGCCTCGGCCGCAGCCTCGCAGATCTCGCGCGCGTGCTCGAGGGCGACCTTCCGCCCGTCCCCGGGCAGCATCTGGCCCAGGGCACTGAGCTTCAGGCTCACCTCGCCCATGCCCATCTGGCTGAGGTCGGCCCCCTGCAGCTCCCGCAGGAGGTGCACGTAGGCATCCCGCGTGCGGATGGCCTGGGTCAGGTCGAGGGTGTCCTCACCGAGGTAGTCGATGGTCGCGAGCCGGTTGGTCATCCGCAGCTCGGAGGTGGCGCGGACGGCGTCCTCGGTGCTCGCCCCCGGGACGAAGCGCCGGACCACGCTGCGGCTGACCGGTGCCGTCTCCACCATCCTGCGGACGGTGCCGCTCTTGGACAGTTGCAGCAGCGAGTTGCGCAGCAGGTCACTGGGGTCCACAGAGATCCTTCCGACAGCGGCCACGCCCTTCGTGACCGCCGCCAAGGCTAGCCCTTCCGGCTCAGGGGGTGCGCCGCCGGAGGGTGAGCGAGCCGAGCAGCAGGGAGCCCGCGATCCACAGGGCGATCACGGCAAGATCGGGCCCCGCCTCCCCGAGCGGCTCCGTCTGGGCCGCCACCGCGTTCATCGCGTCGACGGCATACGAGAGGGGCAGCACGTCCGAGATGGGCTGCAGCACCGACGGCAGCTGGTCACGCACGACGAGCAGCCCGCA
>DASULG010000416.1:0-7966 GCA_036278335.1 Pedococcus sp.
GCCCTTGGCCTCGAGGAGAAGGCGGCCGCGCCGCCGCTGCTGCCGCCGGTGGAGGTCGAGTACACCGAGGCAGAGCCCGACTTCGGTGAGCCACCGCGGCCGCCGCCCCCCGAGCGCCTGCCGGCACCGGCGCCGGTGCGAGGCTCCGACGCACCCCGCTGACCTCTGGTGCCGCCCTGGCCACCCTGGCCACCCTGGCCACCCTTGACCCTGGGGCCCTTCGTGCCCGACTGGCCGCTGGGGGCCTTCTGGCCCCGCTGCGCGGGCCGGCCGCCGCGGGCGGCGCCCCGGCCCTGCTGGTCGGCGCTGTTTGTCTCTGCGAAGGCCACGCCGCCGGGGAAGTCCCGCTCCCCCGGAGCCACCTCGCGCAGCAGCGGGTGCGAGGCGTTCACGCGCGTCGTCGTGGGCTTGATGCCTGCCTTGCGGGTCAGGTCGCGCACATCGGCGACCTGGTCGGCGGTCATCAGGGTGACCACCGTGCCGGCCGCGCCGGCCCGCGCCGTGCGGCCGGAGCGGTGCAGGTAGGCCTTGTGCTCGACGGGCGGGTCGGCGTGGACGACCAGCCCGACGTCGTCGACGTGGATGCCGCGAGCCGCGATGTCGGTCGCCACCAGCGTGGAGGCGATCCCTCCGTGGAAGGCGTCCATGTTCCGGGTGCGGGCGTTCTGGCTCAGGTTGCCGTGCAGCTCCACGGCGGGGATCCCCGAGGCGTTGAGCTGCTTGGCCAGCTTCTTGGCGCCGTGCTTGGTGCGGGTGAAGACCATCGTCCGCCCGGGGGCCGCGGCGAGGTCGAGGAGGACCGGGAGCCGGTCGTCGTGGTGCACGTGGAAGACGTGGTGGGACATCGTCCCGACCGGCGACTGGGCGGAGTCGGCCTCGTGCGTCACCGGGCTGGTCAGGAACCGCTTGACGAGCACGTTGACGCCGGCGTCGAGGGTGGCCGAGAACAGCATCCGCTGGCCGTCTCGGGGGGTGCGCTCCATGATCCTGCGCACGCCGGGCAGGAACCCGAGGTCGGCCATGTGGTCTGCCTCGTCCAGGATGGTGATCTCGATCGCGTCGAGGCTGATGTGGCCCTGGGTGATCAGGTCCTCGAGACGGCCGGGGCAGGCGACGACAACATCGACGCCACGGCGCAGGGCGGTGACCTGGGGGTTCTGGCCGACGCCGCCGAAGACGGTCTGGCTGGTCAGGCCCAGGGGCCGGGCGAGCGGCGCCAGGGCGGTGTCGATCTGGGTCGCCAGCTCGCGGGTGGGGGCCAGCACGAGCGCACGGGGGCGCTTCGCCTGGCGGGGGCGGGGGTGCTGCGAGAGCCGTGCGAGCAGCGGAAGGAGGAAGGCGTAGGTCTTGCCCGAGCCGGTCCGGCCGCGGCCGAGGACGTCCCTGCCGGACAGCGAGTCCGGCAGCGTCGCCGCCTGGATCGGCGTGGGGACGGTGATGCCGGCAGCGGCGAGGACATCGGTCAGCGCGGCGGGCACGCCGAGATGGGCAAAAGAGGTGTCAGCAGACACAGGTGGGTACTCCCAGATGAAAGGGCTCAGAAGAGCGTGGTGCTCACCAACGCAGAAGTGAAGGTCGTCCTGCCCGGCGCGAGCCTAGGGACTGGTCGCGGCGCGTGAGCATCGACATCAGAAAGCGGTCCCGAGGCAGAACTGTGCGGGCCGCTGGAAGCCACCCTACCCTGCCGAGGGCCAGAGCCCCGATTCCGCCCCGAAAGGGAGTCGATGCGGACATCTCTGGCGCTGTGGCGCACACTGGACTGATGCGACCCCGTCAGCCTTCCAGCAGACCCCGTCCCGTCAACAGCCCGTTCCACGCCGAGAAGGCGCCTGAGCGCCCCGACTTCGCGGTGGACGACCGGGTCACCCACGACCGCCACGGCCTGGGCCGCATCGTGCGCCTGGACGGCGACCGCGTGGACGTGCGCTTCGGCTCCCAGACCGTGAGCGTGGCCGTCACCAGCCCCCGGCTGCACCCGCTCTGAGCCTCCCCCGGGTGCTGAGCGCCACCGCGGGGTCCATCTCGCACACCCCGTGTCGGCGGTGTGACACGATCTGTCTGTGAGCACCACCGCGGACAGGATCCCCCACAGCGCGCCCCTCCCCCTGCTGGTCCTCGGCCATGGCCGTGACCTCGCCAGCGAGCGCGGCGTGGAATGCCCCGGCGACCTCCCGGCGCCCTCGGACCCCGGTCTGGTCGAGCGCGCTCGTGCCGCCCGGGAGGCCCTCGGCGAGAAGGTGTTCGTGCTCGGCCACCACTACCAGCGCGACGAGGTCATCGCCTTCGCCGACGTCACCGGCGACTCGTTCAAGCTGGCCAAAGAGGCCGCGGCGCGGCCCGAGGCACCCTGGATCATCTTCTGCGGCGTGCACTTCATGGCCGAGTCGGCCGACATCCTGACCGCGGCGCACCAGCAGGTCGTGCTGCCCGACCTCGCGGCGGGCTGCTCGATGGCCGACATGGCTGCCATTGCGCAGGTCGAGGATGCCTGGGACGACCTGGTCGAGGCCGGGATCGCCGAGGACACCGTCCCGGTCACGTACATGAACTCCTCCGCCGCCATCAAGGCCTTCACCGGCCGCCACGGCGGCACGATCTGCACCTCGTCCAACGCGAAGACCGCGCTCTCCTGGGCCTTCTCGCAGGGCGGCGACGGACGTGTCGAGGGGGGCAGCGGCAAGGTGCTGTTCCTGCCCGACCAGCACCTGGGCCGCAACACCTGGGCGCGCGACCTCGGCGGGTCCCTCGACGACTGCGTGGTGTTCGACCCGCACCGGCCGATGGGCGGCCTGACCCGCCAGCAGCTGCGGGATGCCCGCATGATCCTGTGGCGCGGCCACTGCTCGGTGCACGGCCGCTTCACCCTCGAGGCCGTGGAGCAGGCCCGACGCGAGATCCCGGGTGTGCGGGTCATCGTCCACCCCGAGTGCCGCCACGAGGTCGTCGAGGCTGCCGACGAGGTGGGCTCCACCGAGAAGATCATCAAGACCATCGCCGCCGCCCCCGACGGCACGCGGTGGGTCGTGGGCACCGAGCTGAACCTCGTGCGCCGCCTCGGCGAGGAGTTCCCCCGGCAGCAGATCTCCTTCCTGGAGAAGAACGTCTGCTACTGCTCGACGATGAACCGCATCGACCTGCCGCACCTCGTCTGGACCCTCGAGTCCCTCGTCGCCGGCCGCGTCGTCAACCCGATCCACGTCGACCCCGAGGTGGCCCGCCACGCGCGGGTCGCCCTGGACCGGATGCTCGCCCTGCCGGGCGAGACCCACAAGGACTGACCCACAGGGACTGACCCAGGGGACCGACCGCCGGAACTGACCGCCCGCCGGGTTCAGCCGGAGCGACCCGACCGAGCCGGCCCGTCCTGCTCCTGGACCGTCAGCGTGAACCCCCGGCGCCGCAGCCGCTCGGCAAGCACAGCCCCCATCGCCGTCGCGGGCGTGAGAACCCCGGCGCGCGCCGGCAGCTGCTCCTCGTCGACGGCCAGGCACAGCGCCGCCTCGGCGAGCATGACTGCCGTCGCGGCATACCCGGGGTCGCCCTGGGCGGCCACCACGGCCAGGTAGCGCCGACCGCCCTCGGTGACCGTGCGGGTCTCCATGCGGAAGCGCCCGCTGCGCCGGGCCTCCTCGCTGGGGCCCTCCCCGGGTGAGGGCGCGAGCCGGTCGAAGACCCTGCGGGTCCAGGGGATGCTCATCGCGGCCATGGCCAGGCCCAGCACGCCGCTCACCGCGGTGGCCCGGAGGAAGCCCCCCGCTCCGCTGCCGTAGGCGCTGACCTCCCGGTAGCGGAAGCGGCTGCCGTAGGCGTGGCCCAGCAGCGCGTTGCTGCGCCGAACGATGCGGGAGTTGAAGGACGCCATGATGAACGGGCCCGCCCACTGCCCGGTCTCCGCGTCGGGGAACACCGTGCGGACGTCGCGCTCCCCGCCCTGCCGCGGCTCGGCCTCCGGGTCCGGAGCCAGGGCGTGGGGGTCGGACAGGACCCGGCGCAGGCCCGGCTCGGCGGCCACGGCCTCGAGCTGTGCGCGCAGGGAGTCGATGGTGCCGCCGCTGAGGCCGCCACGGGCGCGGGCCTGCAGCGTCGTGTCGAGCAGGGCGCCCGCGCCGTCGGCGCTGACTTGCTCGTGGAGCAGCAGGACGCCGAGGTCGGAGGGGATGGAGTCGTAGCCGCAGGCTGTGACGATCCGAGCGCCGGTGCCCTCGGCGATGTCCTGGCACTGGTCGATGAGCCGCCGGACGTAGAGGACCTCCCCCGTGAGGTCCGCGTAGTGGGTGCCGGCCCTGGCGCACGCCATCGCCAGGGGCAGCCCGTACCGCAGGTAGGGGCCGACGGTCGTCGCGACCACCCTGGTGCTGGTGGCCAGGGCCGCCAGCGCCGCCGCGTCGCTGCTGTCGGCGACCACGATGGGCCAGTTGGCCGCCTCGCCGGGAAGGCCGGCCCGCACCCGCTCCAGGCGCTGCCGGCTGCGGCCGCCCAGGGCGATGCGCAGACCGGCCGGTGCGTGCTCGGCAAGCTCCTGTGCCACGAGCCGCCCCACGAAACCGCTCGCCCCGTAGAGCACGAGGTCGTGCTCGCGCCCGCTCATCCGCGGGCCTGGTGCTCGGTCGGCACCCGCTCGGCCTCACGCGGGGGGCCGGGTGGGGCGCCGTCGCCGAAGGGCCTGCCCCCGAGGGCCTCACGTCCGTGCGGCAGCAGCCATCCCGAGAGGTCGGGTCCCTTGGGGATGACGCCAGTGGGGTTGATGTCCTGGTGGACGACGTAGTAGTGCGCCTTGATGTGGCTGAAGTCGACGGTGTCGCCGAACCCCGGCGTCTGGAACAGGTCCCGCGCGTAGGCCCACAGCACGGGCATCTCGCTGAGCTTCTGCCGGTTGCACTTGAAATGGCCGTGGTAGACGGCGTCGAAGCGGGCGAGGGTGGTGAACAGGCGCACGTCGGCCTCGGTGATCGTGTCGCCGACGAGGTAACGCTCGTCGCGGAGCCGGTCGGTGAGCCAGTCGAGGGTCGCGAAGAGACGGTCGTAGGCGCGCTCGTAGGAACCCTGGCTGCCGGCGAACCCGCAGCGGTAGACGCCGTCGTTGACCTCGGCGTAGACGCGCCTGTTGACCTCGTCAATCTCCGGGCGCAGCACCGTCGGGTAGAGGTCGGGGGCGCCCTCGCGGTGGTGGGCGCTCCACTGGGTGGAGAAGTCGAGCGTGATCTGCGAGACGTCGTTGGTGACGACCCTGCCGGTGGCGACCTCGACCACGGCGGGGACGGTGATGCCGCGTTCGTAGCCGGGGTATCGGGCCTCGTAGGCGTCCTTCAGGCGCGCGATGCCGAGCACCGGGTCCACGCCACCGGGGTCGAGGTCGAAGGTCCAGCTGTTCTCGTCGTGGACCGGGCCGCAGATGCCCATGGAGATGGCGTCCTCGAGGCCGAGCAGGCGCCGCACGATGATCGCGCGGTTGGCCCACGGGCAGGCCCGGGCGACGACCAGGCGGTAGCGACCCGGCTCGACGGGCCACTCCCCTGTGGTGTCGGAGGTGATGCGGTCGTGGATGTAGTGCGTGTCGCGCTCGTAGCGTGGCTGGACGTATCCCTTGCTTGCGGTCTCGGCCATGCCCCCGAACCTAACCGCTGCGCCCCGGCCCCGCCCGCCTGCCCCCGGGCCGGGTGACCTGACGGGGTGCAGCCGGGGTCAGCGCGGCAGGGCGCCCAGGCGGGACAGCAGCAGCGCCTCGGCCTCGCAGACCTTCTGGAACTCGCCGAGGTGCAGCGACTCGTTGGCGCCGTGCGCTCGGGCGTCGGGGTCCTCCACGCCGGTGACGAGAATCCCCGCCTCCGGGAACCGCTGGGCGAACGCGGCGACGAACGGGATCGAGCCCCCGACCCCGATGTCCACGGGCTCGACACCCCACGCGTCGGTGAAGGCGGCCCGGGCCTGGTCGTACACCGGGCCGGTGGCCTGCGCCGCGAAGCCGGCGCCCTGGTCGTCGAGGTGCACCTCCACGCGGGCACCCCACGGGGTGTGCTTCTCGATGTGGCGCTGCACCGCGGCATACGCCTCCATGGGGTCCTCGTCGGGCGCGAGCCGGATCGAGACCTTGGCGCTCGCACTGGGTACGAGCGTGTTCGAGCTCGTGGCCACCGACGGCGCGTCGATGCCGATGACGGTGGCCGTGGGCTTGTTCCAGACGCGCGTCAGCAGGGAGCCGGTGCCGATGACCTCGACGCCCTCCAGCAGACCTGACTCCTCGCGCAGCCGCGCCTCGTCGTAGTCGAGCTCGGAGGCCTCGCCACTGCGCAGGCCCTCGATCGCCACGTCCCCGGCGTCGTCGTGCAGGCTCGCGAGCAGGCGGACCAGCGGCATCATCGCGTCCGGGACCGCCCCGCCGAACATGCCCGAGTGGACGCCGTGGTCGAGGGTGGTCACCGTGAGGACGACCCGGATCAGGCCGCGCAGCGTGGTCGTCAGCGCGGGCTCACCGATGGCCCAGTTGGTCGAGTCGGCAAGGACGATGGCGTCGGCCCGCAGCCTCTCGCCGTGTCGCTCGAGGATGGTCGGCAGCGAGTCGGAGCCGATCTCCTCCTCGCCCTCGACGAAGACCGTGACGCCCACCGGGAGGTGGCCGCGGTGGGCCCGCAGCGCCGCGAGGTGCGCCATGATCCCGGCCTTGTCGTCGGCGGCGCCCCGGCCGTAGAGGCGGCCGTCGCGCTCGGTGGGCTCGAACGGCGGGCTGTCCCAGAGGTCCTCGCTGCCGGGAGGCTGCACGTCGTGGTGCGCGTAGAGCATGACCGTCGGGGCCCCCTCGGGCCCGTCGATGTGCCCGATCACGGCGGGCCGTCCGCCCTCACGCAGGACCTCGACCTCGAGCCCCTCGGCGCGCAGCAGCTCGGCGGTGGCCGCCGCGCTGGCCTCGACGTGGGCCTGGTCGAACGCGTCCAGCGAGACGCTCGGGATCCGGGTCAGCGCTTCGAGGTCGGCGCGCACGGCTGGCATCAGCCCCGCCACCGTCGCCTTGATGTCGGAGATCTGGTCTGGGCTCAGGACGTCGTCAGTCACGGCCGGGAGCCTAGTCGGTGCCGCCGGCGCCCGACGGGCGGCGATGCCGGAGAACCCAGCCGGACGGCATACAGTTGGCCGCGTGTTTGGACGCAACAAGACGCTGACCGACCAGCAGGCCGCCGAGGCGGCCGAGCGGGCGCACCGCGAGGGCGCCAAGAACCGCCCCACGCCCAAGCGGCGCGAGCAGGAGGCGGCGCGCAAGCGTCCCCTCGTGGTCACCGACCGCAAGGCGGCCAAGCGGGAGGACCAGCTCAAGCGACGCGAGGCATCGGCCAAGATGCGCCAGGCCATGGTGACCGGCGACGACGCGCACCTGCCGGTGCGTGACAAGGGACCGGAGCGCCGGTTCATCCGCGACCACGTCGACGCGCGCTGGAACATCGGCGAGTTCATGCTCCCCGTGATGCTCGTCGTCCTGGCCCTGTCGTTCGTGCGCCAGAGCTGGGCGCTGACGATCGTCTTCTTCATGGTCTACGGCCTGCTGCTCGTGGCGGCTGTCGACGCGGTGATCATGTGGCGCGGGCTGAAGAAGAAGCTCGTGGCCAAGTTCGGCGCGGACGGCGTGCCCCGCGGCGGGGCCATGTATGCCGTGATGCGCGCCTTCCAGATGCGGCGCTCGCGTATGCCGCGCCCGCAGGTCGCGCGCGGCAAGTACCCCTCCTAGCGGCCGCGCGGGTCCTACGCGGGACCTACTCGGGCGGTACTCGGGTCCTACTCGGGTCCTACTCGGGTCCTACTCGGGACCTACTCGGGACCTACGCGGGTCCTACTCGGCGGGCTGGAGGGCCATGGGGCCATACACCAGCGCACCCTCGCGGTACAGGCTGACCGCGTCCACGCCCTTGGCGGCCAGGTCGTGCCAGGTCTCGCCGAACCAGTTCTCGGCGTCGGACTGTGAGGGAAACGCCGTGCTGAC
>DASULG010000417.1:0-8874 GCA_036278335.1 Pedococcus sp.
AGCCGCCACAGCCCGACGGGTGCCCGCAGCATCATCCGCGACCCCGGTGCGTCCAGGTAGTGGCTGGGCAGCCGGTCCGTCGGCTTCGTGCGCTGGGTGTCCGTTCGCCGGGTGGTCATGACCTCAGCGTCACGCCGGCATGCCGGAACAGCCTGTGCCGGAGGTCCTGTTCCTCCCGCCCGTGCCGCGAGGGGAGCAAGAACGTCGGTATGCCGCGTGGCCACGCTGGCCACGCTGGTATACCGGCTGTTCGGGGCCCGGGTGCGGTCAGGCGTTCTGCTGCTGTTGCTGCGCGTGGTGGCGGGCCAGGACCTCGGTCAGCTTGTTCGCGCCTGCGACCACCGTGGCGGCGTGCAGGCGGCCCGGCTGGCGGGAGAGCCGCTCGATGGGGCCCGAGATCGACACGGCCGCGACCACGCGTCCGGAGGGGCCGCGCACGGGGGCCGAGACGGACGCGACGCCCGCCTCGCGCTCGCCCACGCTCTGCGCCCAGCCCCGGCGGCGCACGCCGGAGAGGGTCGTCGCGGTGAACTTGGCGCCGTGCAGCCCCCGGTGCAGGCGGTCCGGCTCCTCCCAGGCGAGCAGCACCTGTGCCGCCGACCCGGCGAGCATCGACAGGGTGGCCCCGATCGGGATGGAGTCGCGCAGGCCCACAGGGCGCTCGGCAGCCGAGACGCAGATGCGGTGGTCGCCCTGGCGCCGGAAGAGCTGGGCACTCTCGTTGGTGTGGTCGCGCAGGGCGCCCAGCACGGGACCAGCTGCGGCCAGCAGCCGGTCCTCACCCGCGGCGGCGGCGAGCTCGGCCAGGCGCGGGCCGAGCACGAACCGGCCCTGCAGGTCGCGGGTGACGAGCCGGTGGTGTTCCAGGGCCACGGCCAGCCGGTGGGCCGTCGGGCGAGCCAGGCCGGTGGCCGTGACGAGCTGCGCGAGGGTGGACGGACCAGCCTCGAGGGCGCCCAGAACGATGGCCGCCTTGTCGAGGACGCCGACCCCACTAGTGTTGTCCATGCACTGATATTGACGTCTCATTGCCTGAGACGCAAGTTCACGCGCCATCGTCGCGGTGCGAACCTCGCAGTACGGCGCGCAGGGGGTGCCGTACAAGACCGATGGCTGAGGAGTGACGGACGTGTCAGGAACGCTGGCGGAGAAGGTGTGGGAGACCCATGTGGTGCGGCGGAGCGAGGGTGAGCCCGACCTGCTGTACATCGACCTCCACCTGCTCCACGAGGTCACCAGTCCCCAGGCGTTCGACGGCTTGCGGCTGGCGGGGCGCAAGGTGCGCAGGCCCGACCTGACCCTGGCGACCGAGGACCACAACGTCCCGACCACCCCGGGGCCGATCACCGACCTCGTGAGCCGGACGCAGGTCGAGACGCTGCGCCGCAACTGCGAGGAGTTCGGCGTCCGCCTCTTCCCGATGGGCGACGCCGAGCAGGGCATCGTCCACGTCGTGGGACCGCAGCGGGGCCTGACCCAGCCGGGCATGACGATCGTCTGCGGCGACAGCCACACCTCGACCCACGGCGCGTTCGGTGCGCTGGCCTTCGGGATCGGGACCTCCGAGGTCGAGCATGTGCTGGCCACCCAGACGCTGCCCCTCAAGCCCTTCAAGACCATGGCTATCAACGTCGAGGGCGAGCTCCAGACCGGCGTCACGGCCAAGGACATCGTGCTGGCGGTCATCGCCAGGATCGGCACCGGCGGCGGCCAGGGCTACGTCCTCGAGTTCCGTGGGAGCGCCATCCGCGCGCTGTCCATGGAGGCGCGGATGACGGTCTGCAACATGTCCATCGAGGCGGGCGCCCGCGCCGGCATGATCGCGCCGGACGAGACCACCTTCGAGTACCTCAAGGGCCGCCAGCACGCGCCCGTCGGTGCCGACTGGGACGCGGCCCTGGCCGACTGGAGCCACCTGCGCAGCGATGACGACGCCGTCTTCGACGCCGTGGTCGACGTCGACGCCAGCGCCCTGACCCCCTTCGTCACCTGGGGCACCAACCCGGGCCAGGGCGCTCCGCTGTCCGAGGCGGTGCCCGACCCCGAGCGCATGGCGGACGAGCACGACCGGGCGGCAGCCCGTCGGGCCCTGGAGTACATGGGTCTCGAGGCAGGGACGCCCCTGCGCGCCATCCGGGTCGACACCGTCTTCGTCGGGTCCTGCACCAACGGGCGGATCGAGGACCTCCGGGCCGCCGCGTCCGTGGTCAAGGGCCACCGGGTCGCCGACGGGGTGCGCATGCTCGTCGTGCCCGGCTCGGCCCGCGTGCGCCTGCAAGCCGAGGAGGAGGGCCTGGACCGGGTCTTCACCGAGGCGGGTGCCGAGTGGCGCCTGCCCGGCTGCTCGATGTGCCTGGGCATGAACCCGGACCAGCTCGCGCCGGGGGAGCGCAGCGCCTCGACGTCCAACCGCAACTTCGAGGGACGCCAGGGCAAGGGTGGCCGCACCCACCTCGTGAGCCCGCTCGTCGCGGCGGCGACCGCGCTGCGCGGCACGCTGTCCAGCCCGGCCGACCTGGTCGGCACGACCGCCGAGGAGGCCAGCTGACATGGAACAGTTCACGGCCCACACAGGTATCGGCGTCCCCTTGCGCCGAGGCAACGTCGACACCGACCAGATCATCCCGGCGGTCTATCTCAAGCGGGTCACCAGGACCGGCTTCGAGGACGGCCTGTTCGCTGCCTGGCGCAAGGACGAGACGTTCATCCTCAACAACCCCTCGTATGCCGCGGGCTCGGTCCTCGTGGCCGGCCCCGACTTCGGGACGGGATCCTCTCGCGAGCACGCCGTCTGGGCGCTGATGAACTACGGCTTCCGTGTTGTCATCTCGAGCCGGTTCGCCGACATCTTCCGCGGAAACAGCGGCAAGCAGGGCCTCCTGACAGCGCAGGTGTCTCAGGATGACGTCGAGCTGCTCTGGAAGTACCTCGAGAACGAGCCTGGTGCATCGGTCACGGTGGACCTGGTGTCCCGGACGGTCACGGCGGGCGACATCGTGGCCCCGTTCGAGGTCGACGACTACACGCGCTGGCGCCTCCTGGAGGGGCTGGACGACATCAGCCTCACCCTGCGCCACGAGCAGGACGTGACCGACTTCGAGAGCCATCGGGCCGCCCACAAGCCGATCACGACCGTCGCCTGACCGGCCCGGCGCGCCCTCGGGCGGCGTGTCCGCGCAAGAATTTTTCTCAGCGACGGTCCTGGTAGCGGTCCGGCCCCGCATTCCGTGCCCGGGCGGGGCCGCTGCCACGTCACCGTCCCGTGCTCGTTGCCCTCAACGGTGTCGAATAGCGCTGTGCTGCAACGGTTTGCCTCGTGATGACTTCCTGGCGGTGCCTGCCCCTACTGGGCGAGCCCGGCGCCGGGGCGCGACCGGCGACGACCCCTCGAACGGGCGATTTGGGTACGAATGCCGTTGCGACACAAGGAATCGAGGGCACCTAGTGGTGGACTCAGCACGTCTTCGGCCATAACGTCAGTCTCATGTCGGGCTCCAGCCCGGCCGCTCACCACCTTCGCTGGGCCAGTCCCAGCGCCGCACCCTGTGGAGGGGAAGACGTGAACAAGGCAGAACTGGTCAAGGAGCTGGAGACGCGCCTCGGCAGCCGCAAGGCCGCCAACGACGCACTGGCGAACGTGGTCGACGTGATCATCCGCGAGGTCGCCAAGGGCGGCAAGGTCGCCATCACCGGCTTCGGGACCTTCGAGAAGTCGGCTCGGGCGGCCCGCACCGGCCGCAACCCCCGTACCGGCGAGACCGTGCGCATCCGCAGGACCAATGTGCCGAAGTTCCGCGCCGGGGCCGGGTTCAAGGACGTCGTCGCCAACCCCAAGAAGCTTCCGAAGGCCGCTGTCGCCGGCGCTCGCGCCGCGGCAGGCAGCGCGGCCAAGGTTGCGACCACCGCCGCCGGTACCACGGTCAGGAAGGCGGCTCCGGCGCGCAAGGCCGCCACCGTCAAGAAGGCAGCGACGGCCAAGAAGGCGGCGCCCGCGACGAAGGCGGCGACCGCCAGGAAGGCCGCACCGGCCAAGAGGGCCGCCGCACCCGCGAAGGCCGCCCCCGCGAAGAGGACCGCCGCGGCACCCGCGAAGAAGGCCGCTCCCGCCCGGAAGACGGTGGCCGCCAAGAAGACCGCTTCGGTCAAGAAGGCCGCTCCGGCCACAAAGGCGACCGCCGTGAGGAAGACGGCTCCCGCCAAGAAGGCAGCGTCCACCGCCAAGACGACGGCGAAGAAGACGACCACGAAGCGCGCGGCCAAGAAGGCCTGAGCCAGACCACACCAGCGGAGGCCGGCACCCGGGACGGGTGCCGGCCTCCACTGTGCCCGACGGTCTCAGCCGATCCGCTGGTCGTCGCCGATCCCCACGATCCACAGGCGCTCGATGTCAGCGCTGCCCTCGCCCAGCTCGATGCTCACGCGCTGACCAGCCCGCAGGTGCCGCAGCGAGCTGCGGGCGAACACCTCACTCGAGAAGCGGACCTCGCGGCCGTCGTCGAGCAGGGCGGTGCCGGACCCGGACTGCTCGTCGAACGTGTGCACGCTGGCCTGCATGTCCGGCAGCGTAGCGGGGGAGTCCGCGGGGGCTGCGAGACAGGCGCTGGTTGCCGGCCCCAGCCCGAGAGCCCGGGCCCGGGTGAGCGAGAGGTCGTCGTCGACGTCCGTGCGCAGGCGGGGGAGGTCGAGGTCGAGCCGCTCATGGCCGGCGCGGACGTGCCGTTCGGCCGAGCCAGCGCCGAAGGCGGGCTCGAGGGCGCCGCGCCTGGCGGTGAGCAGCACCGTCCCCGTGCCGTCCGCGTCGGGCACAACCGCCCGCTCGAAGCCCGCCGCCGCAGACAGGGCGGCGACGAGGTCCTCGGGACGCAGCGCGGGCAGGTCGCCAAGCAGCACCGCGATCGCCGCGCCGGAGCCAGGGGAGGCGTCCGGGCGCGAAAGGCCCTGAGCCGCACGGGACGCACGGGCCGCTGCCGCTGCAGCCGCGATGCCGACAGCGACGGCGGCGTTGAGGCCCAGCCGTGGGTCGGGCACCACTGCGGCTCCCAACCGCTGCGCGAGCACGGCGGTGTCGGGGTCTGCCGTCACGACGTGGACGCGGCCACGCGGCATACCGGAACAGGCTGCCGCCAGGCAGTCCCGGGCGATTGCGCGGGCGAGGCTGGCGCGCGAGACGCCGGGGGGAGGGTGCAGGCGCGACTTGGCCCCCGCGCCGCCCTTGATGGGCACGACGAGGCGCCAGTCCACGAAGTCGGTGGCCATCATCGGGACGATCGTCCCAAGCCGGTGCGCGTCGCTCGACAGCGACCCCGCCAGTGGAGAGGATGCAGTCTCAACCCCGTCAGGACTGGAGTACTGGTGACCCCAAGCGGCAGAGGCCTGCCTTTTGCGTATCGGCTCGCTGTGTGGATCGTGCGCCCGCTCATGATGGCCCTGACCAAGCGGGACTGGCGCGGCGCGGAGCACCTGCCCGCGACGGGCGGATTCGTTGTGGCGCCCAACCATGTCTCCCACCTCGACCCGTTCGCCTTCACCCACTTCATGTACGACAGCGGCCACGCGCCCTACTTCCTGGGCAAGGAGTCGGTCTTCAGGGCCCCCGTCGTGGGCGCCATCGTCCGCGGCGCGAAGCAGATCCCGGTCTACCGCAACACCGGGCACGCGGCCGAGGCCTTCCGGGCCGCCGTCGCGGCGGTCGAGGAGGGCAAGTGTGTCGGCGTCTACCCCGAGGGGACACTGACCCGTGATCCCGACCTGTGGCCCATGGTCGGCAAGACGGGAGCCGCGCGAATCGCGCTGACCACCCGGTGCCCGGTCGTGCCGGTCGCCCAGTGGGGTCCCCAGGAGATCCTCGCGCCGTACACCAAGAAGCTGCGGCTCCTCCCGCGCAAGACCATGCACATCCTGGCCGGGCCACCCGTGGACCTGTCCGACCTGTACGGCCGCCCGCTCGACTCGGTCGTGCTGCGCGAGGCCACGGCCCGCATCATGGCGGCCATCACCGGTCTGCTCGAGGAGCTGCGCGGCGAGGCCGCGCCCCCGGAGCGCTTCGACGCCCGCAAGCACGGCCTGCCGGAGACCGGCAACTTCCACAAGAAGGGACACCGGCGATGACGACGGCAGCGGTCTTCGGCACCGGCAGCTGGGGCACCGCGTTCTCAGCGGTGCTGGCCGACAGCGGCACGGCTGTGCGCATGTGGGGCCGGCGCGCCGAGGTCGTCGATCAGATCAACGCCGGCACCAACGAGGACTACCTGCCGGGCATCCGCCTGCCCAAGGGGATCACCGCGACCACCGACCCGGGCGAGGCAGCGGCAGGCGCCTCGATCGTCGTGCTCGCCGTCCCGTCGCAGACCCTGCGCGGCAACCTCGAGGGCTGGGCCCGGCTCCTGCCGAAGGACGCGGCGATCGTCTCCCTCATGAAGGGCGTCGAGCTCGGCACGACCAAGCGGATGAGCGAGGTGATCGCCGAGGTGGGAGGCATCGACCCCGAGCGGATCGTCGCCATCTCAGGACCCAACCTGGCCCGCGAGATCGCCCTTCGGCAGCCGGCCGCCAGCGTCGTGGCATGTATCGACGAGCAGGTGGCCCAGCGCGTCGCGGACGCGTGCGCCGCCCCCTACTTCCGCCCCTACACCAACACCGACGTCATCGGCACCGAGCTGGGCGGCGCCGTGAAGAACGTCGTCGCGCTCGCGGTCGGCATGGCCGAGGGGATGGGAATGGGCGACAACTCCAAGGCGTCGATCATCACCCGCGGCCTCGCCGAGACGGCCCGGCTCGGCGTCGCGCTCGGGGGCGACCCGGCCACCTTCGCCGGTCTCGCCGGCGTGGGGGACCTCATCGCCACCTGCATGTCGCCGCTCTCTCGCAACCGCACGTTCGGGGTCAACCTCGGCCGGGGCATGACGGTCGAGGAGGTGATCGCCGTGACGAAGCAGACCGCCGAGGGCGTGAAGTCCTGCGAGTCGATCCTGCAGCTCGCCCAGGACCACGGCATCGACGTCCCGATCATCGAGCAGGTGAACGCGGTCGTCCACGAGGGACGCACTCCCCAGCAGGTCGTGGAGTCGCTGCTCTCTCGGGCCCGCAAGGCCGAGGTCGACTAGGCGGCAGCCTCCGCTGGGGGACTCAGGCGCGCAGCGCTCGGTCGAGGTCGCGCCACAGGTCCTCGACGTCCTCGATGCCGACCGACAGGCGCAGCAGCCCCTCCGGGACGGTCTGCGGCTCGGCGCCGTGCCGCCGCCTCCGCTCGATCTGCGACTCCACGCCTCCCAGGCTGGTGGCGTGCATCCACAGCCGGGTCGCTGCCGCGACCCTCTCCGCGGCCACCGCGCCGCCGTCGACCTCGATCGACACGATGGCCCCGAAGCCGGGGTAGCGCACCCGCGTGAGACGGGGGTGGTCCTCCAGCCGGGTTGCGAGCTCGCGGGCGTTCGCCGTGGCCCGCTCCACCCGCAGATGCAGGGTGCGCATGCCGCGCAGCGCCAGCCAGGTCTCCATGGGTCCGGCGATGGCGCCGTGCAGCAGCCGGTGCCGGGAGAGCCGCTCCCGCAGCTCGCGGCCGCTGTCGGTGTGCGCCGTGACGACCGCCCCCAGGATGACGTCGGAGTGCCCGGCGAGGTACTTCGTCACCGAGTGAAGCACGATGTCGGCGCCGTCCTCGAGGGGGCGCTGGACCAGAGGGGTGGCGAACGTGTTGTCGCAGACGGTGAGCACGCCCCGCTCGCGCGCCGCGGCGCAGAGGGCCGGCACGTCGAACACCTCGAGCATGGGGTTGGTGGGCGACTCGATCCACAGCAGCGCGGCGCCGGCGAGGGCGTCGCCCACCGCCCGCTCGTCCTCGGCATACAGGCGGCGCACGCGCACCGCGCCCGCCTTCTCGAGCTCGTCGAGCAGCGCGGTCGTGCCGTTGTAGGCGTGCGCCGGGACCACGACGGTGCCGCCATGCTCGACCAGGCTCACCGCCGCCGCCACCGCGGCCATGCCGGAGGCGAAGACCAGGGCGTCGCCGCCCTCCAGCGCCCCCAGGGCCTCCTCGAACGCCGACCAGGTGGGGTTGCCGGCGCGGGCGTAGTTGACCGGCCCGTCGGCGATGTAGGTGGAGGAGAACTCCAGGGGAGCGTTCACCCCGGCACCCGGCAGGCGGTCCTGCCGGCCGAGGGCGACAACGCGGGTGGCGGGGGCAAGCTCCTCGTCGGTCACGGCGCCAGCCTAGGGCGCGGCGACGCGCGTCGGCTCGGGGCGCCCGACCCGTGGGCGATACAGTCACCGGCGATGACTAACGAGCAGCCAACAGCCGGACGCAAGATCCGGGTCGCCCTCGTCTTCGGCGGACGGTCCTCGGAGCACGCCGTCTCGTGCTCGACCGCCGCCGGTGTGATGCGCGCGATCGACCGCGACGCCTACGACGTCATCCCGATCGGGATCGCGCGCGACGGCCACTGGGTCCTTGCCGACGGCGACCCCGGCCAGCTCGAGCTCACCGCGGGCCACACCCCCGAGGTCCACGCGACCGACGCCGGGGTCGTGGTGCCACTGGGCAGCGCCAACCGCTCGCTGACCGTGCAGGAGCCTGGGGAGATCCCGCGCAGCCTGGGCGAGGTCGACGTGGTCTTCCCGCTGCTGCACGGCCCCTTCGGCGAGGACGGCACCCTGCAGGGCATGCTCGAGCTCGCGGAGATCCGCTACGTCGGCTCCGGTGTCCTGGCCTCCGCCGCGGGCATGGACAAGCACTACATGAAGGTCATCTTCGCCGCCGCCGGCATCCCGGTCGGCCCGTACACCGTGATCACCGACGCGCAGTGGCAGCGTGACCCGGCGGCCGCGATGGACGCCGTCGCCTCGATGAGCTACCCCGTGTTCGTCAAGCCGGCCAGG
>DASULG010000418.1:0-5227 GCA_036278335.1 Pedococcus sp.
GGCGACCGCGTGCGACTCGGACCCGGCCGCCACCAGGTCCAGCTCGTCGTCGGAGGCGATGACCAGGCGGGCGTGTGCGGCGATGGGGGTGAGCACGTCGCGAGCCTGCTCGCGGGACCACAGCCGGCTGCGGTGGTTGACGTCGAGGGAGACGAGGATGCCTGCCGCGGCGGCGTTCTCGGCGGCCCACGCCACGCAGGCACGGGCGGACTCCGAGAGGGCGGGGGTGATCCCGGTGAGGTGCAGCACCCTGGGCAACGCGCTGAGGCCGTCCCGGACGTCGTCGATGCGCAGGGCAGAACCTGCGGAGCCGGCGCGCCGGTACTCCACCCTCGTCAGGTCTGCGGTGCGCTGCTCGACGAACATCAGCCCGGTGGCCCGCTCGGCGTCGACGACGGCGTACGAGGTGTCGACTCCCTCCGCCCGCAGCTGGCCCAGGACCAGCTCGCCGAACCGGTCCGGGCCGACCCGGCCGGCCCAGGCGACACGGTGGCCGAGCCGGGCCAGCCCGATGGCGAGGTTGGACTCTGCACCGGCCAGGCGGGTGGTCTGGAGGCAGCCCTGGCTGAGGGGGCCGTCGGTGCGGAAGGACACCATCGACTCGCCGAACGTCAGGACGTCGAGGCCATCGCTCATGCCGGGAACCGCTCCGCCACAGCGAGGTACGAGCGGGCCCGGTCCCTGAGGGCCTCGAGGTCACCGCCGGAGGCGGCGTCCCCCACGAGCGGGCTGCCGACCCCGACCCCGATCGCCCCCGCCTTCAGGTACGCCTCGACGTCGCCGAGGCCTACGCCGCCCACCGCGAGGAAGGGGATGTCGGGCAGCGGGTCGCGCAGGGCCCGGAGGTATGCCGGGCCGCCCGCCGACGCGGGGAAGAGCTTTACCGCCGAGGCCCCCCGCTGGATCGCCGTCCACGCCTCTGTGGGGGTCAGCGCGCCAGCGGCGACCGGAAGGCCCCGCTGCGCGCCGGCCTCGATGGAGGGGGCCACCGCTGGCGTCACGATGAACTGCGCTCCCGCCGCGACGACGTCGGCCACGTCCGTCGCCGTCAGCACCGTGCCGGCCCCGACCAGCGACCCCAGGGGCGCCCTGCTCCGGATCTGCTCGATTGCCGGGAGTGCGCCCACCGTCGTGAGGGCGACCTCGACGAAGCGCACGCCCTCCTCGAAGAGCGCTACGGCCGTCTCGACCACCGCCGCCTGGTCGCGCCCGCGGATGATGGCCATCACCCGTGCGGCCGCCAGGTCCTCGGCGAACGATGCCTCCGTGCTCATGGCGCTCACCACTCCGCGAAGGAGCCGTCGGCGTGCCGCCAGACGGGGCCGCGCCACGCGTGACCCCGCTTGTCCGCGGCCCGCACGGCCTGCTCGTCGATGTCCACGCCCAGGCCCGGCGCGGTCAGGCGCTCGATGTGGCCGTCCACGAACTGGAGCGGCTCGGGGTCGAGGACGTAGTCGAGGACCTCGGCGCCCTGGTTGTAGTGGATGCCGATGCTCTGCTCCTGGATGAGGAAGTTGGGCGTGGCGAAACCGACCTGGAGGCAGGCCGCCAGGGCCAGGGGGCCGAGCGGGCAGTGCGGTGCCAGCTGGACGTCGTAGATCTCGGCCAGGGAGGCGATCTTGCGCGTCTCGGTGATGCCCCCCGCGTGGGACAGGTCCGGCTGCGCGACGGCGATGCCCGCCTGCAGCACGGGCAGGAACTCCTGGCGGCTGTAGAGCCGCTCGCCGGTGGAGACCGGCGTCGTGGTGGACCGGACGAACTCGCCGATCAGGTGAGAGTTCTCGGGGACGACGGGCTCCTCGAGGAAGAACGGGCGGTAGGGCTCGAGCAGCGGCGCCACCCTCTTGGCGTTGGCGAGGGTGAACCTGCCGTGGAAGTCGACGGCGACGTCACCGTGGTGGCCGAGCACCTCGCGGGCCGCGGCCACGCGCTCGATCACGCCGTCGATCTCGGCGACCGTGGCGACCGGGCTCATCCGCCCGGAGGCGTTCATCTTCACCGCGGTCAGGCCGGCCTCGACCTGCTCTCGGATGTGGTCGGCCACCTCGGCGGGCTCGTCGCCGCCGACCCATCCGTAGACGCGGATCCGGTCGCGGACGGGGCCGCCGAGCAGCTGGTGCACGGGCGCGCCGTACCGCTTGCCGGCGATGTCCCACAGCGCCTGGTCCAGCCCCGAGACGGCGCTGGCCAGGATGGGGCCGCCCCGGTAGAACGACCCCTTCGTCATGACCTGCCAGTGGTCCTCGATGCGCAGCGCGTCCTGGCCGATGAGCACCTCGCTGAGCTGCTCGACCGCGGTGCGCACCGTCTCCGAGCGCCCCTCGCAGGTGGCCTCGCCCCAGCCGACGATGCCGCTCTCGGTCTCCACCCGCACGAACAGCCAGCGGGGGGCGACGAGGAAGGTCTCGACTCTCTCGATCCTGGTCATCGCTCAGCCCTTCGTGGCGCCGGCGGTCAGCCCGGAGACCACGTACTTCTGGGCGAAGAGCGCGACGAGCATGATCGGCAGGGTCACCACGGTCGAGGCCGCCATCAGGCCGCCCCAGTCGATGCTGGCGTAGCCCACGAAGTCGAAGATCGCGACGGGCAGGGTCTTGGTGTCGGCGCTCGAGAGCACCAGGGCGAACATGAAGTTGTTCCAGGAGAAGATGAAGGACAGGATCCCCGCGGTCGCGATGCCGGGCGTCGACAGGGGCAGGGTGATCCGGCGGAAGGCCCCGATCGGGGTCAGCCCGTCGACGAGGCCGGACTCCTCGAGCTCGAGCGGCAGGCCGTCGAAGTACCCCATCATGATGTAGACGATCAGGGGCAGCGAGACGAACATGTGGCTGAGGATCAGCACCGTGAAGCCGCCGACCATGTGCAGGTTCGAGAACACGTAGTACCAGGGAACCAGCAGCGAGACCGCGGGGATGACGCGGGCCATGAGCACCACGAGGGCCGAGCGCCGCATCGAGAAGCGGCTCATCGAGTAGGCAGCTGGGACGCCGATCAGGATCGACAGCGCGGTCGCGGCGAAGGCCACCCACAGGCTGTTCGCGATGAACTGCACGTAGTTGGCCTGCTTCAGGACCGTGGCGTAGTTGTCCCAGGTCGGCGTGAAGACCAGCGCCTTGTCGGGGTTGTAGATGTCGACGTTGGTCTTCAGCGAGGCCGCGACCATCCAGGCCAGCGGCGCCAGCAGGGACAGCACGACCAGGATCAGCGCGACGACGCGGAAGGTCTTGAAGGGGGTGCGAGCGCGCATCAGGCAGCATCCTTCCGGCGGGAGGTGAGGGCCCACATCGAGCCGATGATGATGAGGAAGAAGATGATGAGCACCGCTGAGGAGACGCCGTACTCGTTGTAGTCGAAGCTCAGGCCGTAGGCGTAGACGTTGAGCGTCTCGACCTCGTGGAACGAGCCGCCGCCCTTGCCCTTGGTGGCGTAGAGGATGTCGAAGGTCTTCAGCGCGTCGATGCCGCGCAGCAGCACGGCGACCAGGACCGTCGGCATGAGCAGTGGCAGGGTGATGTGACGGAACCGCTGCCACGCCGTGGCGCCGTCGATGAGCGCGGCCTCCTGCGGCTCGTCCGACAGGGAGGTCAGGCCGGCCAGGAGGATGAGCACGACCATCGGGGTCCACTGCCAGATGTCGATGAACATGGTCGTCGGCAGGGCGCTGTGCTCGCCCGCCAGCCAGGGCCACGGCCCGAGGCCGAACCACCCGAGGACCCGGTTGGCCATGCCGATGTTGGGGTCGAAGATCAGCCGCCACATCATGCCGACCGCGACGGGGGTCGCCACGAGGGGCAGCAGGACGGCGACGCGCACCCACTTCTCGCCCTTGAACGGCCGCCACAGCAGCAGCGCGATCGCCATGCCGAGCACGACCTCGACCAGCAGCACCCCACTGGTGAACACCAGCGTGCGCAGCACCGCAGGCCAGAACCGCTCGGTGTCGCTGAGGACGTCGATGTAGTTGGCGAAGCCGATGAACGACGACTCGGCCCGCACCGACCCCTCGGCGTCGGTGAGGCTGAGGTAGACCGTCCAGGCGACCGGGAAGACGATCAGCAGGGCGACGAACACCATGGCGGGGGCGGCGAACAGCCACTTGCGGTGCTGGTTCGCCCAGCGGGCCCACCCGGGGGTGCTCGTCGAGGTGGTCAGGGACTCGGCGGTCCTGGGGGTCGTCGTCGTGGCTGACATTGGGTGCTCCCGGTGCGGCTGGGGATCGGGGTGCCGGGTGGCCAGGGCCCGTGGGCGCCTGGCCACCCGGCCGCGGGCTTACTTGTTCTCGTCGTCCAGGAAGGTCTGGAACTTCTGGTTGGCCGTATCGGCCGACGCGGTCGCGTCCTTGCCGGTGATGGCGTCGACGATCGGCTGTCCGACGATCTCGCGGGCCTCGGCAACCTTCACCACGAGCGGGCGGTCGTGGCCGACACCGTTCTTCGCCATGATGGCGTTGGCCTCGACCAGGTCCTTCGGGTAGGTCGCCGTCGCGGCCGGGTCAGCAGCGACGGAGGTTCGGCCACCGGGGACGCCGGCCTTCTCGTTCTCCAGGGTCTGGGTCTTGCTGGTGGCCCACTCGATGAACTTCCAGGCGTTGGCCTGGTTCGTGGAGGCGTCGTTCACGCCGAGCGCCCACGAGGGGATGCTGTACGGCTTGGAGCCGGCCGGGCCCTCCGGGAACGGCGCGAAGCCGACGGTGCCAGAGACCTTGGACTTGGCGGGGTCGGTCGCGTTCTTGTAGAGCGAGTTGGCCTCGGTGTAGAAGGCCGCCTTGCCCTGGGTGAAGATGGCCATCGCCTCGGGCCAGCCCATGTCAGTGCTGACGTTGGCCGGGCCGAGGTCCTTGATCAGGCCGCCGTAGAAGGCGTAGGCCTGCTTCGCCTCGGGGCTGCCGACCGCGGACTTGCCGCTCTCGTCGACGAAGTCACCGCCGAAGGAGTAGAGGAAGCTGGAGAACTGCGTGACGGCCGGGGACTTGCCGGTGCGGGCGACGAAGCCGGCCACGCCCGGGTTCTCCTGCTTGATCTTGGCCGCCATCGACTTGAGCTCGTCGAGGGTCTTCGGCGGGTTGGTGTAGCCGGCCTTCTTGAGCAGGTCCTTGCGGTAGTACAGGACCTCCTGCTCGGTGATGAGCGGGACGCCGACCACCTTGTCCTCATAGGTCGTGGCCTGCACCGGGCCGGACTTGAAGTCACTCCAGTCCCAGTCCTTGTTGGCCTTGACCTTGTCGCTG
>DASULG010000419.1:0-9565 GCA_036278335.1 Pedococcus sp.
GTCGGGCAGCCAGGTGTGCACCGGCCACATCGGGGCCTTGACCGCGAAGGCGAAGAAGAAGCCGACGAACATCAGCCGCTCGGGTGTCGTCCCGAGCTGCAGGCCGGTCAGCTTCGAGACGAGGAAGCCGTCCGTGCCGCCGGGACCGTACTGGTAGAGCGCGATCACCGCGACCAGCATGACGAGGCCGCCGGCGAGGGAGAAGAGCAGGAACTTCACCGCGGCGTACTGCCGGCGTGCGCCGCCGTAGAGCCCGATCAGGAAGTAGACCGGGATCAGCATCGCCTCGAAGAAGACGTAGAAGAGGAAAACGTCCGTGGCCGCGAAGACCCCGACCATGAAGGTCTCGAGGACCAGCATCAGCGCGAAGTAGTTCTTCTCGCGGCCGCCGCCCTCGGGGACGTCGTCCCAGGCGGCGAGGATGCAGACCGGGGCGAGGATGGTCGCCATGAGGATCATGACCAGCGCGATGCCGTCCACACCGAGGGCGTAGGAGACGCCGAACTGCGGGATCCACTGGTGCTGCTCGACGAGCTGGAACTGCTCGCCGGAGTTCGTCCGGAACTGCAGCGCAGCGGCGATGGTCAGCACCAGCGTCAGGCCGGACACGCCCAGGGCCACGTGCTTGGCCCGGTCGGCCAGACCAGCCGGGAGGGCGAAGACGATGACTCCGCCGACAAGCGGCAGCAGCGCGATCGTCGTCAGCCAGGGAAAGTTCGTCATTACTGGATCACCCACACGGCAGCGAAGATGGCGACGACGCCGGCGAGCATCGTCAGGGCGTAGGACCGGGCAAAACCGTTCTGGATGCGGCGCAGTCGGCTCGAGGTGCCACCGACGAGGGCGGCCAGGCCACCCACCGCTCCGTCTATGCCACGGTTGTCGGCGAAGACGAGCGAGCGGGTCAGGTGGACGCCGGGGCGCATGAAGACGCCCTCGTTGACGTCGTCCTGGTAGAGGTCGCGGCGGGCTGCCTGAGTGGCCAGGGACCCGGCCGGGGCGACCACAGGGACCTCGTCGCGCCAGTAGCGCATCCACGCCAGCCCCACACCGCCGGCGACGAGCAGCAGCGTCAGGACCGTGATCACCACGGGCGCCAGGACGGGGCTCTCCTCGGCGTGCGTTCCCACGACCGGCTCGAGCCAGCTGGTGATGATGCCCGTCGGGCCGAGGATGAGGCCGAGGAACGCCGAGCCGACCGCGAGCACCATCATCGGCACGGTCATGACGAGCGGCGACTCGTGCGGGTCGACGTCCTCGGTCCAGCGCTTCTTGCCGTGGAAGGTCATGAAGAACAGCCGCGACATGTAGAACGCCGTGATGCCGGCACCGATGAGCGCTGTCCCGCCGAAGACCCACGGCTGCCAGCCCTCGCCGACGAAGGCCGCCTCGATGATCCGGTCCTTGGACCAGAAGCCGGACAGCAGCGGGAACCCGATGATGGCCAGCCAGCCCAGGCCGAAGGTGGCCCAGGTGATCTTCATGGCCCCGGACAGTCCCCCGAAGCGGCGCATGTCGACCTGGTCGTCCATGCCGTGCATGACGGACCCGGCGCCGAGGAACATGCCGGCCTTGAAGAAGCCGTGCGTGAGCAGGTGGAAGATCGCGAACGCGTAGCCCACCGGCCCGAGCCCGGCGGCCAGCATCATGTAGCCGATCTGGGACATGGTGGAGGCAGCCAGGGCCTTCTTGATGTCGTCCTTGGCGCAGCCGACGATGGCACCGAAGAGCAGCGTGATCGCACCGACCAGGGCGACGACGAGCCGGGCGTCCGGAGTGCCGTCGAAGATGAAGCTGCTGCGCACCACCAGGTAGACGCCGGCGGTGACCATGGTCGCGGCGTGGATCAGCGCGGACACCGGAGTAGGGCCGGCCATCGCGTCGCCGAGCCAGGACTGCAGCGGGAACTGCGCGGACTTGCCGCACGCGCCGAGCAGCAGCATCAGGCCGATCACGGTGAGCGTGCCCTCGCTTGCCCCGCCGGCCGCCTGGGCGACGCCCGCGAAGCTGACCGTGCCGAACGTGACGAACATCAGCATGATCGCCACGGACAGGCCGAAGTCGCCGACGCGGTTGACCACGAAGGCCTTGTTGGCCGCGGTGGCGTAGGCCGGGTTGTAGTTCCAGAAGCCGATCAGCAGGTAGGACGCCAGGCCGACACCCTCCCAGCCGACGTAGAGCAGCAGGTAGGAGTCCGCCAGGACGAGCAGCAACATCGAGGCGACGAACAGGTTGAGGTAGGCGAAGAACCGGCGCTTGTCGGGGTCGTGCTCCATGTACCCGAGCGAGTACACGTGGATGAGCGACCCGACGAAGGTCACGAGCAGCACGAACGCCACGGACAGCTGGTCGACGAGCATGCCGGCACTGACGTTGAAGGACCCTGCCGGCACCCAGTCGAAGAGGTGCAGCGACGCGGGCCGCTCCCCGTCTCCCCGGCTGAGCATGGACATCCAGATCAGGAAGCCAACGGCGAAGCTCGCCCATGACATGGCGGTGGCGAACATCGGGCCCCACTTGTCAGTGGCCCGGCCACCGAGGAGGAGCACCGCGGCGCCCAGCATCGGCAGGGCTACGAGGAGCCATGCGTATGCCGTGATGCCGGAGGCCGCGTGCGCGGCACTTCCGGCGGTGGTCACGATGAGCGAATTCACCTGTTGGCCCCTTCTACAGCTTCAGCAGGTTGGCGTCGTCGACCGAGGCCGAACGGCGGGCACGGAAGATCGCGATGATGATCGCCAGACCGACAACAACCTCGGCGGCGGCCACGACCATCACGAACAGTGCGATCACCTGGCCGTCGAGGTTGCCCTGCATGCGGGCGAACGTGACGAACATCAGGTTGACGGCGTTGAGCATCAGCTCGACGCCCATGAAGACGACGATGGCGTTGCGGCGCATGAGCACCGTGGCACCGCCGATGGCGAAGAGCAGGGACGCCAGGTAGATGTAGTTGACCAGGTTCATCGACCCCGGCCCTCCTCGATCTCGTGCTCGATGTCGTTCACGGACTCGACGTGGCGGGTCGGCTCGGTCACCTGCTCGCGCGCGGTGAGAACGCGCGAGACGGACAGCTGGCTCGGCGTGCCGTCAGGCAGCAGGGCGGGCGTGTCGACGGCGTTGTGCCGGGCGTACACACCGGGGGCGGGCAGGCCTGCCACGTTCCGGTTCTCGAGCACCCGACGCTGCGCCCAGGCACGCTGGCTCGGCTTGGCGCCGAGGCGCTCGCGGTGGGCCAGGACCATGGCGCCCAGGGCCGCGGTGATCAGCAGGGCGCTGGTCACCTCGAAGACCCAGACATAGCGTCCGAAGATGAGCTCGGCCACTCCCGTGACGTTGCCGGTCTCCTTGTTGGCCGCGGTCAGGCCCTTCATGTCGCCGAAGCGGACCGAGCCGATGGCCGTGAAGATGAGGCCGCCGAGGCCGAAGGCCAGCAGGAGCGAGACCCACTTCTGGCCCTTGATCGTCTCCACGAGGGAGTCGGAGGAGTCGACGCCCACGAGCATGAGGACGAAGAGGAACAGCATGATGACCGCGCCGGTGTAGACGAAGATCTGGATGATGCCCAGGAAGTCGGCCTCCTCGGCGATGTAGAAGATGCCGAGGTTGATCATGACCAGGGCCACGCCGATCGCGGCGTGGACGGCCTTCTTGGCGAAGAGCAGCCCGAGCGCGGCCAGCACAGAAATGGGTCCGAGGACCCAGAAGAGAACCTGTTCGCCGGTGCCGGTCATCGACGGACCCCCTCGGTGGTGTCGCGGGTGGCCTGGCGGCCGTGCTCGACCGTGTCGACGCCCTCCACGGGGTCGCCGCTGGGCGCCAGGCCCTCCTGCGGCTCGGTGTGGTGGTTGCGCACCCAGGTCTCCTGGGCCGGCGTGGCCTTGGCCACCTTGCCGAGGTAGTAGTCGCGCTCCTCCATGCCGTCGACCATCGGGTGCGGCGCCGCCAGCATCCCCTCCTGCAGCGGCGCCAGCAGCTGCTCCTTGGTGAAGATGAGGGCGCCGCGGCTGTGGTCGGCCAGCTCGTAGAAGTTCGTCATCGTCAGGGCGCGGGTGGGGCAGGCCTCGATGCACAGGCCGCAGAAGATGCAGCGCAGGTAGTTGATCTGGTAGACGCGGCCGTAGCGCTCGCCGGGGCTGAACCGGGAGTCCTCGGTGTTGTCCGCGCCCTCCACGAGGATGGCGTCCGCCGGGCAGGCCCACGCGCACAGCTCGCAGCCGACGCACTTCTCGAGACCGTCGGGGTGGCGGTTGAGCTGGTGGCGACCGTGGAAGCGGGGCTGGGTCGGCCGCTTCTCCTCCGGGTACTCCTCGGTCTCGAGCTTGCGGAACATCGTGGCGAAGGTGACGCCGAATCCGCCGACCGGGGCGAAGAGGTCGGAGAAGAAGCCACCCTTCTTGGCGTCGGTGTCCTTCTTCGGGTCAGCCACGGGTGGCCTCCTTGTCGGTGACGGGCGGTGCCGCGCCGGAGCCTGCGCTGATCGACAGCGACGGCTCCCGCAGCCTCTGGCCGGGCATGGGGGGCACCGGGTACCCACCCGCGAACGGGTCGATCTCCTCCGGGTGCTGCGGACCCGCGGCGGCCTGCTTCTCGGCCTGCTTGCCCTCCCACACCCAGGTGGCGCCGAGGGCGAGGACCGCGATGAGCCCGACGATCACCAGGGTCGCGACCGGGAAGTCGCGGCCCGCGAGCCCGATCGAGGAGTCACCGAAGTAGCCGAGCTGGGCCCCGCGGATGAACGCGACCGCGACCACCCAGGCGAGGGTGACGGGGATGAGGAACTTCCAGCCGAAACGCATGAACTGGTCGTAGCGCACCCGGGGCAGGGAGCCACGCAGCCAGACGAAGAAGAACATGAACAGCCAGAGCTTGATGACGAACCAGAGCAGGCCCCACCAGCCGTGGTTGAACATGCCGTCGTTGATGGCGGCGATGCCGGGGGGCGCCTGCCAGCCACCGAGGAACATGGTGGTGGCCAGCGCGGAGACGGTGAACATGTTGACGTACTCGCCCAGGAAGAACATGGCGAACTTCAGCGAGGAGTACTCGGTGTGGAAGCCACCGGTCAGCTCGCCCTCGCCCTCGGCCAGGTCGAAGGGCAGGCGGTTGGTCTCGCCGACCATCGTCACCACGTAGACCAGGACCGAGAAGAACGCCGGGAGGATGTACCAGAGGTCCCTCTGGGCGAAGACGATCTGCGAGGTCGACATCGAGCCGCTGTAGAGGAAGATCGCGACGAGGGACAGGCCCATGGCGATCTCGTAGGAGATGACCTGCGCGGTCGAGCGCAGGCCACCGAGCAGCGGGTAGGTCGAGCCGGAGGACCAGCCGGCGAGGACGATGCCGTAGACGCCCACGCCCGCGACCGCGAGCACGAGCAGCACCGCGACGGGGGTGTCGGTGAGCTGCAGCGGCGTGCGGTGGCCGAACATGCTGACCATCGGGCCCATCGGGATGATCGCGAAGGACACGAAGGCCATGGCGCCGGCGATGGCCGGGGCCAGGGCGAAGACCACCTTGTCGGCGTTCTTGGGGGTCAGGTCCTCCTTGAGCGCCAGCTTGATGCCGTCGGCCAGGGTCTGCAGGAGGCCGAAGGGGCCCGTGCGGTTGGGGCCGGGACGCTGCTGCATGCGGCCGATGACGCGACGCTCGAACCAGATCACGACCAGGGTGTTGACCAGCAGGAAGACGAACACGAGCAGCGCCTTGACCAGCGACAGCCAGCCGGGCGTGTCACTGAAGTCGGCGTGCGGGTTGTCCACCACCGGGAGCAGGGAGATCAGGCTGCTCATGCGACACCGCCCTTGGCGATCGTGACGACGGCGCCGGCATCGACGCCGAGGCCGGACCGGACGTGGCTGCCGGTCGAGTTGGCGGGCAGCCAGACGACGTGGTCGACCATGCCCGGCTCGACGACGACCGGAGCGGTGACCGACCCGACACCTGTCGAGACCGTGATGAGCTCGCCGTCGAGCAGGTCGAAGGCCTCGGCCGTGCCCGCGGACACGCGCGCCACGGTCTTGGCGGCGGTTCCCGCCAGGAACGGCTCGCCGTCCTGGAGGCTTCCCTCGTCGAGGAGGTGGTGCCACGTCGCGAGGACGAGCTCGCCCTCGCCGGCGCTCGGCACGTCGCCCGCGGCCACGGTCGGGGCGCTGACGCGCTTGCCGTCCCAGGGGCCCAGGGCACTCATCTCGCCGCGGACCTCAGCGAGCGTCCTGGTGCCGAGGAAGGCGCCGAGCTCGCTGGCCAGCATGTCGAGGACCCGGTAGTCGGACTGTGCGTTGGAGTCCAGGGCTGCCTGGAACGGGCGGACGCGGCCCTCCCAGTTGACGAAGGTCCCACCCTTCTCGGCGTGCGGGGCGACCGGCAGCACGACGTCGGCGACGTCCGTCACCGAGGACGCGCGCAGCTCGAGGGAGACGACGAAGGTCTTGGCCAGCGCCTCCTCCGTGCGGGGGTCGGCCAGGTCCCTGGTGTCCACGCCACCGATGACGAGGGCGTTGACGGCCCCGGTCGTCGCAGCCTCGATGATGCCGGCGGTGTCGCGCCCGGGGGTGTCCGGCAGGCCCACGACGTCCCAGGCCTCGGCGACCTGCTGGCGGGCGGCCACGTCGGAGACCGGGCGTCCGCCGGGCAGCAGCCCGGGCAGGGCACCGGCCTCGAGCGCGCCGCGCTCACCGGCGCGACGAGGCACCCAGGCCAGGCGTGCACCGGTCGCGTCAGCCAGCGCCGCGGCGGCGGACAGCGCGCCCGGCACCGTGGCGAGCCGCTCGCCGACGAGGACAACCGCGTCCCCGGCCTTGAGCGCCTCGGCCGCGCGGGCAGCGCCATCGTGGCCCTGGCCGTCGGAGGCCAGCGCCTCGAGCACCTCGGCCTCGGTGCCGGGCGCAGAGGCGATCAGGTGGCCCGAGAGCTTGTCGAGGCCGCGGGTCGCAAAGGGGGCCACGGCATACACGGCCGTCCTGTTCTTGCGGACCGCCTTGCGCAGCCGCAGGAACACGATCGGCGACTCCTCCTCGGGCTCGAAGCCGACGAGGACCACGGCCCTGGCCCGCTCGAGGTCGGCGTAGGTCACGGCTCCGCCCTCGGGGCCGGTGGCCACCACGGACGACGCGAGGAAGTCGGCCTCCTCGGGGGAGTGCGGCCGGGCGCGGAAGTCGATGTCGTTGGTGTCGAGCACCGAGCGTGCGAACTTGCCGTACGCGTAGGCGTCCTCGGCGGACACCCGGCCGCCGACGAGCACGCCGACACCGCGGGCGGCCCGCAGGCCCTCAGCGGCAGCGGCCAGCGCCTCGGGCCAGGAGGCCAGCTGCAGCTCGCCCTGCTCGTCGCGCACCATCGGCGTGGTGAAGCGGTCACCGGTCGTGGCGTACTGGAAGGCCCAGCGGCCCTTGTCGCAGTTCCACTCCTCGTTGACCGCCGGGTCGTTCCACGCCAGGCGGCGCAGCACGACGCCGCGGCGGTGGTCGGTGCGCTGCTCGCACCCGGAGGCGCAGTGCTCGCACACGCTCGGCGTGGAGACGAGGTCGAACGGCCGGGACCGGAACCGGTAGGCGGCACCGGTCAGCGCGCCGACCGGGCAGATCTGGACGGTGTTGCCGGAGAAGTACGACTCGAACGGCTTCTCCTCGTAGATGCCGACCTGCTGCAGCGCGCCGCGCTCGACCAGGGCGATGAACGGGTCGCCGGCGATCTGGTCGGAGAAGCGGGTGCAGCGGGCGCAGAGCACGCAGCGCTCGCGGTCGAGCAGCACCTGCGAGGAGATGTTGATGGGCTTGGGGTAGGTGCGCTTGATGTCCGCGAAGCGCGAGACCGCCCGGCCGTTGCTCATCGCCTGGTTCTGCAGGGGGCACTCGCCGCCCTTGTCGCAGACCGGGCAGTCCAGCGGGTGGTTGATGAGCAGGAACTCCATGATGCCCTGCTGGGCCTTGTCGGCCACGGGCGAGGTGAGCTGGGTCTTGACCTCCATGCCCTCGGACACCGTCATGGTGCAGGAGGCCTGCGGCTTGGGCATGGGCCGCAGCGAGCCGTCCGGGCCGGGCATGGCCACGTCGACGAGGCACTGGCGGCAGGCGCCGACCGGCTCGAGCAGCGGGTGGTCGCAGAAGCGCGGGATCTGCACGCCGATCTGCTCGGCGGCCCGGATCACCAGGGTGTTCTTGGGCACCGACACCTGCACGCCGTCGATCGTCAGGGTGACGGGCGGGGCGGCCGGGGGGGTCGCGTTGCCGCCGGTGCTGACGGCGTTGCCGCCGGCGCTCGGGCTGGTGGTGGGGTTCGTGGTCGTCATGCGGGCACGTTGTCCTTCGCGAACAGCGACGAGGCGTCCCGGTCGAACGGGCAACCGCCGTTGGTCAGGTGAGCGATGTACTCCTCGCGGAAGTACTGGATGCTGCTGGTGATCGGCGAGGTCGCGCCGTCCCCGAGCGCGCAGAACGCGCGGCCGAGGATGTTGTCGCAGATGTCGAGCAGCTTCTCGAGGTCCTCCTCGGTGCCCTGTCCGTGCTCGAGGCGGTGGGTGATCTGGGCCAGCCACCAGGTCCCCTCACGGCAGGGGGTGCACTTGCCGCAGGACTCGTGCTTGTAGAACTCGGTCCAGCGGTCGACCGCACGGACCACGCACGTGGTCTCGTCGAAGATCTGCAGGGCGCGGGTGCCGAGCATCGAGCCCGCCGCGGCGACCGACTCGAAGTCGAGCGGGGTGTCGAGGTGCTCGGCGGTGAACAGCGGGGTGGAGGAGCCACCGGGCGTCCAGAACTTCAGCTTCTTCTGCGGGTCACGCATGCCGCCGGCCATCTCGAGCAGCTCGCGCAGCGTGATGCCGAGGGGCGCCTCGTACTGGCCGGGGCGCTTGACGTGGCCGGACAGGCTGAAGATGCCGAAGCCCTGGGACTTCTCGGTGCCCATGCCGGCGAACCACTTGTCGCCATGGAGCAGGATCGGCGGCACCGAGGCGATCGACTCGACGTTGTTGACCACGGTGGGCCGGGCGTAGAGGCCGGCGACCGCGGGGAACGGTGGCTTCAGGCGCGGCTGGCCGCGACGGCCCTCGAGGGAGTCGAGGAGCGCGGTCTCCTCGCCGCAGATGTAGGCGCCGGCACCGGCGTGCACCGTGACCTCGAGGTCGAAGCCCGTGCCCATGATGTTCTTGCCGAGGTAGCCGGCGGCATACGCCTCCTCCACCGCGCGCAGCAGGCGGCGGTACACGTGCACGACCTCGCCGCGCAGGTAGATGAACGCGTGGTTGCAGCCGATGGCGAAGGAGGTGATCGCCACGCCCTCGATCAGGAACTGCGGCGCCGCCATCATGAGCGGGATGTCCTTGCAGGTGCCGGGCTCGGACTCGTCGGCGTTGACGACGAGGTAGCGGGGGCCGCCGTCCGGTTTGGGCAGGAAGCCCCATTTCATGCCGGTGGGGAAGCCTGCTCCGCCGCGTCCGCGCAGGCCCGAGTCCTTGGTCATCTGCACGAGGTCGGCCGGGTCCATCGCCAGCGCCTTCTTCAGCGCCTGGTAGCCCTCGTTGCGCTCGTAGGTCTCGAGCGTCCACGACTGGGGGTCGTCCCAG
>DASULG010000420.1:0-7847 GCA_036278335.1 Pedococcus sp.
CCGCGCGCGGGCTCTCGTCGCGGCATACCAGGCCTATCTGGGCAGCGCCCAGGCGCGGGCCGAGCGCCGAGGCAACGCGAACCACGGAGGGAAAGCATGAGTAGGACCGGCTGCGCCCAGCCCGGTTGCACGGGCGCGATCGTCGACGGGTACTGCGACGTCTGCGGTGCGCCCGCCCCCTCGGCGGACGGCTCCGGTGCCGGCTCGGCCACGGGTGCGGCGGCCGGCAAGTGCACTCAGCCCGGCTGCTCCGGCACGGTGGTCGACGGGTACTGCGACGTCTGCGGGTCCCCGGCGGCGCAGGCCGCGCCGTCGGGGAGCGCCTCTGTCGCAACGGGTCCGGCGGGCGTCGTCCAGACGCCGTCGACCGTGTCGCGCGCCTCGAACCGGCTCGCCTCGACGGCCCTCGGCTCCGCACGAGCGGGTCAAGGTGGCAGCAAGGTCACGCGGCGCCTCGGCACGTCGTCGACGCGCCTGCGCGGCGCTCGACTCGGTGCGGGAATGACCTCCATCCCTCCAGTGCCGGCCGTGGACGCCTCGAAGGCGGTCATGAAGAACCCGATGGTCCCGGAGGACCGCCGGACGTGCCCGTCGTGCGGGTCGCCGGTCGGGCGCTCCCGGGACGGCCAGCCCGGGCGCACCGAGGGCTTCTGTCCGGTCTGTCGCAACCCCTTCTCCTTCACGCCCAAGCTCAAGGAGGGCGATGTGGTCGGCGGCCAGTACGTGGTCGTCGGGGCCATCGCCCACGGAGGTCTCGGCTGGATCTACGCGGCGCGCGACCGGAACGTCTCGGATCGCTGGGTCGTGCTGAAGGGCCTGCTGAACTCCGGCGATCCCGACGCGCAGGCCGCGGCCATTGCCGAACGGCGGTTCCTGGCCCAGGTCGAGCACCCGCTCATCGTCGAGATCTACAACTTCGTGACCCACGAGGGCGCGGGCTACATCGTCATGGAGTACGTCGGCGGCACGTCGCTCAAGCAGCTGCTCAAGGAGCGGATGCGCGCGGCGGGTGGCACCTACAGCCCGCTACCGGTGGACCAGGCGATCGCCTTCATCATCGAGATCCTCCCCGCCTTCCAGTACCTCCACGACCTCAACCTCGTGTTCTGCGACTTCAAGCCGGACAACCTCATCCAGGTGGGAGATGCCGTCAAGCTGATCGACCTGGGCGGGGTGCGCCGCCTCGACGACCTCGACTCCGCGATCTACGGGACGACGGGGTACCAGGCCCCGGAGGTGCCCACGGTCGGGCCCTCGGTGGCCTCCGACATCTACACCATCGGGCGGACCCTGACCGTCCTCGCGATGGAGTTCCGCGGCTACCAGAGCACCTATGTCAGCTCGCTCCCTCCGGTCGACGAGACGCCGCTGTTCCAGAAGCACGACTCGCTGTACCGGCTGCTGCTCAAGGCGTGCGCCCCCGACCCGGCCGATCGCTTCGTGTCCGCGGACGAGATGCGCGTTCAGCTCCTCGGGGTGCTGCGCGAGGTGGTGGCCCTCGAGCGCGGGGGAGCGGCCGAACACTCGACCTCCTCCCTGCTCTTCGACGTGCCGATGGTCTCGGATGACTCCCTGGACTGGCAGGACCTCCCGACGCTGCGCGCCGATGACAGCGATCCGCAGATGCCGTGGCTGCGGACCGTGAGCATCGACGACCCCGTCCAGCGGCTTGCCGCCCTCGAGAGTGCCCCCTCGAAGAGCCCGGAGGTGCTGCTCGCCCAAGCTCGAGCCGCGCTGGAGGCCGGCAGCTACGAGCGGGTCGACCAGGCGGTGCATGCGCTGCTCGTCGACGACCCGTGGGAGTGGCGCGCCGTCTGGATGTCCGGGCTCGTCGCATTCGCCCGGGAGAGAACGGCCGACGCGCAGAGCGCGTTCAACGCGGTCTACGGCCAGGTGCCGGGCGAGCTCGCGCCCAAGCTGGCCCTTGCGGTTGCCTGCGAGGCCGGCGGCGAGGCCGATGTGGCCGAGTCCCTCTACACGGTTTGTGCGCGCACCGACGCCAACTACATTGCGCCAGCAGCCTTCGGACTGGCCCGGATCCGGGCCGGTCGTGGGGACATCGCAGGTGCGGTCAGTGCCCTGGACCTGGTGCCGGCGACCAGCCGGGCCTTCACACAGGCGCGGCGTCGCCGGGCTGGTCTCCTCGCCGAGTCCGGTGGCGGCCTGACCTCGCTGGCGGCCGCGCTGGAGAGCATCGACAACCTCACCATCGACCCCGTCGACCGGTCGCGGTTCCGCGTCGACGTGCTCCACTCGGCGCTCGATCTGGTGGAGTCGCACGGTGCCGACACGACGGTCTGGATCGGTGGCCGGCCGGCGGCGGAGCCCGCGCTGCGCGACGGACTGGAGGCGGCATACCGGGACCTTGCCGGGTACGCCACCAGCCGTGAGGAACGGGTCCACCTCGTCGACCAGGCAAACACGGTCCGCCGTTGGACGCTGCGATGACGGAGCCGGGCGTGAGCGGAGCCGTGGAGCAGGTCGAGCCATCCGTGGTGGGCCCATCCCAGGGCGGCGGCCCGCTCCTGTCCTGCCCGGCATGCTCGGCACACGTCACCGCGGGCGATCGGTTCTGTGAGGCCTGCGGTGCCGACCTCGCCCCATCGCCTGGGTCGGCCGAGGCACCTGCGGACCACGCCTCGGCACCTGCGGACCAGGCCTCGGCACTTGCGGACCAGGCCTCGGAAGGGCCGACCTGCGGTGAGTGCGGCGGTGACGTCGCGGACGACGGCTACTGCACCCAGTGCGGGGCTCGGGCGGCAAGCTCGCGCGACCACTTCACCGAGCAGCCCGCGCCGTGGGTCGCTGCCGTGTGCGATCGCGGCATCCGCCACAGGCGAAACGAGGACGCGGTCGCCCTGCAGGCTGGGCTCGAGCCGGGGGGCCATGCCGTCCTGGTGGTCTGCGACGGAGTCTCGTCCTCGACGGACTCCGATGTGGCCAGCCTGGCGGCGGCTCGCGCTGCCCGCGACGTGCTGGCGGTCTCCGATCCCCAGGGGCAGGGCACGGCCGCCACTCGCGTCGCGGCGACCGCAAAGGCACTTGAGTCGGCCGCCGACGCCGCCAACGAGGCCGTGGTCGCCCACACCTCGCTGGGCCCCAACCCCGCGTCGTGCACCTTCGTGGCCGCTGTGGTCGACGAGTCACTCCTCGTCGTGGGCTGGGTGGGCGACAGCCGGGCCTACTGGCTCTCGGATGTGGGGGAGCCCCAGCTGCTGACCGTCGACGACTCGTTTGCCGCGGAGCAGATCGCGGACGGGGTGCCCCGCGCCGACGCCGAGCGCGGACCCCAGGCCCACGCCATCACCCGGTGGCTGGGCATCGACGCCCCCGACCACACCCCGCGAACGGCCTCGCTGGACCTCTCCGGCCCGGGGTGGGTCCTGGTGTGCTCCGACGGGCTGTGGAACTACTGCTCGGAGCCGCACGACGTGGCCACGCTGGTCGAGGAGACGAGCCGGGGCTCGGGCTCCGACCCCCTGCAGCTGGCCGGGGCCCTCGTCGACTGGGCCAACGCCCAGGGGGGAAAGGACAACATCACGGTGGCCCTGGCCCGGATCGGCGCACCGGTCCGGACCGCCACCGCACAGCCCACCGCCGCATCGGGCCTCGCGCCCGCGGCATACAGAGAGGAAGTCCCGCCAGATGGCAACGTTCTCAGCTGACGTCTACCAGAACGAGTTCCTGCCTGACGGGGGGACCGACGTTCATGCCATCGTCACCGTCACCTGTTCTGGCGCAGGCGCCGCGGGGCAGTCGGAGTCGGGGGATGCCGCGGAGATCATCATCGTCGACACCTCCGGATCGATGGGCGAGGACAAGATCAGGGCTGTGCAGCAGGCGGCCGCCGCAGCCCTGGACCAGGTGCTCGACGGGGTGTGGTGTGCGGTCATCGCAGGCAACCACCAGGCGCGGCTGGCCTTTCCCGTCGGCTCGGAGCTCCCCATGGTGAGGATGGACGAACGGGCCCGCGCCGAGGCCAAGGCCGCGGTGGCCACGTTCTGGGCGGATGGCGGCACCGCCATGGGCACCTGGCTGACGCTGGCCACCAGCGTCTTCGCCTCGGTACCCGGGCTCGCCCAGAAGCACGCGATCTTGCTGACGGATGGGATCAACCAGCACGAGACCCCGGACCAGCTCAGCGCCGCGATCGAGAATGCCCGCGGCCAGTTCCAGTGCGACTGTCGGGGAGTGGGCGCCGACTGGCAGGTGGCGGAGGTCCGCAGGATCGCCACCGCTCTGCTCGGCAGCGTCGACCTGATCGCCCGGCCGGAGGAGATGGCCGCGGACTTCGAGGGAATCATCCGGCAGTCGATGGGCCGCGGGGTCGCTGAGGCGTCTCTGCGGGTGTGGGCGCCCCAGGGTGCACAGGTGCTCTTCGTCCGGCAGGTCTCCCCAACGGTCGAGGACCTCACACCCAGACGGCAGGAGGTCAACGCGCTGACCGGGGCCTACCCCACAGGCTCCTGGGGCGACGAGTCGCGTGACTACCACGTCGCGGTGCGCCTGCCGGCCAAGGCCGTCGGCCAGGAGCAGCTCGCATCTCGGGTGCAGGTCGCGGTGAACGACACCGTGGTCGCGCAGGGCCTCGTCAAGGCCATGTGGTCCAACGACGACACCCTCACGACGCGCATCGACCCAGCCGTTGCGCACTACACCGGTCAGGCGGAGCTGGCCGAGGCGATCCAGGACGGTCTGGCCGCGAAGGCGGCGGGGGACACCGACACGGCCACCGTCAAGCTGGGCCGCGCCGTGAAGCTGGCCGCGGAGACCGGCAACGACGAGGCCACCACCAGGCTCAGGAAGATCGTGGAGATCGAGGACGCGGGCACCGGCACCGTCCGCCTGCGACGCAGCGTCAGCAAGCTCGACGAGATGGCGCTCGACACCGCGTCCACCAAGACCACGCGGGTGAAGAAGTGACCGCCCGCGCGACATCGGCCAACACTGACGCGAGGGTGAGCCCATGAGCACGCTGACCTGCCCGAACGGCCACGAGTCCACCTCCAGCGACTACTGCGACGTCTGCGGAGCCCCCATCCCTGTCGGGGCCGAGGCGCCCGCCGCTGCTGCCGCCGCCCCTCCCGCCGCCTCGGCGGCCCCTGCCGCCCCTGGCACGCCTGCCGCCCCTGGCACGCCTGCCGCGCCTGGCGCGCCCGACGCCGGGGCCTCCGTCCCCGCAGGGGAGGCGCCCGGGCAGCCGGTCGCGCCAGCACCTCTGGCGTGCCCCAACTGCGGTTCGGACCATGACGCGGCGGCGCTGTTCTGTGAGGCCTGCGGCTACGACTTCACCACCGGCACGATGCCGCGCCCGCCCGACGCGCCGACAGGCTCAGCGCTTGACCTGGACGCCGCCGGTGAAGGATCCCCGGCGCCTTTGGCTCCGGCCATCGCCATCGAGTGGGTAGCCGAGGTCTGGGTGGACCCCGACTGGTACGAGTCCCAGGAGAGCGAAGACCCCTGTCCCTCCCCGGGCCTTCCGGTGGTCATCCCGCTGGCCGCGAAGAGCGTGCTCATCGGGCGGCCGTCCACCAGCCGGAACATCCACCCTGACATCGACTGCACGGGCGACTCCGGGGTGAGCCGCCGTCACGCACAGCTGAACACCGATGGTCAGCGGTGGTGGGTCGAGGACCTGCAGTCCTCCAACGGCACCTACGTCGGCCCTGCGAGCGGGCCCCTGCCCACCGAGCCCGTACCCCCGGGGCAGCGGCGTGAGGTGTCCGAGGATGACCGCATCTACGTGGGCGCGTGGACCCGTCTGGTTGTGCGCCGCGCCACCCCCGAGGAACGCGCGCAGTGACTCGCCGCAGGGCCAGCTGGGGCTGGAAGGGGCCTTAGTCCAGCGACTCCACCCGGTAGACCCCGGAGTCCTCGACGACCAGGACCCCTGCGCCCTTGCCAAGCGCCGGGACAACCTCGCCCGTCAGACCGAGCACGGCGGCTTCGTTGGTGGGGCTGTGCCCGACCACGAGCGCCCGGGCGCCCTCGGGCAGCATGTCCACAATGTGTCGCAGGGCTGAGGCGAGCAGCAGCGACTCCTTCTCCACGAGGTCCGGGTCGACCGCCCGCATGGCCTCGACATCGGCCCCCTTGCCGGCTGCCCTGGCCGCCTCGCGCCACCTGTCCTCGACGGAGGAGCGCAGTCCCGGCGCCTCCGTGATGGGCAGGTGGCCTTCGCCGGCGGCTCGACGCAGGATCTCCAGCATCTGGGTGCAGCGTGCCGCTCCGGTGGAGACGAACGCCGCATAGGGCGGGTGGAGCCGAGCTCCGATCGCCTCGGCGTCACGAACCCCCTCGGGCGTGAGGCGGTCCCCGTCGTTGTCCGTGTGCCGGCGCAGCTCGAGGTAGCGCATGGGCCCAGTCTGAACGACGCCGCGCGTTCTGAGGGGTGAGACTGCGTCTCGTCTCAGTGGTGCAGCCGCAGGTCGGTCGAGAGAGGCCAGGTCGTGGTCGATGTGGCTGTTGCAGCGGGAGCCCCGGTGGCGGCTGCCGGAACCGGCTTGCCGAACATGTCACACACGGCCTGCAGGCCGAGCGCGTCGAACTTCTGGGCGATGGCGGCGTTGGGTTCCGTGGACAGCAGGAGCACGGCACTGCGCGTGCCCGCGCGGTTGTGGTACGCGATGGTGACGTAGCCGGGGATACCGCCGGTGTGACCCCAGATCGTGCCGCAGGGGGTGTCGAGCGTGAGGATGCCCAGGCCGTACCCGGCGCCGGGGAAGGGGCTGACCGTCGTGGTCATCTCGCGGAGCAGAGCGCGGGGCAGCAGGCGACCGGAGAGCAGTGCCTGGTAGAAGGTGGCGAGATCGGTCGTGTTGGACACCAACGCCCCGGCGGCCCAGGCCCAGGTCGGGGTCCAGCGGGAGGTGTCGGTGTAGCCGTCACCGAAGATGCCAGGTGGTGCGTAGCCGTGAGCGTACGGCCCCCGGAAGGGGGCGCTGGTCGCGAAGTACGTGTTCCTCAGGTGCAACGGCCGGGTCACACGCCGCTGCACCAGATCTGTTATCGACTGGCCGGAGGCCTTCTGGAGCACCAGGCCGAGCAGGATGTAGCCGGTGTTGCTGTAGGACCAGCTCGTCCCCGGTGGGAACACCGGCGGGTTCGAGACGCCGAAGCCGATCAGCTCGCGGGGGCTCCAACGACGGTAGGGGTCGGCCAGAGCGGCTGCGAAGAAGTCGGGGTCGTCGGTGTAGTTGAAGACCCCGCTGGTGTGGTTGAGGAGCATCCGGAGGGTGATCGCGGAACCGCCGGGGACCAGCCCTGGCAGCCAGCTCTCGATGGTGTCATCGAAAGCCAGCTTGCCCTCACGCTTGAGCTGGAGTGCGATGACGGCCATCACGGTCTTCGTGATGCTGCCGACCCGCGCCTGGTCCCCGGTGTGAAGCGGACGTTCCGGGTTCAGACGGGCACGTCCGACAGCGAGGCGCGTGACGTCGTCCCCCTGGTCGATCAGGGCGTTCACGCCGGTGGCTCCCGCGTCGACAACGGCCTGCATGGCCGCACGCAGAGCCGCCGTCGTGGCGTCCCGGTCCGCACTGGCAGCGATGCCTGTGGAAGCGGCCGCGCCGCGGGCAGAGGGCAACGCAGTGGCGGGGGAGGAGGGGGCGAGCAGGGTGATGGCAACGACGCTCACGGTTGCCAACGCAGCGACGCGGCGGGGTATTGGTGTCATCGGGGCCTCGTTCTTGGTTGGGCCAAGGCCGCCCCCATTTCCTGCTTCCCACTTTCCTCCGGTGCGCTGTCTCGCGCCAGACCGGAGTCGTCGAGCGGTCTGCGCCTCCGGGCGGGGCTTCGGGCGAGGTGTACCTCGGGTCAGGTCCCGACGGGGATGCGGTCGGCGAACT
>DASULG010000421.1:0-7718 GCA_036278335.1 Pedococcus sp.
GCCCCAGCCACCGCAGCGCCCACGGCGCAGGGGCAGTGACCCTCACCCGCACCAGCGTCGCATCGACGGAGACCACCAGCTCCGAGTCGTCAGGCGCCAGCGCCTCCCCAGCCCTCCGCGCGGCGCCATCGGTCTCTCCCCGCGCAAGCAGCCGGGTCGCGGCACGGGCGGCGTCGACGCAGCGGATCTGGTCGAGTCCGGCCGCGAGCGCCGAGAGGGAGAGGGCGAGCACGAGCACCACCGCTGGCATGGCGACGGCGAACTCCGCCGTCGCCATGCCCCGATCCCGGGCTACGACCCGATCCCGAGCGCTGTGGTGATCACGCTCGCCAGGGCCGATTTCACCGGCCCGGACTTGACCACCACCATCAGCACCGCAGCGAAAGCCACCGCCGCGAGAGTGCCGACGGCGTACTCCGCCGTGGTCATCCCGGCCGAGCCGGTGGCCACGACCGACCGGGCCCTGCCCCGCAGGTACCTCATCCGCTGTGTCATTGCCTTCCCCTTTCCGCCGGCACGCTGCCGACACCCACTCGGTCCTCATGGGCCGAGAACGCTCTGCCCCAGGGCAAGCACCACCGGGACTACCGCGGTGCACGCGAACGCCGGCAGGAACGCCAGGCCGAGCGGGAGCACGAGGCGCACGCCGGCTCGGGCGCCCGCCGTCTCGAGGCGGCGGTCCTCACGCTCGCGAATCCGCCACGACGCGTCCTCGATCAGCTGTGCGGGGCCCGCTCCGGCCCTCTCGGCCACCTGCCACGCCATGGCGGCTGGGCTCCAGACGGCCGGCGCGTACGCCCAGGCCTCGCCGGAGGGCCGACCCCACCGCAGGGCGGCCGTGACGGCGCGCAGGTGAGCTGCCACGGGCCCCTCCGAGAGGTGGGCAACCCGTTCGAGCGCCTCCGACTGGCCCATGCCGGAGCGCAGGGCGAGCGCGAGGAGGGTGAGCGCGTCGGCCACGTCGTGCGGGGTGGCCCGCCGAGTCGCCTGCCGCCTGCTGGCTACGCCGGGGCGGGAAACCCCGGCCGGCGACCACCGCGGCTGTGGACCCACGAGCGCGCGACGCCTCGTGAGATCTGGGCGGTCTGGCCACAGCGCGGCAGCGAGGGCGGCGACGACGACCACGACTGCGGCGGTCACGAGACGACCTGCGGTCTGATGGCACGGCGGAGGATCGAACGGCTCCAGGCCAAGCCGGCCAGCCCGAGCAGCACACCGGTGAAGACCGAGGCCGCCGCCGCCGGGGAGCCGGTGTAGAGGCCAAGCGGACTGAACCCGAAGAGCAGCCCGATGGCAGGCCCCGCCGCGGGCAGCAGCGCCAATACCGCCATGGACGCCCTGGCCCCAGCCGTGGCCGCAGCCAGGGACCGCTCGGCGGCCTGCCGGGCCCGCATCACTCGGGCCGCGGTCGCGAGCGCCTCGGCCAGGGGCACCCCGGTCTCCTCGCTGAGCGTCCACGCCCGGGCGAGGAAGTCCAGCTCGCGCCGCGGCAGCCGTCCCGACTGCGCCGACTCACCCGCCCACGCCTCACCCAGGGGCCCGCCCGCCTCGGCGGCTGATCGCAGGGCCTGCGTCAGCCCGGACAGTCCCGCCCGGTCACCGACGACGAGGGTGGCAATGCGCAGGGCCTCGTGTGGCGCGGCTCCGGCGCGCAGGGACGGCACCAGGAGCTCCACGAGGTCGGCGAGACCTTCGGCGCTCGACGCCTGGCGGCCGGCGAGACCACCCCGTGCCCGGGAGAGCAGGGTCCGCGACCGGGCATCACCCCGGTTGGCCACTCGCTGACCCCCTCCCCTGCGGTCATCCGGACCCATGAGCCCTGCCGGCGGGCGGGACGGACAGACCAGCACGGCGAGGACGGCCAGCGCGACCAGGAGGGTCATGGCCGGCCCGCCTCAGGCTGGAGGAGTCGGCAGAGCTGCCCCCAGCCCGGACCGCGCTCGCCGGTCGCGCAGACCAGGGCCGAGGCGACGGACGGACCGTGCTCGCCGTTGACCAGCACGGAGAGGGACTCGACGCGCCGGCCGTGCGGCGTCCGGTGCACATGGACGGCCGCCTGGACCGCGCTGGCGAGCTGGGCCTGGACGGCGGCGCGCCCCAGCCCGGCGAGGGCACCGAGGGCTTCCATGCGGGCCACCAGGTCCCCCGGGCTGTTGGCGTGCACGGTGCCGCACCCGCCCTCATGCCCGGTGTTGAGCCCGGCGAGCAGCTCGCGCACCTCCGCCCCGCGGACCTCCCCGACCACCAGGCGGTCGGGGCGCATACGCAGGGCCTGCCGGACCAGCTGCACGAGGGTCACCTCACCCCGGCCCTCGACGTTCGCCGAGCGGCCCTGCAGGCGAACCACGTGGGGGTGGGCGACGGCGAGCTCGCGGACGTCCTCGACCAGCACGATGCGCTCGTTGTCGGGCACCTCGGCAAGCAGGGCACCGAGCAGTGTCGTCTTGCCGCTGCCCGTGCCGCCCGTGATCAGCAGGGAGACGTGGCACTCGACCAGGCGGTTCAGCAGCTCGCCGGTCTCAGCGCCGAACATGCCCGTCGCCTGCAGGTCCGCCAGCCTCGAGCTGGCCTGGCGCGGCACACGAAGGCTCAGGTGCGCTCCCCGGTCCACGATCGGCGGCAGCACGGCGTGCAGGCGGACGCCGCCCGGAAGCAGCCCGTCCACCCACGGTTGGCTCTCGTCGAGCCGCCGCCCCGCCTGGCCCGCCAGTCGCACCGCGAGCCGTCGCGCCGCCTCCGGACCGAGGCCCGTGTCGGCCACCCGCTCGAGGCCCCGACCCCGGTCGACCCAGATCGCGCCGTCGCCGTTGACGAGGACGTCGGTGACGCTGGCGTCGGCCAGATGCGGCTCGAGGGGCCCCGCTCCGAGCAGGTCGGCGGCCAGCTCCGAGCGGGCCAGGTCGGCGCCCGCGCTGCCCAGCCGGACAGCCTCGGTCTCCACCACCTCAGCGAGGCCCGACGGATCAGGGACCTCGCCGCGCAGGATCCGGTCCCTGATGCCCGTGCCGATGCTCATCGGGCCACCCCAGCCCCTGGCGAGCGCGAGGGCCGCAGCGCGACGCCGCTGAGGACCGTCTCGCACACGCCGGCCAGCCTCGAGCGGGGACTCTCGCCGGGCGGCCGGCCTCGCTCGGCGTCCAGAGCCACCCGCGCGTCGTCGGGCCAGCGGGCCAGCAGCGGCAGGTCGAGGTGCGCCGCGATGCCCTCGGGCAGTCCGGCCCCGCGCGGCCCTCCGCGAACGACCAGCCAGACGTCAGGGCAGGACCGCATGGCCAGCGCCGTGGCCGCCTGCGCGTCGGCAAGGTGGCGCGCCGTGACGCCGGTGAGGAGGACGAGCGCGTCGCAGCTCTCGCGGAACACGTCTCCGGCGGCGTCCGACGGGAGGTCCAGCAGGGTCAGGGCCGCCTGCGGGCGGAGGGCGCGAAGCACCGCTCGCACGACCGGGGCCGGGGGCGCTGGGGAGCCCAACGGGCCAGCACTCAGCACGCGAGCCCCGCCGCACCGCGGCAGGGACGAGATCAGGGCCTGGCCGTCGATCTCGCCCTTGGCACCAGCCAGGTCACCCCAGCGCAGACCAGCCTGGTGCTCCACGCAGGCGGTGACGTCCAGGCCGCCCGAGCCCAAGTGGCCATCGACGCAGACGACCGGCCCACTGTCGCGGGCGGCCGCCAGCCCAAGGGCCGCGGTCAGCGTCGAGGCGCCGAGACCGCCAGAGCTGCCCAGCACGCCCAGGACCGCGTGGGGAGGGGACGTCCGCTCAGGTGCCATGAGGCAACGCTCGCCCGGACGGCCCGCGGCAGACAGCGGCCGCGGACCGCCTGTGGACGGCGTGGTTGCCGGGCTGGCCGGTGTGGACGGGGCCGGACCAGCGTGCAGGGGTGCGCCCTACCGGGTGACCGTGGCAGCACAAGGGCAGCACATGGCAGCACCAAACGCCGGAGAAAAGGGGACGGCCCCGGTCGGGGGGACAACCGGGGCCGTCGACGCGCCAAGCTCCGGGGGGGAGGAGCTGGTGCGCCGGCTCGCTCGACCCCGAGGGGGAGCGAGCAATGCAATGGTGGACCTTTGCACGGTCGAAAGCAACTCTGCGGGCCAACCTTTCTGTCAATAGCCCGATGGAGTGCATCACACGCGGTTATCGATGGGGCGAAGCAGGACGATCTGCGCGACACGCCCACATCCCCGCGCGGCCTCCCCTGGGAAACGGCGCCCCGCCTCCCCCGGACACGGCGCATGTCTGCGCCGCACACCGAGATGGCACCCCGCAAGCGGGGTGCCATCGGCCGTGAGTCGCCTCGGGTTACCAAGCGTGAAATCTCATATGTCGCACCGGGACAAGCCCGTCACGATCGGTCCAACCAGTGGACTGCCCGCGCGTGGGTGCCCGACTTGCTCACGGTGGTCGTCGGACTCTCGTCAGTCGATCCACTTCCCTGTCTACTCCTGCGGAGCGGCAAAGGTAAGTCTTGACTTTTCGGACACGGCGGGCAGCGCTGCGCTCAGCCGAGGCGGCCTGCGCGCACCGCATCGCAGATCCGCAGGCCCTCCTCGGCGCCGGCGACGATGGCCTGCGAGCAGTGGCCCAGCCAGAGGGCAACCCCCTCTGGCGACCCCGTGCCGTATGCCGCGAGGGCGCCGAGGTAGGCCGGCCCACCTTGGGCTCCGTGCCCGACCTCCGGCACCACGACACCAGTTGGGTCGAGGCCTGTGGCCTTCAGGACCGCACGCTCCAGGGCCCGGGCGACCGCACCGTTGGCTCGGGCGAACGGGCGGGCATGGGCGATCTCCGCGTGCACCAGGGCCGCGACGACCACGGCGGGGACGCCCTGGCCCGCGAGCAGCACCTCGACCACCCCCGCGAGGCGCTCGTGGGCCGCCTCCGGGTCAGGAGCGGGCCCGAGGTCCACGAACTCGGCGCACTCCTCCCCCGCCTGCCGGGGCCGCCCGAGCCGCGCAGGCTCGGTCAGCGGTGCTGCGGCCGCCGTGTGCAGGCGGGCCAGCGCCTGCAGCGGCGCCGTGAGCACCATGGGGCCGATGTGCTCGGTCTCGGCGGTGGCGAGCACCACACCCTTGGCGACCTGTTCCACCGGGTCGAGCCGCTCGGGCCAGGACCGGGCCCCGCGCATGAGGTCACGCACCACGTCCACCGGCAGGTTGGCGCCCTCGAGGGCCGCGCTGGCCTGGGCGCCTCGCACCCGCGACTCGGCCGCAGCCTCGGGGATCCGGCGCCGCAGGGCCTCGTGCCAGCGCAGCTGGGTGCAGGCCTCGCGGGCGGCGGCGGTCTGCTCGGGCACGCCCGGGAGGGCGGCGAGCGCGTTGAGCGACGTGAGTACATCCGACACGGGCAGCAGCCTAGAGTTCGCCCTGTGTCGGGCAGCTTCCACCTCCCCACCGCGATCGTCGTCACTGGCGCGTTCCTGCTGGTCCTCGGACTGGTGCGACTGCTCCGGCAGGGCCGTCGTGGCACGCGCGGCTTCGTCTCCGACGTCGACCACGCCACCCACGCGACGCTGCACACGGCATCCCTCGCGTCCCGCCACCTCCAGGACGGCCTGACCCCGGAGGGCACGGCGCGCGCCGCCAAGCACCTGCGCGCCCTGCTCGGCAGCCCGGCGATCGCGGTCTGTGACCCAGTGGCCCTGCTCGCCTGGGACGGGGCCGCCGAGCACCATCGCGACCACGCCCGGCGGGACGCGGAGGAGGTCCTCGCGACCGGGCGCACCATCGTGCTGGGCCCGGAGGCGGTGGCGTGCCCGGACCCTGACTGCCCCGTCAAGACGGCGGTGATCGCCCCGGTGGTCGCCGAGGAGCGCGTCGTGGCCGCCATCGCGGCATACGGTCCGCAGGCCTCCGCCGGGCTGGCACGGGCGGCCGAGGAGGTCGCGCGCTGGGTCTCCACCCAGGCCGAGCTGGCCGAGCTGGGGCGCGAGCGCACCCGCACCATGGAGGCCGAGCTGCGCGCCCTGCGGGCGCAGATCAGCCCGCACTTCATCTACAACTCCTTGGCGGCGATCGCCTCCTTCGTGCGCACCGACCCCGAGCGCGCCCGCGAGCTGCTCCTGGAGTTCGCCGACTTCACCCGGTACGCGCTGCGTCGCGGCGGCGCCTTCACGACGCTGGCCGAGGAGCTGCGCAACGTGGAGCGCTACCTCACGCTGGAGCAGGCCCGTTTCGGCGACCGGCTGCGGATCTCGCTGATGATCGCCCCGGAGGTCCTGCCGGTGACGGTGCCCTACCTCGCGATCCAGCCCATCGTCGAGAACGCCGTGCGCCATGGGCTCGCCCGCAAGGAGGGCGGGGGCCGGGTGAACATCGTCGCCAGGGACATGGGCTCCGACGCCGAGATCAGCATCGAGGACGACGGCGTCGGCTCCGACCCCGAGGCCATCCGCCGGGTCCTCGATGGGCAGACGGACTCCCAGAGCGTGGGGCTGGGCAACGTCGACGCCCGCCTCCGGCAGGTCTACGGCGACGACTTCGGTCTCGTGGTCGAGACCGCGCCGGGCGCCGGCACGAAGGTGACCTTCCGGGTGCCCAAGTACGCGCCGGGGGTCCACGCCTCCGCATAGGCTCGGCCCGTGACCAGAGCAGCCGACGCCAGCGCCGATGCCGGCGCCGCGGTCGAGCGGGAGCTGACCCGGTTCCTGCGGCGGGCCCGGGCGTCGTCGGCGCGGCTCGCCGGCGAGGTCCACCCCGACCTCGACGCTGCCGGGTATGCCGTGCTGGCCAACGTCCTCGAGCTGGGCGAGAGCCGGCCCGCCGGGGTCCGGGCCGCCGAGCTGGCAGAGGCCGTGGGGCTGCACAAGTCGACGATGAGCCGCAACATCACGGTCCTGGAGAGCCTCGGCCTGCTCGAGCGCGTGCCCGACCCCAGCGACGCGCGCGCCCGCCTGCTGCGGCTGACGCCCACCGGCCGCACCCAGGTGCAGCGCTCCCGTGCCGGCCGGCGCCAGCGCCTGGCCGACGAGATGGCCGGCTGGTCCCGCGCAGACCTCGAGCAGCTCGCGGCCCTGCTCAAGCGGCTCAACGACCATCTGCCATAGCAGCCGCAGGACGGTCACGGCCCGCCCTTACGATTTTAGTTGCGTGACACAACCAATCTCTTCTATAGTTGCGCTCAGCAACTATTAGGAGGGCCCATGGCAACCACCGCGCGAGATCACGGAGGGCTGACCGACAGGGCGGCGGCGAGGTCCCCGGGGCGGGCGTCGCAGCCGGCGAGGGTCTTGAGCACGGCGTACGGCGTGCCGCTGGGACCGAGGGACTGGGTCCGGCGGTGGCTGATGGACCGTGATGTGCGGACCAGGCGGCTCACTGCGCCGAGCAGGGCCGCTGCCTCGTCCGAGCGGCTCGGACCGGTGGTTGCCATGGGACCCTCCTAATAGTTGCTGAGCGCAACCATAGAAGAGATTGGTTGTGTCACGCAACTAAAATCGTCAGGGCGGGCCGTGACCGTCCTGCGGCTGCTAGGGCAGCTGGTCGTTGAGCCGCTTGAGCAGGGCCGCGAGCTGCTCGAGGTCTGCGCGGGACCAGCCGGCCATCTCGTCGGCCAGGCGCTGGCGCCGGCCCGCACGGGAGCGCTGCACCTGGGTGCGGCCGGTGGGCGTCAGCCGCAGCAGCCGGGCGCGCGCGTCGCTGGGGTCGGGCCCGCGCTCGAGCAGGCCGAGGCTCTCCAGGACCGTGATGTTGCGGCTCATCGTCGACTTGTGCAGTCCCAC